>NZ_BQIJ01000003.1:0-455980 GCF_021602465.1 Pseudomonas urethralis
GAGTTCCCTGAAGGGCCGTCGAAGACTACGACGTTGATAGGTTGGGTGTGTAAGCGCTGTGAGGCGTTGAGCTAACCAATACTAATTGCCCGTGAGGCTTGACCATATAACACCCAAGCAATTTGCTAGCGCAGATTGCGGTGGTGAAGATGATACGAACCGAAAGTTCGCACGACCACAAATTCACATATCCGAATTAGCCAAGAGTGTTCAAAAGACATTCTGGCAACAGAATTTCTTGACGACCATAGAGCATTGGAACCACCTGATCCCATCCCGAACTCAGTAGTGAAACGATGCATCGCCGATGGTAGTGTGGGGTTTCCCCATGTGAGAGTAGGTCATCGTCAAGATTCATTTCGCAAAACCCCTATCTGCGCATGCAGGTAGGGGTTTTGTCTTTTCTGGCTTTTACCTGGCCCAGCATCGGCAGCCAGCCGTGATATCGTTCCCCCTTATTCTCCCAGGGACTTTTCCATGCCCAGCACTACCTCACTGCAACCTGGTTTCATGATCGTCCACGGCAACCGCCTGGACGACCTGCGCAGCCTGGTCGTGAGTTGGATGCGCCGCTACCCGCTGGCACCGCTGGAAAACGAAATCGCCCTGGTACAAAGCAATGGCATCGCCCAATGGCTCAAGCTCGCCCTTGCCGAGGACCCACAAGACGATGACATGGGGGGGTGCGGGATTGCTGCCGCCATCGATGTGCAACTGCCCGGTAGCTTCATGTGGCAGTTGTACCGCAAAGTGCTCGGGCGCGACGAGATCCCAGAAGTTTCGCTGCTCGACAAAGCACCGCTGACCTGGCGCCTGATGCGCCTGTTGCCTGCACTGATCGAGCGCCCGCATTTCGAACCGCTACGTCGCTTTCTCACCGATGACAATGACCTGCGCAAGCGCTATCAGCTGGCCGAGCGCCTGGCAGACCTGTTCGACCAATACCAGGTCTATCGTGCCGACTGGCTCAAGGACTGGGCAGCCGGCGAGCACATCCTCAATACCGCCCGTGGAGAGCGCAAGCCCCTCGCCCCAGGCAACCGCTGGCAGGCCGAACTGTGGCGGGCATTGCTTGAAGATGTTGGCGAACTGGGCATGGCGCAGAGCCGGGCAGGGGTACACCAGCGCTTCATCGAACGGATCAACAGCCTGCAAAGCGCACCTCACGGGCTTCCTTCGCGGGTGATCGTATTCGGTATTTCTTCTTTGCCTGCCCAGGCATTGGAAGCGCTTGCCGGTTTGTCCCGTTTCAGCCAGGTACTGCTCTGCGTTCACAACCCTTGCCGTCACCACTGGGCAGACATCGTTGCCGACAAGGACCTGCTGCGTCACCAGTACAAGCGTCAACAGCGCAAGCCAGGCATGCCCGTGCAGCTGGATGACGAGTCGCTGCATCAGCATGCTCACCCATTGCTCGCAGCCTGGGGCAAGCAAGGCCGTGATTACATCAACCTGCTGGACAGCTACGACGACCCGGGCAGTTACCAGGGCGTATTCAGCGATGGCCGTATCGACCTGTTCAGCGAAGGCCAGCCCACCACGCTGCTGAACCAGCTTCAGGACGACATTCTTGAACTGCGCCCACTGGCTGAAAGCCGCGAGCTGTGGCCCGAGGTCAACCTGGCCAAGGACCGTTCGGTGCGTTTCCATGTGGCACACAGCCCGCAGCGTGAGGTGGAAATCCTCCACGATCAACTACTGGCCCGTTTCAGCGCCGATCCGACGCTACGCCCGCGTGACGTCATCGTCATGCTCCCGGCAATCGACACTTACGCGCCGCATATCCGCGCGGTGTTCGGGCAATTGCAGCGCAACGACCCGCGCTACATCCCGTTTACCCTGACCGACCAAGGCCAGCGTGGCCGTGATCCGCTGCTGATTGCGCTTGAGCACCTGCTCAAACTCCCCGACAGCCGCTTCACCGTCAGCGAGGTGCTCGACCTGCTCGACGTTCCGGCGGTCCGCGCGCGTTTCGGCATCCGCGAAAGTGACCTGCCCACCCTGCACCGCTGGATCGAAGGCGCGGGTATTCGCTGGGGGTTGAACGCCGACCAGCGCGCCACCCTCGGGTTGCCCCAGGGCCTTGAGCAGAACAGTTGGCGCTTCGGCCTGCGGCGCATGCTGCTGGGCTACGCGGTTGGCATGGGAGAGGGTTGCGACGGCATCGAACCCTACGATGAAATCGGCGGCCTGGATGCCGCCTTGATCGGCCCGCTGGTCGCATTGCTCGATGCCCTCGATGTGGCCAACCAAGCCTTGTCTCAACCTGCCACTGCCAGTGAATGGGGGGATCGCCTCAACGCGTTGCTGCAAGTGTTCTTCCTTGCCGAAGAGGAGCACGACGAATACCTGTTGATGCAACTGCAGGAATTGCGCGATGGCTGGCTGGAAGTCTGCGAAACCGTAGGCCTGCAAGACCAGCTGCCACTCACGGTGATCCGCGAGGCCTGGTTGTCGGGCCTCGACGAAGGCAAGCTGTCCCAGCGTTTTCTCGCCGGTTCGGTGAACTTCTGCACCTTGATGCCGATGCGGGCCATTCCGTTCCGCGTCGTCTGTTTGCTGGGTATGAACGATGGCGACTACCCCCGCGCCCAGCCGCCGCTGGACTTCGACCTGATGGCCAGCGACTACCGGCCCGGTGATCGTTCGCGTCGCGAGGACGACCGCTATCTGCTGCTTGAAGCGCTGCTGTCGGCACGTGACCAGCTCTATATCAGCTGGGTGGGTCGTAGCATCCGTGATAACAGCGAGCGGCCCGCCTCGGTGTTGATCGGCCAGCTACGCGATCACCTGGCTGCCGGTTGGCGCCTCAAGGGTGATGCTGACGGTGAGCACCTGCTCCACGCATTGACTCAGGAGCACCCGCTGCAGCCTTTCAGTGCGCGCTATTTCCAGAAGGGCAGTGCGCTGTTCAGCTATGCCCACGAGTGGCAATTGCTGCACCAGCACACCACTGACCACGAGCAGCCAGACCTCGACCTGCCTCCTTACGTCAGCGATGAAGCGCTGACGCTCACTCAGTTGCAGGACTTCTTGCGTCACCCAGTAAGGCATTTCTTCAGCCAGCGGCTGAAAGTGTTCTTCGAAGCCTTGGAAGCGCCCACGCCAGATGAAGAGCCATTTGTTCTGGACGCATTGCAACGCTACAGCGCCAGCGAGAGCCTGCTGGGCGCCGCCCTGAGCGATCCGGATAACGCCGAGCACGCATTACAGGCTCAGGCCCGGCGGCTGCAAGCCTGCGGCATGCTGCCTCTGGCGGGGTTTGGTGAACTGCTGCAGGCCGAACTGATCCAGCCGTTGACCGATCTGCTGCAACGTCATCGCGAACTGATGCAGCGCTGGCCAACGGTGGTCGACGGTGCGCTGCCGATCCACTTCGAACATGCAAACCATCGTCTTGAGGGTTGGCTGGGCCGGGTCTACAAGGCCGACGATCAAAGCCTGTTGAGCATCACCACGGTGCCCAACACCATCAGCGCCGGGCGCAACACCTTCAAGTGGCACCGCCTGATTGCCAGCTGGGTGATGCACCTGGCAGCTTGCGCTGCGGGTTACCCCCTGCACAGCGCGCTGCTGGCCAGCGACATCACACTGCTGCTCGGCCCCTTGCCGCAGGCCCAGGCTGCCGAACAGCTGGGTCACCTGCTACTCGCGCGCCAGGCTGCGATGAATGCTCCGTTGCCTGTGGCCGCCAAGACCGCTTTCGCCTGGCTGGCCCAGGACGATCCTGACAAGGCCATGGCTGCCGCCATCCGTGCCTACGAGGGGGATGGCCGCACCAGTTTTGGCGAGCGCAGCGAAAGTGTTGCCCTGGCGCGGCAGTTCCGCGATTTCGCCGCGCTCAGCGCCGACGAAACTTTCGAAGGCTGGTGTGAAGCCTTGTACCGCCCCCTGTTCAGCGCCGACTGGCAGGCCCAAGGCAATCCGGAGAGTCAAGCATGACCCAGGCCCGCCCCCTGGCATTGAGTTTTCCCCTGCAGGGTAGCCAGCTGATCGAAGCCAGCGCCGGTACGGGCAAGACCTTCACCATTTCTGCACTGTACCTGCGCCTGATCCTCGGCCACGGCGGCGAGCAAGGCTTTGGCCGCGAATTGCTACCGCCGCAGATTCTCGTGGTGACCTTCACCGATGCCGCCACCAAGGAGCTGCGCGAGCGTATCCGCGCTCGTCTGGCCGAGGCTGCGCGGTTCTTCCGCGGCGAACTGGAAGGCGGCGACCCGCTGCTGCTGCAGCTGCGCGACGACTACGCCGAAGCACACTGGCCCCGCTGCGCCAACCGGCTGGAAGTCGCCGTGCAGTGGATGGATGAAGCAGCCGTGTCGACCATCCACGGCTGGTGCCAGCGCATGCTCCGCGAGCATGCCTTCGACAGCGGCAGCCTGTTCACCCAAAGCCTGGAAACCGACCACAGCGACCTGCTTGGCCAAGTCATGCGCGACTACTGGCGGCGCTTCTGTTATGGCATGCACGGCGAAGCGCTGAACTGGGTGCGCAGCCAATGGGGCAGTCCCGATGCCCTGCTGCCGCGCATCCGGCCGCTGTTCGGCCGTGTGCGTGCACAGCAGGACGAAGCGCAACCGCAAGCGCTGATCGATGCCGCGCTGCAACAGCGCGTCGAGCAGTTACGCCAACTCAAGGCGCCGTGGGCCCAATGGGCGGATGAACTGCAGCAGATCTGTCACGACGCCGTGGCAGCGAAACAGGCCGATGGTCGCAAACTGCAGGCGCGTTACTTCGAGCCCTGGTTCGAGAAACTGCGTAAATGGGCCAGTGATGAACAAACGGTGGAGCTCGACTTGGGCACCGGCTTTACCCGCCTGACCCCGGCCGGGATGGCTGAAGCCTGGAAAACCGATCCGCCCGACCACCCGGCCCTGCATGCCATGCAGAACCTGCAGCAACAACTGCAGGCCCTGACCAGCCCGGATGCCCGCTTGCTTGAACATGCCGCCGCTTGGGTTGCGGCGCGTTTCGAAGTGGAAAAACGCCGCCGCGCCGAGATGGGCTTCGACGATATGTTGCTACGTCTGCAGCAGGCGTTGCGCACGGAGTCGGGAGAACGCCTGGCGGCGCTGATCCGCGAGCAGTTCCCGGTGGCGTTGATCGACGAATTCCAGGACACCGACCCGGTCCAGTACGGCATTTTCGAAAGCATCTATCGCATCAGCGAGAACAACCCGGACACCGGCCTGTTCATGATCGGCGACCCCAAGCAGGCGATCTACGCCTTCCGTGGCGCCGATATCTACACCTACCTGTCGGCCCGGCGCGCCACCGCCGGCCGGCTGCACAGCCTGGACACCAACTACCGCTCCAGCCAGGCGATGGTTGCGGCGGTCAACCGAGTCTTCATGCAGGCCGAAGGCCGCGAGCAGGGCAAGGGTGCCTTCCTGTTCCGCGAAGCCGACGACAACCCGTTGCCGTTCGTCGAGGTTCGCGCCAAGGGCCGCAGTGAACGCCTGTTGATCGACGGCAAGGCGTGTGCGGCACTGCACTGCTGGCAGCTGGAAAGCGAAGAGCCGGTATCCAGCACGCTCTACCGTCAGCAGCTGGCCGCCAGCTGCGCCAGCCATATCGTTTGCGTATTGAATGGCGGCCAGCGCGGGGTGACCGGCTTCAGCGATGACCAGGGCGAACTGCGCCCATGCCAGCCTTCGGACATTGCCATCCTGGTACGTGATGGCCATGAAGCGCAGTTGGTGCGCAACGAGCTTGCCGCCCGCGATGTGCGCAGCGTGTACCTGTCCGACAAGGATTCGGTATTCGCTGCCCAGGAGGCCCATGACTTGCTGGCCTGGCTAAAGGCCTGTGCCGAGCCGGACTCCGAACGCCTGCTCAAGGCCGCCCTGGCCAGCATGACCCTGGAGCTGTCGCTGGCTGAACTTGACCAGCTGAACCAGGACGAGCGGGTCTGGGAGGGCTGGGTCATGCGTTTTCGTCGCTACCGAGAGATCTGGCAGCGTCAGGGTGTGCTGCCCATGTTGCGGCACCTGCTGCACGACTTTGAGTTGCCGCGCACGCTGATCGGCCGCACGGAGGGTGAGCGCGTGCTGACCAACCTGCTGCACCTGGCCGAACTGCTACAGCAGGCGGCCACTGAGCTGGACGGCGAACAGGCGCTGATCCGTCACCTCGCCGAGCACCTGGCCAATTCCGGTCAAGCGGGCGAGGAGCAGATCCTGCGGCTGGAGAGCGACGAGCAGCTGGTCAAGGTGGTGACTATTCACAAGTCCAAAGGCCTGGAATACCCGCTGGTCTATTTGCCGTTCATCTGCACCAGCAAGCCGGTGGATGGCAGCCGCCTGCCCCTGGCCTGGCACGACAGCTTGGGCAACGCGCAGCTGACGCTGGCCCCTGACGCAGCGCAGGTCGCCCTGGCCGACGAGGAGCGCCTGGCCGAAGACCTGCGCCTGCTCTACGTCGCGCTGACGCGTGCCCAGCACGCCTGCTGGCTGGGGGTCGCCGACCTCAAGCGCGGCAACCAGAAGCGTTCGCAACTGCACCGCTCGGCGCTCGGCTACCTGCTAGGTGGTGGCCTGCCACTGCCCAGCTCGGAGCACCTCAAGGAGTGGCTGCAGAGCTTGCTGGCTGGCTGTGAGCACATTGTCTGCCCGGCCCTGCCGCAGGCCAGTGATGAGCGCTACCGTGCGTCCCAGGCCGAACACGAGCTGATACCCGCACGCAAGCCACGACGGGCCGCCGCCGAACATTGGTGGATTGCGTCCTACAGTGCCTTGCGCGTGGGTGAACAGACCCTCGGCGCCGACAGCTCACAGGCCCAGCAACTGCTCGATGACGAAGTTGCCGATACCCAACCGATCCGTGAAGTACCCGGCGACGGCGGCGACATCCATCGCTTTCCCCGTGGCCCCAACCCGGGCACTTTCCTCCATGGGCTGCTGGAGTGGGCCGGGCGTGAAGGCTTTGCCGAGGTCGCCGGCAACCCCAAGCTCATCGAACGTACGGTTGGCCAACGTTGCAACCGCCGCGGCTGGACCGGCTGGATTCCGACACTCAGCCAGTGGCTGCAGCGCCTGCTCAACGAGCCGCTGCCGGCCGGCCCTTCGCAGCTGACGCTCGCGCAACTGCAGCATTACCAGATCGAGATGGAGTTCTGGTTCGCCAGCCACAACGTCGACGCCGAGCAACTCGACCGCCTGGTGGCCCGGCATACCTACCCCGGCACGGCTCGCCCGGCTGCGCAGCCGACCTTGCTCAATGGCATGTTCAAAGGTTTCATCGACTTGGCATACGAGCTCGACGGGCGCTATTACGTGGCTGACTACAAGTCCAACTGGCTGGGCCCGGACACCCAGGCCTACGACACCCAGGCCATGGAAAAAGCCATCCTTGAACACCGCTACGACCTGCAGTACGTGCTCTACCTGCTGGCCCTGCATCGCCAGCTGCGCGCACGGCTGCCGGATTACGATTACGACCGCCATGTCGGCGGTGCCCTGTTCATCTTCCTGCGTGGCGCCAGCTGCAGTGGCCACGGCGTGTACTTCGCCAGGCCGCCACGCGAGCTGATCGAGGCCCTCGACGCGCTGTTCCGGGGCGCGCACCAGCCTGAGCAGCAGGACCTGTTTGCCGGAGCCCTGACATGAGCCGAACCCTCGATGATCTCTTGCCTGCACCACTGCACGCTGAACACCTGCTGGCCCTGGCTCCCCAGCACAACAGTGCAGACCTGCTGCAGTTGCTCGATCGCTGGGTCGAGCGAGGCTGGCTGCGTGCGCTCGACCGGGCGTTCGTCAGCTTTCTTGAAGAGCGAGCCCCTGGCAGTGACCCGTTGCTGCTGCTGGCGGCAGCACTGGCCAGCCACCAGCTGGGCCACGGGCATGTCTGCCTCGACCTGCAACAAACCCTCGCCGAGCCGGATTTCGCCCTGTCCCTGCCACCCGAAGGCGATGCCCTGACCGGCCCGTTGCTGTTGCCCTCGCAGCTGCTGGCCAACCTCGGCCTGGCCACCTGGCTGCAGCGCATTGCCGCAAGCCCCTTGGTGGCTGCCGGCAATACGCCGGGCCAGCACGCGCGTCCGCTGGTGCTCAGCGGCCAGCGCCTGTACCTGCGCCGCTACTGGAGCTACGAGCGGCAGATCGACCAGACCCTGCGCCAGCGCCTGAGCCAGGAGGAAGCAACCCCGGCCGACCTGCCTGCGCGCCTGGCGCAGCTGTTCGACGAAGGCGCCCTGGCTGGGCAGGTGGACTGGCAGAAACTCGCCTGCGCCCTGGCCACCCGTGCAGGCTTCAGCATCATCACTGGCGGCCCTGGCACCGGCAAAACCACCACGGTGGTGCGTTTGTTGGCGCTGCTACAGGCGCCTGCGGTGGAGCAGGGCAGGCCGCTGCGTATTCGCCTGGCCGCGCCGACCGGCAAGGCCGCCGCACGCCTGACCGAATCCATTGGCCAGCAGGTTGAACGGTTGCAGGTCAGCGCCGAGGTGCGCAGGCAGATCCCCACCGACGTCAGTACCGTGCATCGCCTGCTCGGCAGCCGCCCAGGCTCGCGGCACTTCCGTCACCACGCCGGTAATCTGCTGCCGCTGGATGTGCTGGTGGTCGACGAGGCGTCGATGATCGACCTGGAGATGATGGCCAACTTGCTGCAGGCATTGCCGCCCAAGGCGCGGCTGATTCTGCTCGGGGACAAGGACCAGCTGGCGTCGGTCGAGGCTGGCGCCGTACTCGGTGACCTGTGCCGGGATGCCGAAGAGGGCTGCTATTCGCCCGCGACCCAGGCCTGGCTGGAACGCATCGGCGGCCAACCGCTGGCCGCCAGTGGCCTGAAAACCGGCGATGCGCAACGCAATCCGCTAGCCCAGCAAGTGGTGATGCTGCGCTTCTCGCGACGTTTTGGGGAAGGCAGTGGCATCGGCCAGCTGGCGCGCCTGGTCAACCGCCAGGAGGCCCAGGCGGCACGCGACCTGCTGAGCATGCCGCCAGCGGACGTGTTCGGCCTGGCGCTGCGCGGTGAGCAGGATCGGGCTTTCGACCGCCTGATTCTCGACGGCCTCGACCGCGGTAACGAAGGGCCTCAGGGCTATCGCAGCTACCTGCGCGCCATTGGCCGCCATCGCCCCGCACCGGGCAGCGCTTTCGACGATCCGCGCTGGGAACAGTGGGCTGCCAGGGTGCTGCACAGTTTCGAAGACTTCCAGCTGCTGTGCGCCGTGCGCAAGGGGCCCTGGGGTGTCGAAGGCCTCAACGAGCGTGTGGCGCGGGTGCTGCACAATGCCGGGCTGATCGACAACCAGCAGCCGTGGTATGAAGGTCGCCCGGTGCTGGTGACGCGCAACGACTACGGCTTGGGCTTGATGAACGGCGACATTGGTATCGCCCTGCGCTTGCCGGACGAGCACGGTGAAGCGCTGCTGCGTGTGGCGTTCCCGCGTAACGACGGCAGTGGTGGGGTGCGCTTCGTGCTGCCCAGCCGCCTCAACGAGGTGGAGACCGTTTACGCCATGACGGTGCATAAGTCCCAGGGCTCCGAGTTCAGCCACACCGCGCTGGTGCTGCCGGATGCACTCAACCCGGTGCTGACCAAGGAACTGGTGTACACCGGCATTACCCGGGCCAAGCATTGCTTCAGCTTGATCGAGCCGCGCCAAGGCATTTTCGAGGAAGCGGTGCTGCGCAAGGTACGGCGTATTTCCGGCCTGATGCTTGAACAAGTCTGAGGCTCCTACAGCTAGCCGGCGTTGTGCTATCGTTGCGCCGACTCAGACAGGTTTTTGAGAGAATTCTCACATGACAGGCGCCAGGGAGCGGTTGACAGGCTGTGCGCTTTTGCTGCTTCTAGTTGCCCTGTCGCTGTTGGCCGGCCCCGTCCAGGCGGGCGGTTCCGCCACCTCCGCTCAGGCCCAGCAGCGTGCCAAGGCGGTAACCCAAGTGGTCCTGGGCATCTTCAGCTATGCCCGCTGGCCTACCGAACCTGTGCCCTTGCGCTTGTGCATGATCGGCCCGACCGAATATGCCGACGATTTGATCAAGGGCAACGTGCAGAACTCCGGCCAACCCTTGCAGGTGCGCCGCCTGCTGGCCGACGACCGGAACGTCGCCCAAGCCTGTGACGCGGTGTACATCGGCAAGCTCGACGATGCCCAGCGCGATCACCTGTTCCAGGCCATCAATGGCCATCCGGTACTGAGCATCAGCGAAGCCGATGACCCGTGCACGGTGGGTAGCCTGTTCTGCCTGCGCGTCGGTGACCAGCAGGTCGCGTTCGAGGTCAACCTCGACTCCGTGGCACGTTCCGGCGTGCGTATCCATCCCAGCGTGTTGCAACTGTCACGGCGACGCGGAGCTGTGCCATGAAGCGTACAGCCTGGAAGGCCGGCGTGCGTCCCACCTTGCGTTCGGTACTCGGCCGCGGCCACCTCAGCGTTGCGCTGATGGCAGTGGGCCTGGCCGGTATCTCGCTGACCCTGCTCGGTGTGCTGGCCCTGCGTGTGTACGCCCACCACAACCTGCACCTGATTGCCCGTTCGATCAACTACACCGTCGAAGCCGCGGTGGTGTTCGACGACAGCGCAGCGGCCCATGAGGCGCTGGAACTGATCGCCAAAACCGAAGAAGTGGCGGACGCCAAGGTATTCAACAACGATGGGGAGCAGTTGGCGCACTGGCAGCGCCGTGAAGAAGGCGTGCTCGGGCACCTTGAGGCGCAGGTGGCGTCGGCCTTGCTGAATGGGCCGATCAACCTGCCGATCATGCACCAGCAACAGCAAGTCGGGCATATCGAGCTGGTCGGCCAGGGCCGCAGCTTGCTGCTGTTCCTGCTCAGCGGTCTTGCCGGCATCCTGTTCTGCACCATCCTTAGTGCCTTCGTTGCCTTGTACCTGTCGCGGCGCCTGCTTGGCGACATCGTGCGCCCCCTGCGCAGCCTGGCCAGTGTCGCCCACGCCGCACGTCGCGAACGCAGTTTCGACCGCCGTGTGCCGGAAGCGCCCATTGCCGAGCTGAACGAGTTGGGTAACGATTTCAATGCCTTGCTCGATGAACTGGAGGTCTGGCACGGCCACCTGCAAAACGAGAACGCCACCCTGGCTCACCAGGCCAGCCACGATAGCCTTACCGGCCTGCCCAACCGCGCGTTCTTCGAGGGGCGCCTCAGCCGCAGCCTGCGCAATGCTGCACGGCAGCAAGACCATGTGGCGCTGCTGTTCCTCGACAGTGACCACTTCAAGCAGATCAACGACAGCCTCGGCCATGCCGTGGGGGACGAAGTGCTGATCAACGTGGCCGACCGCGTGCGTGCGCAACTGCGCGAGCACGATCTGGTGGCCCGCCTGGGGGGGGACGAGTTTGCCGTGCTGCTGACTCCGCTGCACTCGCGTGAGGACGCAGAGCGCATCGCCGAGAAGATCATCACCAGCATGCAGCTGCCGATGCTGCTCGAGAGCGGCGAAAGCCTCACCACGTCGCTCAGTGTCGGCATCGCCTACTACCCGGAAGATGGCAATGACCCTGCTAGCCTCCTCAATGCCGCCGATGCGGCGATGTACCAGGCCAAGCGCAAGCGCCGTGGCCAGTGGCAAGCGGCGCAGACGGAACGGTCCGCCGCCGATTCCAGCAACAGGAGTTGAACCGTGATACAGCGTTTGCGTCTTTCATTCGTCGTGATGTTGCTGGCCTTGCTGGCGTTGACAGGGTGCCAGAGCGCGCCACCCAAAGGGCTGAGCGCCGAACAGATCGCCGTCCTCAAGCGTGAAGGCTTCGCCCCTACCGAGGAAGGCTGGGCATTCGACCTGTCGGGCAAGGTGCTGTTCGGCAGCGACCTGGACAGCCTCAATGCCCCGAGCCAGGCGATCGTCGAGCGGATCGGCAAGGCTTTGCTGGGCGTGGGTATCCAGAGCGTGCGTGTCGATGGCCACGCCGATGCTTCGGGCAAGGCCGCCTACAACCAGCAGTTGTCCGAGCGACGCGCGCAGAGTGTGGCCAAGGCGTTGATCGACGTTGGCATGCAGGCGCAGAACATTCATACCCGTGGGCTGGGCAGCACGCAGCCAGTGGCGGACAACCGCACCAGCGCCGGGCGGACCGAGAACCGGCGGGTGTCGATTGTGGTGGCGTCTTATTGAAATAGCTGTAGAGAATACAGTGCGGTGTAGCTGACAGGTGCCTGCCTTGAGACTTTCGGCGCTCATGAGAACGAGCGCCGCCCGCGCGGCGCTCGTTCTCATAGGCGCTGGTAATGCTGTGGCGAACACCTAAAGACCTCCATCAACCCTAAGCAAAGCGCATCTCGCGCGTCTCACCCATCAACAACGGCGCATTCGCCTCGGTCACCCCGCGGATGTAATCCCACAACAGAGTAATCCGCTTCAACTTCCTCAAATCCTCCCGGCAATACATCCAGAATTGCCGCGTCACCTCGATCTCCTCCGGCAACACCGTCACCAGCCGCGTATCCTGCGCCGCCAGGAAGCACGGCAATATCGCCAGCCCACGCCCCTGCAGCGCTGCCGTGTACTGGGCAATCACACTGGTACTGCGCAAATGCGCATTGGCATTGGGAATCAGGTTGGCCAGGTACAGCAGCTCCGAACTGAACGCCAGGTCGTCCACGTAGCTGATGAACGGGTGGCTGGCCAGATCGCTGACCTGGCGGATCGGCGCATGGTTGTCGAGATAGTCCTGGGTCGCATACAGCCGCAGCCGATAGTCGCACAGCTTGCAGCACACATAAGGCCCATGTTCTGGCCGCTCCAGGGCGATAACGATGTCCGCCTCGCGCTTGGACAGGCTGATGAAGTGCGGCAGCGGCAAGATATCTACCGAGATCGCCGGGTAGGCATCGACGAAGTGGCTCAGCTGCGGGGTGACGAAAAAACTGCCAAAGCCTTCGGTGCACCCCATGCGCACATGCCCCGAGAGCGCCACGCCGGAGCCGGAGACCTGTTCGCAGGCCATGTGCAAGGTGCTCTCGATCGACTCCGCGTAGCCCAGCAGGCGTTGCCCCTCGGCGGTCAGGACAAAGCCGTTGGTACGCGACTTTTCGAACAGCAGCGTGCCCATCGCCCCCTCCAGCGAGCTGATGCGCCGCGATACCGTGGTGTAGTCGACGGCCAGGCGCTTGGCCGCGCTGCTGGCTTTGCGCGTGCGCGCCACTTCGAGGAAGAACTTCAGGTCGTCCCAGTTCAGCGCACTGAGGGAGGTCAGGTCTTTTTGCATGTTGATCCGGTTTTTTTGTGCGTTCTTGTTGGATGTTTGCACATCTATACTCGAAAAAAGCCCCAAGGCGCCACCTCGCGTTTGCCCGGCGCTGGCGATCTCGTCCTGACAATAATTCCAAGGAGAACGCAGATGAACGCACCACAGTCCCCTGACAAGACCAAGGTCGAGCAGGTCAAGCTGCTGATCGACGGCCAATGGGTCGAGTCGAAAACCAGCGAATGGCGCGACATCGTCAACCCGGCCACCCAGGAAGTGCTGGCGCGGGTACCGTTCGCCACCGTCGAAGAAGTGGATGCCGCCGTGGCTGCCGGCCAGCGCGCCTTCAAGACCTGGCGTGACACCCCGATCGGTGCGCGCATGCGCATCATGCTCAAGCTGCAGGCGCTGATCCGCGAACACACCAAACGCATCGCCCAGGTGCTCAGCGCCGAGCAGGGCAAGACCCTTGCCGATGCCGAAGGCGATATCTTCCGCGGCCTGGAAGTGGTCGAGCACGCGGCTTCCATCGGCACTCTGCAGATGGGCGAATTCGCCGAGAACGTCGCCAGTGGCGTGGACACCTACACCCTGCGCCAGCCCATCGGCGTGTGCGCCGGCATCACCCCGTTCAACTTCCCGGCGATGATCCCGCTGTGGATGTTCCCGATGGCCATCGTCTGCGGCAACACCTTTGTCCTCAAGCCTTCCGAGCAGGACCCGCTGTCGACCATGTTGCTGGTCGAGCTGGCGCTGGAGGCTGGTGTGCCGGCTGGTGTGCTCAACGTGGTGCACGGCGGCAAGCAGGTGGTCGATGCAATCTGCACCCACCCAGACATCAAGGCGATCTCCTTCGTCGGTTCCACCGAAGTTGGCACCCACGTGTACAACCTCGCCAGCCAGCACGGCAAGCGTGTGCAATCGATGATGGGCGCCAAGAACCACGCCGTGGTGCTGCCAGACGCCAACCGCACGCAAACCGTCAACGCCCTGGTCGGTGCCGCCTTCGGTGCAGCAGGCCAGCGCTGCATGGCCACCTCGGTGGCGGTGCTGGTGGGCAAGGCGCGTGACTGGCTGCCAGACATCAAGGAGGCGGCCAGCAAGCTCAAGGTCAACGCCGGTTGCGAGCCCGGCACCGATGTCGGCCCGGTGGTTTCCAGGCGCGCCAAGGAGCGTGTGCTGGGCCTGATCGAAAGCGGCATCCGCGAAGGTGCCAAGCTCGAACTCGATGGCCGTGGGGTCAAGGTGCCGGGCTATGAACAAGGCAACTTCGTCGGCCCGACCCTGTTCTCCGGGGTGAAGACCGACATGCAGGTGTACACCCAGGAAATCTTCGGCCCGGTGCTGGTGACCCTGGAAGTCGACACTCTCGACGAAGCCATTGCCCTGGTCAACGCCAACCCGTTCGGCAACGGTACCGGCCTGTTCACCCAGAGCGGCGCGGCGGCGCGCAAGTTCCAGAGCGAGATCGACATCGGCCAGGTGGGTATCAACATTCCGATTCCGGTACCGGTACCGTTCTTCAGCTTCACCGGCTCGCGCGGCTCCAAGCTCGGCGACCTCGGCCCGTACGGCAAGCAGGTGGTGCAGTTCTACACTCAGACCAAGACCGTCACCGCCCGTTGGTTCGATGACGACAGCGTCAATGACGGTGTGAACACCACCATCAGCCTGCGCTAAGGAGCACGCCATGCGTATCGCATTCATCGGCCTGGGCAACATGGGCGCGCCCATGGCCCGCAACCTGATCAAGGCCGGGCACCAGTTGAACCTGTTTGACCTCAACAAGACGGTGCTGGCCGAGCTCGCCGAACTGGGCGGCCAGGTCAGCGCCTCCCCGAGGGACGCGGCGGCCAGCAGCGAGCTGGTGATCACCATGCTGCCGGCGGCGGCCCATGTGCGCGCCGTGTACCTCAACGAAGACGATGGCGTGCTGGCAGGCATCCGCCCAGGCACGCCGACGCTGGATTGCAGCACCATCGACCCGCAGACCGCACGTGAGGTGTCAAAGGCTGCTGCCGCCAAGGGCGTGGACATGGGCGATGCGCCGGTGTCCGGAGGGACCGGTGGCGCGGCGGCGGGCACGCTGACCTTCATGGTCGGCGCCAGCGCAGAACTGTTCGCCACGCTCAAGCCGGTACTGGAGCAGATGGGCCGTAACATCGTGCATTGCGGTGAAGTGGGGACCGGGCAGATCGCCAAGATCTGCAACAACCTGCTGCTGGGCATCTCGATGATCGGCGTGTCCGAGGCCATGGCCCTGGGCAATGCGCTGGGCATCGACACCAAGGTGCTGGCGGGGATCATCAACAGTTCGACCGGGCGTTGCTGGAGTTCCGATACCTACAACCCGTGGCCGGGCATCATCGAGACTGCACCCGCCTCGCGGGGGTATACCGGCGGGTTTGGTGCTGAACTGATGCTCAAGGACCTGGGGCTGGCTACCGAGGCTGCGCGTCAGGCACATCAGCCGGTGATTTTGGGTGCCGTGGCCCAGCAGTTGTACCAGGCCATGAGCCTGCGCGGTGAAGGCGGCAAGGACTTCTCGGCGATTGTCGAGGGCTACCGCAAGAAGGATTGACGAGCGAGGACTTCATCGCGGGCCGGGCGGCTTTCCCTCTGTAACTGCGCACCAGAGGGAGGAGGCCCGTACCGCGATGTTTTTTGAACATTATTTAGGTAAGGGGGGTAAGTAATGCATGAAAACTCCCAAGCCAAAAAATGCGATAGTCAATATAAAAAGCGAGGAGCCTAAGAAGATTAGGACGGTCTTGATTTTTGAAGGTAGATTATTTATTTCCTTAATGTCAATGAGGTTTTTCCGTGCATAGATTTTAGGGATGAGTAGAATGAGCGATATATTCGTTAGTCGAAAGAATTTTCCCATCAAGCCAGCATGTAGCCAGAGTTCTTTTTCGTCGGTTATTGCATTGCAGTTTAATAAGAATCCTTCAATGTAATCAATTTTGCGATGAGCGATATATATTGTTAATGCCAGGTTCAAGAAAAGTAAAGTTGTGACTGTCATGCTGTAGACTAAAAAAATCCAGTGCATGATTGTCATTTTGCTACTGCCTCGTATAGAAGTTCTCCAGCCCAGGCGCCTGCTTAATTTCCAAATTTTCCGCCTGCCATTCCCCCACTGTACCGCCGAATATCCCACAAGCGAGCGCTTCAAGGCCCCCGCTCTGCGACGTCTTTTCAAACTATAGCGATATCTAGTTTTGTACATCTTGTAAGGAGTTGCACGGTTAGCTTTGAAGATACAGGTAATGGGATATTAAAAGAGATGAGAAGAGAGTTATGTGCAGCGTCCAGAGCGTTATAAGTAGAGTCTTCGTTTTTCTAGGGAATGATTCAACCTCTTTTGGCTCCACCAGTCTTCTTTTTGTGAACACCGATGGTAGTACGAGTACTGTTGAAATTGCCCCGGTCCGCATTAGTTTCCCGATCAGCCCGGCTCGCTCGTAGGTCGCTCTGTTTTGTATGATGTATTGGCTGTTAGGGAATAATGACTCAAAGTACTCGGTGCTCCGGGCGGCGATAATGCACTGTATTGTCATGGTGACGATGATCAGGTTAATGATGATTGCCGCGATTAGCCCTTCATCGACAATGCTCACCTTGAAAACCCTCTATACAGAAACTCACCGTAGATTTCACCTTGCCATTCTCCAACTTTTCCACCAATCGTTGCCCCAGTACCGCCAATTACTACTGCACAGACCAGTCCACCCGTGCCTGCCGTCGATAAGCCGATCGCGGCGCATAGTGCAGGGGCTAAGAGAGTGCCAGCCGCATAACCACCAACGCTTCCGCCTGCGAGCCCTCCTATTAGTGGGCCTCCTTGAACATACTTCGCCCTCTCGCAATCTGCTTCACGCCCGAGCGTACAAGCCTTGTGGATCTCAAGCCCTGTTCCTGCGACTTGGAGAGCTACACCCACGTAGGTACCTTGCTTTATCAAGTTGGCTGCCTTTGCTACGCCGGCGACCTTATTTGCATACCCTGCAATTTCACCTGTGTGTAAAAAGCTCTTCGTGGATATCCCCAACGTTCTTTTGATCGAGCTTTTGTTCCTTAGCCCGGAACCGTAAGCAGCCAGCTTGTTCAACTGCTCATCCAGCTTCATGAACAAGGCGGCACGCTTTGCATAGAACTGATCGCGAGCCGCCATCGTTCCTGACCCGAGATGCCGTTGATGCAATTTCTCGATTTCCATCAAGGTGGCTTCGATAGCTTTCAGGTGCTTGCTCCACCCTTCACTGACCACTCCGGCGCCCACAGAAGCATGCGCAATGAGGCTCTTCAAGGTCTCGAAATTGTCCAGGAAAAAGTTATCCACACCCTGGCCGTTGCGCATCAGCCCCAAGTGCGCAATTGTCGCCTGCCTCATCATCCAGGCTTCCTGGCTGGTGCAGGAAGCCGTGGTGGGGTCGCCGATGATGATAAGTTCGCCGCTACGGACCACCGTATTGGCAATGTGTGAATTCAGTACATCAAACTTTTCCAGGGAGTGACCGGTCAGCGCTAGGTCGGATTTCAGCCTGTGATAGTTTTGCAGCTTGAGGTTCAGGTACGCGCGAGCTTCAGACATGGCAGCACCCTCACGCGTATTTTCTGTTGCCGATTCGGTCCCAGCCCCCGGCGATATTGCCGCCGCCACTGCCATCGTGGCGGCGTTGCTGGGTGTAAGTGGTCTTGATACGCCCGTAATTGATCTGCACCACTTCCAATGGCACTCCAGTGTCCACGGCCTGCGAATACTCGGCGATGATCACTTCTTCGAGGATGATTTCGAAGTACCTGAGCTTGTCACCACCAGCACGGCAGAGGGCAAGCTTCACCTCTTTTAGGTGCTGGCCCGTGCAACTGGCTTCCATCAGTTTGCAACTGGCACTGTCGAGGTATTTGGTGAAAGTGAAGTTGGTAACGGAAGTCCTGCCTGATGTTGCGCCGCCTGCAGAACTGGCAGTGGCAGATGTACTTTGGCTGACGCCAAAGTCGTAGCCCAGCACTTCAATCCATTTGCTGCATTTTTCGTCCAGTGCTTCGCCTGGAATACTGTCGATCTGAATGTAGGCGTCGAATGCCATGATTCCTCTCCTTGACATTGTTTTGGATGGGCAATGCTGCCCGGCGATTCGGGCGACCTGTGCAGGCTAGGTCTGGGAGAGAGCGAGGGCAATACGCTATGGGGCGGTGTGGCGTAATTCAGAAAAGGACTACAAGCAGGGGGGTTCAAGCTGAGGGTAAAAGTCAGAAGATGTTGCTGAAGTTCAATGGATTTATGGCTGTTTTGCTATTTCTGCTGCCGGTGATCAACAGAGTGATGGCCCTGTAGGAAGTTTCGCGTTTTCCACAGGGCCTGCATCGCTCTGGCAAAAAATCAGGCGAAGACGAAATACTTGCGCACGGTTTCGACCACTTCCCAGGTGCCTTTCATCCCCGGTTCGATCACGAACACATCACCCGCTTTCAGGTGCTTCGGCTCTTCGCCTTCCGGGGTGATGATGCAGTAGCCATCGAGGAAGTGGCAGAACTCCCACTTTTCGTAGTTGACCTCGAACTTGCCCGGGGTGCAGATCCAGGTGCCCATGATCTTGCTGCCGTCGGCCGACAGGTAGGCGTTGAGGTTGACGGTGTGCGGATCGCCGCCGATGCGCTTCCACTTGGTGGCGTCCACGACCGGCGTCGGGCAGGTTTCGCGCAGGACGGTGATGAAATCGGACATGGCACAACTCCTGGTGACTGGCTGAATGACTCGTCACCATAGGGCCATCCGCCGAGCTGCAGTTGCCTGGGCTCGACGTCCAGCTGCCTGCCCGCGCTATGCCAGGGCGTTGACCTCGACGGTGATGTGGGCCAGTTCCTCGTGCACGGCGAGTGCATGGCGCACGCTGTCGGCGCTCAGTGCGGCCTGGGTGGCCAGGCTGAGGATGCAGGCGTACTGGTCTTTGCCCACGCGCCACACGTGCAGGTCGGTGATGGTGGCGGGTACCGGCAGTTCGGCGACCACTTCGCGAATTTCCTCGACCACTGGCGCATCCATCTCGGCATCCAGCAAGACGCGGCCGGTATCGCGCAGCAGGCCGCGGGCCCAGAGCGCCACCAGCACCGCACCGACCAGCCCCATCACCGGGTCGAGCCAGCTGGCACCCCAGAACTTGCCAGCCAGCAGGGCGACGATCGCCAGCACCGAGGTGGCGGGTCAGCAATCACGTGCAGATAGGCCGAGCGCAGGTTCAGGTCGTGGTGATGATGGCCGTGGTCGTGATGATGGTCATGGCCATGGTGGTGATGATCGTGATCGTCGCGCAGCAACCAGGCGCAGATCAGGTTCACGGCCAGGCCAATCACCGCGATGAAGATTGCCTCGTCATAGTGGATCGGCCCCGGCGTCAGCAGGCGCTCGGCCGACTGGAAGGCCATCAGGCCGGCCACACCGAGCAGCAGCAGGGCACTGGAATAGCCGCCGAGGATCTCGATCTTCCAAGTGCCAAAAGCGAAGCGTTGGTCCTTGGCATAACGACGCGCGGCAGCGTAGGCCAGCAGCGACAACCCCAGGGCCAGGGCGTGCGAGCTCATGTGCCAGCCGTCGGCGAGCAGGGCCATGGAGTTGAAGAACCAGCCCCCGGCGATTTCCGCCACCATCATGATCGCCGTCAGCCACACGGCCAGGCGTGTCTTGCGCTCGGCGCCGAGGTTGCTGGTGTGGAACTGGTGGCTGTGCTGCCAGCGGCCTGAGGTTTGTGTCGCCATGGTTTATCATGCTCCCGGAAGGTCGAGAAATATACTATACCCCAGTATACCTAGCATGGTGTGAAAGCGAATGGCACATACGATCAAGAGCAAGAAACAACTGCTCACCCGCGTGCGCAAGATCAAAGGCCAGGCCGCCGCCCTGGAGACCGCGCTGGAGCAGGACAAGGACTGCCTGGCGATCCTCCAGCAGATCGCCGCCGTGCGCGGCGCGGTGAACGGGCTGATGACCGAAGTGATGGAAGGGCACATCCGCGAACATCTGGTGGCGGAAGGGCTGAGCGCCGAGGAGCGGCAAGAAGAAGCGGATAAGGTGGCGGCGTTGTTGCGGTCTTATCTGAAGTGATACCCCCTGGGGGTATAGGGTAGAAATGTAGGTTTCCTACAAGGCTGTAAGTTGAAGCCTACTTGGCGATCTGAACCATCCGCTGGTCGCCGGAAGTGTGCATAGTGTGTACTGCGCTTCGTTTTGGTTAATTCGGTGTGTATCATACACATCGACTGCCGAAGGAAGGATGAATGCGCAGTCGTGAAGTGATCCAGCTCATTGATGGGTGGTATGAAGTCGAGGTGAAGGGCAGCCATCGCCAGTTCAGGCATCCGTTCAAGAAGGGAAGGGTGACAGTTCCTCATCCCAAGAGCGATCTGCCTGAAGGCACCGTACACAGCATCCTGAAGCAAGCTGGCTTGAAGCCGTCCAGTGGCTTCGACAGCTCGAACATCAGAGGAGACGCGCAATGAAATTTCCGGTCGTATTGCACAAGGACGCCGGTTCGGACTACGGCGTGACCGTTCCCGATGTGCCAGGCTGCTTCTCTGCCGGTGCGAATGTCGCTCAAGCGCTGGAGAATGTTCAGGAGGCGTTGGCGCTTCATTTCGAAGGCTTGGTTGCTGATAACGAAGCGCTTCCGCAAGCGCAGGAAGTCGACGTCCATGTGGCGAATCCCGATTATGCAGGTGGGGTCTGGGCTGTCGTTGATTTTGATGTCACGCCGTATCTGGGGAAGGCCGTGCGGTTCAATGCAACACTGCCTGAAAACCTGCTGCAGCGGATCGACGAAAAAGTGAAGCGTGACCCTCGTTATGCCTCTCGTTCCGGATTTCTCGCGTCGGCCGCTTTACGAGAGTTGGCGCTCGCGCACTGAGTAATCAAGCCGCGTCAGAACTCATCTGGGCATTACCCTGGGCTCAAGCTCAGTGCAGTCTTTCAAGCGACGATAATCGTTCAGGCCTGGATCAATCGCTCAACCAACCCCGCCGCATAGCCCGGTAACCCGGCAAAATCCCGCGCGCACAGCAGCAACCGTCGGTTGGCCCAATCCTCTCGCAGCGCCACCCAGTGCACCGGCAACATGCCCTTCCAGCGCTGCACCGAGGCCAGCGGCACCACGCCGATACCGGCACCACCAGCGACCATGCGGATCACCCCGTCAAACCCTTCGGCCCGCACCCGTACCTGCATGCGATGGCCTTCGCGCAGGGCCTGTTCCTCCAGGTAGAGCGCCAGGGCGCTGTTCGCCCCCAGTCCGACATGGCCATGGGCAAGGCTATCGACAAAGCTCGGGGCGGGCTCGGTGACGAGCGGATGATCCAGCGGTGTCACCAGCACCAGCGGATCATCGCGAAACGGCAAGGTCTGCAGATGCGCGCTGGGCGCTGCGGTGGAAATGATGCCCAGGTCGGCCATGCCCTGGGTGATCGCCTGCACGATGCGCAGGCTGGGCAGTTCCTGCACATCGACGCTGATCCCCGGGTTGTCGGCGAGGTAGCTGGCCAGCAGTTCCGGCAGGTATTCGGTCAGCGCTGCGGTGTTGCACAGCAGCCGCACTTGCCCTTGCTGGCCCTTGGCATAGTGGGCCAGGTCGAACTGCAGGCGCTCGACCTGTTGGCCGATCAGCCGCGCATGCTGCAACAGCGCCTGCCCGGCGGGTGTCGGCTGCACGCCACGGCGATTGCGTTCAAGCAAAAGCGTGCCAAGCGAGGCCTCCATGGCGCGGATGCGAGCGCTGGCCGCTGGCAGCGACAGGTGGCTGCGCCGGGCGCCGGCGGTGATGTTGCCGCATTCGACGGTGTGCTGGAAAAGCCGGAGATCGATCAGGTCGAAATGCATCTGCCTCTGTCCTGGCAAGAGTCTGGCTGAGAATATGGCAGATTTTCAGTCCAGCTGCGGCAAGCCATCATGGTCACCATGAATACCTTGATCGCTTTCTACCAGAACATCGGCCCGGCACTGACGCTGCTGGTGGTCATCACCTTTCTGCTGGCCGGTGCGGTCAAAGGTGTTATCGGCCTCGGCCTGCCGACCATCGCCATGGGCGTGCTGGGGCTGGCTATGCCGCCGGCGCAGGCTGCGGCGCTTCTCATCGTTCCGTCGACGCTGACCAATCTCTGGCAACTCGCAGCCGGTGGGCATCTGCCGGCGCTGCTGCGCAGGCTCGGGCCGATGCTGGCGATGATCTTCGTCGGTACGCTGCTGGGCAGTGCCTGGCTGGGCATCAACAGCGGGCCATGGGCGGTGCATGCGTTGGGGGCGGCGCTGGTGATTTACGCGCTGTATGGGCTGGCAGGCCCAGCGTTGCAGATGGCGCCGAAGCGGGAAGGGTGGTTGGGACCGGTCTGTGGGCTGGTGACCGGTGTAGTCACGGCAGCCACAGGCGTGTTCGTCATGCCCGCGGTGCCTTACCTGCAGAGCCTGGGCTTGAGCCGCGACGAGATGATCCAGGCGCTGGGCCTGTCGTTCACGGTCTCGACCCTGGCGCTGGCCGTCGGCCTGGCTGGCCAGGATGCCTTGGGTGGGCAAGCGCTGGGTGCTTCGCTGCTGATGCTGGCGCCGGCCCTGCTGGGCATGCTCGCCGGGCAGTGGTTGCGCCAGCGCATCAGCGCAGTGCTGTTCAAACGCTGCTTCTTCATCGGCCTGGCCGCGCTGGGCGGCCACCTGCTGATCAACGGTTAGCGGACGAGGCGCTGAGCATGACGATCGGCTGGATGTCGAAATCGCGCTCCAGGTAATCCATGCGCTTTTCGAAGAACTCGACCATGTGCGGCAATGCTGAATGCACGTCCAGCGCTGCCTTGTCGGCCCACACTTCATAGAACACGAACAGGGTCGGGTCCTGCTGGTCGCGCAGCATGTGGTACTCGATGCAGCCTGGTTCCTGGCGGCTGGGCTCGACGTAGGCACGGAACAGGGTTTCGAACGCTTCGGCCATTTCCGGACGGGTCTTGGCCTTGAGGATGAATGCGTGCTGCTCGCTCATGGATCGTACTCACAGATAATTGGAGAATCGATTCTACGGCAATAATTAAGTTGAGATTCGTGACTTCAGGTCAATTGTATTTTGACCGCCAACTGCTGTATCCCGCGCCCATGAGCCATTACTGTGCCGGTCATCCATCCAATGACTCGAGGCCCAGCATGAAAAAGATCCTTCTGCTCAATGGCGGCAAACAATTCGCCCACTCTGACGGTCGTCTCAACCAGACCCTGCACGACGCTGCGCTGGCGCATCTGGACCGTGCCGGTTTCGATGTGCAGCAGACCTTCATCGACGGTGGCTACGACGCTCAGGCCGAAGTCGAGAAATTCCTCTGGGCCGATGTGATCATCTACCAGATGCCAGGCTGGTGGATGGGCGCACCGTGGACCGTGAAGAAGTACATCGACGATGTTTTCACCGCTGGCCACGGCAGCCTCTATGCCAACGATGGCCGTACCCGCTCCGACCACTCGCAGAAGTACGGCAGCGGTGGCCTGGTGCACGGCAAGCAATACATGCTGTCGTTGACCTGGAACGCACCACAGCAAGCGTTCGATGACCCGAGCGACTTCTTCGAGGGCAAGGGTGTCGATGCGGTGTATTTCCCGTTCCACAAGGCCAACCAGTTCCTGGGTATGACCGGGCTGCCAACCTTCCTTGCAGTGGATGTGATGAAGCGCCCGGATGTGCCGGCAGCCTTGGCGGCCTATGAAGCTCATCTGGACAAGGTCTTCGGCAAGGCTATCTAATCCCTGCACGGACCCGACACAGGCGCTCAAGTGAAAACCCGCTCCGAAGAACTCCAGGTATTCGTCGCCGTCATCGATTGCGGCTCAATCTCCGCTGCTGCCGAGCAGATGGGCCAGACCCCGTCGGCCGTCAGCCGCACCCTGTCGCGCCTGGAGGCCAAGCTCGGTACCACCTTGGTCAACCGCACCACCCGGCGCATGGACCTCACCGAGGAGGGCCGCTTCTTCCTCGAACGCTCGCGCCTGGTGCTGCAGCAGATGGACGAGATGGAGGAGCGCCTGTCGATGAATCGCCAGACGCCGTCCGGGCGCCTGCGCATCAACGCCGCGGCGCCGTTCATGCTGCACGCCATCCTGCCGTGGATCGGCGAGTTCCGCCGCCAGTACCCCGGCATCGAGCTGGAGCTCAACACCGACGACCTGATCATCGACCTGCTGGAACAGAGCACCGACGTGGCCATCCGCATCGGTGACCTTGCCGACTCCAGCCTGCATGCCCGCTCGCTCGGTTGCAGCCCGATCCAGGTGCTGGCAAGCCCGGAATACCTGGAGCGGCATGGTACGCCGAAAAACGTCGAAGACCTGAACGGTCACTGCCTGCTCGGCTTTAGCCAGCCTGAATCGTTGAACCAGTGGCCGTTGCGCCACGCCCAGGGTGACCGCTGGGGCATCCGCCCGGCACTGATCGCCTCCAGCGGCGAGACCCTGCGCCAACTGGCGCTGGCCGGAGAGGGCATCGTCGCCCTGTCGCATTTCATGACCCACGAAGACATCCGCGCCGGCCGCCTCAAGGTACTGCTGAGCGAAGCCAACAATGGCTACCGCCAGCCGATCCACGCGGTGTACTACCGCAACACCCAGCTGGCCCTGCGGATTCAGTGCTTCCTTGATTTCATCCAGCGCAAGTTGGCCATGTACGCCTGCTGAGTTGCCTGATCGCGACAGGTCCTGTCCACAGGCGGCGAAACTTCCTGCGTTTGATTGCACAGTCACATCGCTTCGGCCTTACTGACTGCTCAACAAAAACAACACCAAGGAAGTGTCATGCGTATTGTCCCGTTCCAGTACATGGCTCTGGCAGCCGCGATCCTGAGCTGTTCCTCGCCTTACGCCGCCACGTTGGAAGGCGGCGCTGTAGCCGCCCCCGATCAATATGGTGCACAGGTTGCAGCCGACATCCTCAAGAAGGGCGGCAACGCGGTGGACGCGGCCGTGGCCACGGCCTTCACCCTGGCGGTGACCTACCCCGAGGCGGGTAACATCGGCGGCGGTGGCTTCATGACCCTGTTCGTCGACGGCAAGCCGTACTTCCTCGACTACCGCGAAGTGGCGCCCAAGGCAGCCTCGCGCAACATGTACCTGGACGACAAGGGCGAAGTCATCGAGAACCTGAGCCTGGTCGGCGTGCGCGCCGCAGGCGTGCCCGGCACGGTGATGGGCCTGTGGGAAGCCCACCAGAAGTTCGGCAAGCTGCCCTGGAGCGAGCTGCTGACCCCGGCCATCGGCTATGCCAAAAACGGCTTCAAGGTCGCCGAGAAGCAGTACCAGTACCGCAACGACGCCCAGGGCATGTTCAAGACCGCGACCAACTTCAACGACTATTTCGGCAACATGAAGGTCGGTGAACTGTTCAAGCAGCCGGAAATGGCCCAGACCCTCGAGCGCATCGCCGACAAGGGCGTGAGCGAGTTCTACCAAGGCAAGACCGCCGACCTGCTGGTGGCGCAGATGCAGGCCGACAAGGGCCTGATCACCAAGGACGACCTCAAGGATTACAAGGCCGTGTGGCGCGAACCCATGGCCCTGAGCTGGCGTGGCAACGTGGTCTATACCGCGCCGCCGCCAAGCTCCGGCGGCGTCGCCCTGGCCCAGCTGCTGGGAATCAAGGAAGACCGTGCGGCGGACTTCAAGGGTGTTGCGCACAACTCGGCGCAGTACATCCATCTGCTTTCGGAGATTGAAAAGCGTGTGTTCGCCGACCGTGCCGACTACCTCGGCGACCCGGCGTTCACCAAAGTGCCGGTCGACCAGTTGGTGGCTAAGGACTACCTGGCCAAGCGCGCCGCCCAGGTCAACCCGAAGGCCATTTCCGAAACCGACAAGGTCAAGCCAGGCCTGGAGCCACACCAGACCACGCACTTCTCGATCGTCGACAAGCAGGGCAATGCGGTCAGCAATACCTACACGCTCAACCTCGATTACGGCAGCGGCGTGGTGGTCAAGGGCGCGGGCTTCCTGCTCAATGACGAGATGGACGATTTCAGTGCCAAGCCTGGCGCCGCGAATGCCTTTGGGGTGGTTGGCGGTGACGCCAACGCCATCGAACCGGGCAAGCGCATGCTGTCGTCGATGAGCCCGAGCCTGATGACGCGCGATGGCAAGGTCGAGCTGGTGATCGGTACGCCGGGCGGTTCGCGGATCTTTACCTCCATCTTCCAGGTGATGAACAACCTGTACGACTACGGCATGCCGCTGGAGAAGGCCGTGGCGGCGCAGCGTGTGCACCATCAGTTGCTGCCCAAGGACACCATCTACTACGACAGCTACGCGCCGCTGACCGGGTCGGTGGCGGATGAGCTGAAGAAGATGGGCTATGTGCTGGAGGATCAGGGCTGGGAGATGGGCGATATCCAGGCGATCCGGGTGAACGGGGCGCAGCTTGAGACTGCTTCCGATCCGCGTGGGCGTGGGGTGGGGATGATCGTCAAGTAGTTCTGTATCGGCAGGGCTGGCCTCTTCGCGGGCAAGCCCGCTCCCACAGGTTTACCGCTGCCTTCAGGAAAGCGGCCAAACCTGTGGGAGCGGGTTTACCCGCGAAAGCGATCTTGAGATCAGACGCGGAACTGGCTGACCAGCATCTGCAGGTGACCACCCAGGCGCGCCAGCTCCACGCTGGACGCCGCCGTTTCATCACTGGCCGCCGCGGTCTGTTCCGACACATCGCGCACATTCAGGATGCTGCGGCTGATCTCTTCTGCCACCGCACTCTGCTGCTCGGCCGCCGCTGCGATCTGCTGGTTCATCGACTGGATGCTCGACACCGTGCTGGTGATGTTCTCCAGCGACGCACCGGCCTTGCGTGCCAGCTCGACACTGCTGTCGGTCAGCGAGCGGCTGCCCTGCATGGCATTGGCCACCTGCTGGGTGCCGTGCTGCAGGCTGGCCACCAACCCCTCGATCTCTTCGGTGGACTTTTGCGTGCGCTGGGCCAGGCCACGCACTTCGTCGGCGACCACGGCAAAACCACGGCCGGCTTCACCGGCTCGGGCCGCTTCGATCGCGGCGTTGAGCGCCAGCAGGTTGGTCTGCTCGGCCACCGACTTGATCACGTCCATCACGCTGCCGATCTTCTGGCTTTCCTGTTGCAGCAGGTTCATGGCCTCGGTGGAGCGGTGCACTTCTTCGGCCAGGCGTTCGATCTGGCTGATCGCCTCGCCGACCACGCGGTCACCGGCACGCGCTTCGTCATCGGCGCCGGTCGCGGCGTGAGAAGCCTGCTCGGCGTTGCGCGCCACTTCCTGAACGGTAGCGGCCATTTCATGCATGGCGGTGGCCACCTGGTCGGTTTCGACCTTCTGGCTGTTGGCACCGGCGCTGGTCTGTTCGGTCACCGCCGACAGCTCTTCGGCGGCGCTGGCGATCTGGGTGACGCCGTCACGGATGCCGCTGATCAGCTCGCGCAGGGTAGTGCCCATGCGTGCGATGCCTTGTTGCAGCACGCCGATTTCGTCGCGGCGGGTGACGCGCAGGTCGTGGGTCAGGTCGCCACCGGCGATGCGTTCCACCGCTTGCAGGGTATCGCGCAGCGGGCGGGTGATCTGGCGGGTGATGACCACGGCGGCAATCACGCCAGCCAGCAGGGCCAGCAGCGTGGCGATAGTCTGCAGGCTGCGGGCCTGGGTGCTTTCTGCGTCGCGACGCTCCAGCTGGATGTTGTACAGCGCGTCGCTGCGCTTGACGATATCGGCGCCTTGCACCGTCATCTCGGCGCGGGCAACGGTGATGTCGGCAACCGCATCGCGGAACTGGCGCACGGCATCGCGGTAGGCCTGCACCGATTGCTCGAACTGCTGGACACGGGCGGCTTCAGCTGGCAACTGGCGCTTGAGGTTGTCGATATCGGCCAGCGCACCTTCCAGCTGGCGCAGGGCGGTCTGCTCGTTGGCGGCACTGTTGTCGGCAATGTAACCGCGCACGTCGATACGCACCTGCAGCAGTTGCTGGCGCGCCTTGCTGATCAGTTGGTACTGGGCCAGGCGCACACTGTCGGGCTCGGGGCGGGACATGACGTCCTGGCTGAGGACTTCCATGGCCTCATCGGCCCTGGCCGCCGACACGTTCATTGCATCACGGGCGGCCAGCGAACTCTTGTAGCCGGCGCGCATCTTGTTCAGCGATACCTTGTACTCGCTGATGGTCTGCCCCAGCTCCTTGAGCAGCACGACGTTGGCCGGGCTGGTGAAGGTGGTGACCAGGTATTGCTGCTGCTTGCTGAAGGCGTCGAGCTTGGCCTGGGTGTTGGCAGCGGCGGCGTCATCGCCATTGGCGATCATGTACTGCAGACGCGCGATGCGCAGGTCGGTCAGATCCTTGTTGAGCTGACCGATGTCACCCATCCAGTTGCTGCGGTCAATCAGGCTGCCCAGGCTGGTCCAGCCGGTCAGGGCCAGCAGGCCGGTTAGAACCAGCACCAGGCCGAAGCCCAGGCCGAGTTTGAGGTTGACGCTGATATTGGCGAACCAGCTGTTCATGCACGCTCTCCAGAAAATTCATTCGCTCACTGATCATCGATCGCAGGGCGTTGTTGTTCTGGGGGCCCGCTGATTCGTGCAGGTGTTATCGGCAGGTCGAAGGTAAAGCTGAATCGCTTTTGCAGTTGATTTGTAACTAAGCGAAAACTCGCGGGAGCGGGCACGCCCGCGAAGGGCCGCAAAGCGGCCCGAAGGTCTCAAAGGCTGCGCGCACCGAAGGTATCGCAGCTGTTCACGTTGCCTTGGGCAAACCCGGCCTTGAACCAGCGCACCCGCTGCGCCGAGGTGCCATGGGTGAAGGAGTCGGGCACCACGCGCCCCTGACCTTGCTGTTGCAGCCGGTCATCACCAATGGCATTGGCGGCATTCAGCGCCTCTTCAACATCACCCGGCTCCAGCCAGTTCAACCGCTTCTGCGCCTGATACGCCCAAACGCCGGCCAGGCAGTCGGCCTGCAGTTCCTGGCGCACCAGCAGGCCATTGTCGCCTTCCAGGCGCTGGCCACTGCGCCGCGCGGCATCGACCTTGGCCGACACACCGAGCAGGGTCTGCACGTGGTGGCCGATCTCGTGGGCGATCACGTAGGCCTGGGCGAAGTCGCCGGCCGCAGCGAAGCGGGTTTCCATTTCGCGGAAGAACGACATGTCCAGGTAGACCCGCTGATCCGCCGGGCAGTAGAACGGCCCGACCGCCGCAGACGCAAAACCGCAGGCCGAATTGACCTGGCCGCTGAACAACACCAGCTTGGGATCACGGTACTGCTTGCCCGCTTGGGCGAACAGGGCCTTCCAGGTGTCTTCCGTATCGCCCAGGACCGAGGCGACGAACTGCGCCTGTTCGTCGTTGGCCGGCGGTGCCTTGCCGCCAGCGCCACTGGGGGCTGCCTGCTGTTGCTGTTGTTCCATCTGCCCGGCGAGCTGGCCAAGAATCTGCAGCGGGTCCTGGCCGGTCAGCCAGCCGATGCCGACAATCAGCAGCACAGCGCCAAGCCCCAGCCCCTTGCCGCCGCCAAAGCGCATGCCGCCGCCGCCACCTTCGCCGCGAGCATCGACCACATTGTCGCTGCGCCGGCCTTTTCGCCATTCCATGAGGAACTCTCCAGAGCGTGAAACATGAGGTTAAAGATTAGATCACCACAGCCAAAGCCACTAATACATAACCTTTTGGTTATGTAATTGACCGGTGATTTCATTATCCATCCCTCGCTACCTGCCTGAAACTGCAAGTCCGCCTGCCGTGTACAGGCGTTTTCATAATTCCAAGAGAGGAATCCGGCATGCCTGCCCAGGACAACAGCCGCTTCGTGATCCGTGATCGCAACTGGCATCCCAAGGCCCTGACGCCCGACTACAAGACTTCCGTTGCCCGCTCGCCGCGCCAGGCACTGGTCAGCATCCCACAGTCGATCAGCGAAACCACCGGCCCGGACTTTTCCCACCTGGGCTTCGGTGCCCACGACCATGACCTGCTGCTGAACTTCAACAACGGTGGCCTGCCGATCGGCGAGCGCATCATCGTTGCCGGCCGCGTCGTCGACCAGTACGGCAAGCCTGTGCCGAACACCCTGGTGGAGATGTGGCAAGCCAATGCCGGCGGCCGCTATCGCCACAAGAACGACCGTTACCTGGCGCCGCTGGACCCTAACTTCGGTGGCGTCGGCCGTTGCCTGACCGACCGCGACGGCTACTACAGCTTCCGCACCATCAAGCCGGGCCCGTACCCTTGGCGCAACGGGCCGAATGACTGGCGCCCGGCGCACATCCATTTCGGCATCAGCGGCCCGTCGATCGCCACCAAGCTGATCACCCAGCTGTATTTCGAAGGTGATCCGCTGATCCCGATGTGCCCGATCGTCAAGTCGATCGCCAACCCTGAAGCCGTCCAGCAGTTGATTGCCAAGCTCGACATGAGCAACGCCAACCCGATGGACTGCCTGGCGTACCGCTTCGATATCGTGCTGCGTGGCCAGCGCAAGACCCACTTCGAAAACTGCTGAGGACCCCGCCATGCCAATCGAACTGCTGCCGGAAACCCCATCGCAGACTGCCGGCCCCTACGTGCACATCGGCCTGGCCCTGGAAGCGGCCGGCAACCCGACCCGCGACCAGGAAATCTGGAACCGCCTGGCCAAGCCGGACGCCCCGGGCGAGCACATCGTGCTGATCGGCCATGTGTATGACGGCAACGGCCACCTGGTGCGTGATTCGTTCCTGGAACTGTGGCAGGCCGACGCCAACGGTCAGTATCAGGATGCCTATAACCTGGAAAACGCCTTCAACAGCTTCGGCCGCACCGCCACCACCTTCGATGCCGGTGAATGGACCGTGCATACGGTCAAGCCGGGTGTGGTGAACAATGCTGCAGGCGTGCCAATGGCGCCGCATATCAACATCAGCCTGTTCGCCCGGGGGATCAACATCCATCTGCACACGCGGCTGTATTTCGACGACGAGGCCGAGGCCAATGCCAAGTGCCCGGTGCTCAACCTGATCGAGCAGCCGCAACGTCGTGAGACCTTGATTGCCAAGCGTTGCGAGGTAGACGGGAAAACGGCCTATCGCTTCGATATCCGTATTCAGGGGGAAGGGGAGACGGTCTTCTTCGACTTCTGAGAGAATGCCGGGGCTGCTTCGCAGCCCTTTCGCGACACAAGGCCGCTCCCCCAAAGACCTGCGTACGCCGATCACTGTGGGAGCGGCCTTGTGTCGCGAAAGGGCCGCAAAGCGGCCCCGGCAATCTGAAGTCAGCGCCGAACCAGCAGGACGCCACTTTCCATGTGGTGCGTATACGGGAACTGGTCGAACAACGCACAACGCTCGATGCGGTGCGTGTCGTGCAACTGGGCAATGTTCGCCGCCAGGGTCTCGGGGTTGCACGAGATGTACAGGATTCGCTCGAAACGCCGGGTCAGCTCGCAAGTGTCCGGGTCCATCCCTGCACGGGGCGGGTCGACGAACACGGTGCCGAACTCATAGCTTTTCAGGTCGATCCCTTCCAGCCGGCGGAACGGCCGTACTTCGTTCAGTGCCTGGGTCAGCTCTTCCGCCGACAGGCGCACCAGCCGCACGTTATCCACAGCGTTTTCATCGAGGTTGCTCAGCGCGGCATTGACCGAGGTCTTGCTGATCTCGGTAGCCAGCACCTGGCGCACGCGGGTGGCCAGCGGCAGGGTAAAGTTGCCGTTGCCGCAATACAGCTCCAGCAAGTCGTCTTCACGCTCGCCGATGGCTTCGAACGCCCAGCTCAGCATCTTCTGGTTCACCGCGCCGTTGGGCTGGGTGAACGCGCCTTCCGGCTGGCGGTAGCTGAAGACGCGACCGGCGACATCGAGCTTTTCCACCGCATAGTCGCGGCCAATCACCAGGCGTTTGCCCTTCGAACGGCCGATCACGCTCACGCCGAGGTCTTCGGCCAGTTGCCGTGCAGCCACTTCCCAGGCCTCGTCCAGCGGGCGGTGGTAGCACATCGTGACCATGGCATCGCCGGCGAGGGTAGTGAGAAATTCCACCTGAAACAGGCGGTTGCCCAGTGCCTCGCTGGCCTGCCAGGCGGCCTTCAGGCGCGGCATCAGCTCATTGATGCGCTGGCTGGCGATGGGGAAATCGTCGATCAGGATCGCCTTGTGCTTGTCGCCCGGGGCAAACATCGCGTAGTGGCGCTGGCCATCCTCGCGCCACAGGCGGAACTCGGCGCGCAGGCGGTAGTGCTCGCGCGGTGAGTCGAAAACGGCCGGTTCCGGCGCGCCGAAGGGCGCCAGCAGCGCGCGCAGGCGGGCGACCTTGCCCTCCAGTTGGGTGTCGTAGGCGGAAGGATCGAAGACAGCACTCATGCGTTGAACCAGCCCAGCTTGATGACGAACAGGATGGAAAGGATCACCAAGGCCGGGTTCAGGTCGCGGTGGCGCCCGGAGATCAGCTTGACGGCGGTCCAGGAAATGAAACCGAAGGCGATGCCGTTGGCGATCGAGTAGGTCAGTGGCATGGCCAGGGCGGTCACGACCACGGGAGCGGCCTCGGTGATGTCGTCCCAATTGATTTCTGCCAGGCCCGAGGCCATCAGCACGGCGACGAACAACAGCGCCGGAGCCGTGGCGAAGGCCGGTACGCTGCCGGCCAGCGGCGCGAAGAACAGCGCCAGCAGGAACAGGATGGCGACGACGATGGCTGTCAGGCCGGTGCGGCCTCCGGCGCTTACGCCAGCGGCGGATTCGATGTAGCTGGTAGTGGTCGAGGTCCCCAGCAGGGAGCCTGCCATGGCGGCGGTGCTGTCGGCGATCAGGGCACGGCCCATCTTTGGCATGTGGCCGTCCTTGCCCATCAGGCCGGCGCGCTTGGCCACACCGATCAGCGTGCCCGAGTTGTCGAACAGGTCGACGAACAGGAAGGCGAAGATCACGCTGACCAGGCCCACGTCGAGGGCGCCTTTGATGTCCAGCTGGAGGAAGGTCGGTGCCAGCGATGGCGGCATCGAGATCACGCCACCGAACGGTGTCACCCCCATCAGGATCGAAGCGATGGTCACGGCCAGGATGCCGATCAGCACTGCGCCACGAACCTTCAGCGACTCGAGGCCGACGATCAGGAAGAAACCCAGGGTAGCGAGGATAGGCGCTGGCTGCTTGAGGTCGCCCAGGCCAACCAGGGTCGCTGGGTTATCGACGACGATGCCGGCATTATGCAGGGCGATGAACGCCAGGAACAGGCCGATGCCTGCTGCAATCGCCGAACGCAAGGGCAGTGGAATGCTGTTGACGATCCATTCGCGGATACGGAAGATCGACAGCAGGAAGAACATCACCGCCGAGAGGAACACCGCGCCCAATGCCACCTGCCAGGTATGGCCCATGTGCAGGACCACCGTGTAGGTGAAGAACGCGTTCAGGCCCATGCCCGGCGCCAGGGCAATCGGGTAGTTGGCAATCAGGCCCATGGTGGTCGAGCCGATGGCGGCCGCCAGGCAGGTGGCGACGAAGATCGCGCCCTTGTCCATGCCGGTCTCGCCGAGGATGCTCGGGTTGACGAACAGGATGTAGGCCATGGCCAGGAAGGTCGTGACGCCCGCAAGAATCTCGGTGCGCACATTGGTGTCGTGTGCTTTTAGTTGAAACAGCCTTTCCAGCATGCCCGCTCCCCAGGGCGCCCTCGCGCCGTGAATGTATCGACCCCATCAGCAAAGCACAGACCGAAGCCGATGCCGTGGTTTTGTGTGGGGAGGAAAAAAGCCGCGCATCATACCAGCATGCTCGGCAGGGGCCTATGGCCGTTGGGGAATGGGTGCTTTTTAGCCTGTACTGGCCTCTTCGCGGGTAAACCCGCTCCCACAGGTACGGCGCTGTGCTCGCAACCAGTGGTATCCCAGTGGGAGCGGGTTTACCCGCGAAGAGGCCAGTGCAGGAGAGCGATCATCCGTTGTGCAACCGATCACGCTTGGCCAGGGTGGGGAACAGTTTTATCCACACGCCGGTCACCACCAGGGTACCGACCCCGCCGAGCACCACCGCCGGCACCGTGCCAAACCAGTGCGCGGTGACCCCGGACTCGAACTCGCCCAGCTGGTTCGAAGCGCCGATGAACAACCCGTTAACCGCGCTCACCCGGCCGCGCATCTCGTCTGGCGTCTCCAGTTGCACGAAGGCGCCGCGGATCACCATGCTGATCATGTCCGCCGCGCCCAGCACCACCAGCACCGCCAGCGAGAACCAGAACGAGGTCGAGAGGCCGAACGCGATGGTGGCCACGCCGAACAGCCCGACGGCAGTGAACATGGTGCGCCCGACCTTGCGCTCGACCGGGAACCGCGCCAGCCAAAGCGACATCAATAGAGCCCCGACTGCAGGTGCGGAACGCAGCAGGCCCAGGCCCCATGGGCCGGTGAGCAGGATGTCCCTGGCAAATACCGGCAGCAGTGCGGTGGCGCCGCCCAGCAGCACGGCGAACAGGTCCAGCGAAATGGCCCCGAGAATGTCCGGCCGGCTGCGGATGAAGCGGATCCCGGCCATCAGCGATTCAATGCTGGCGCGGCCGCGCTGGGGCACTTGCTGGCGCGAGTCGAGGCTGAGCATGAGCAGGCAGGCGATGGCATACAGGGCAACGGTCGGACCGTACACCCAGATGCTGCCGAACGCGTACAGGAAGCCGCCCACGGCCGGAGCGACGATGGTAGCCGCCTGGGTTGCCGAGGCGGAGGCGGCTACTGCTCGCGGGAACAGCCCTGGCGGCACGACGTTGGGTAGCAGCGCCTGGGTCGCCGGCATCTCAAACGAGCGGGTGGCACCGAGCAGGAAGGCCAGGGCGAAGATCAGTTCGCGGCTGACATTGTCGGTGGCACTGCCCACGGCCAGCGCCAGGGCGATAAGCCCCTGCAAGGTCTGGCACAGCGCCGCCACCTTGCGCCGGTCATAGCGGTCGGCGACATGCCCGGTATGCAGCATGAACAGCACCCGGGGCGCGAATTCGACCAGGCCGACCAGGCCCAGGTCGAGCACATTGCCGGTCAGCTGGTAGAGGTGCCAGCCAATGGCCACGGTGAGCATCTGGAAGCCACTGGCGGTGAACACCCGGGCCAGCCAGAAGGCGACGAAAGGGCGGTGATGACGCAACAACTGCGGTGCGGAATCGGACATCGGGAACCTGTTGGCCTCGGCGCAGTAGAGGGGCTCGCAGCGTATCATCTGTTTGTAACAACCGGTTACTGTTTGCCGTGATCGGCACTTTTCCATGCCCCGTGGAAGGGGGTGGGGCAACCGGTCACGCGGCAAACAACCGCACGGCCCGGCGGGCCATTCGGGACTATGCTTTCTAGCAGTCGTTGATCTGGATCAATCGTTGCTTTTGCAACAGATGGGCAACGAACGGGCAACGAATTGGCCTTCGGGCCGGAATCCCTGCGATCGAACAGAACAATTCCAAGATGCCGCACTCGACTACCGTGGGGGCAGTGGGCGACGGGGCCACAAGCCCAGACGCCGGATTATCTGAAGAGGAAGCACCATGTTCGGAATAGAGGCCTTAGAGCTCGCCCGAATGCAGTTTGCCTTTACCGTGTCGTTCCACATCCTGTTCCCTGCCATCACCATTGGCCTGGCGAGCTACCTGGCGGTTCTCGAAGGCCTCTGGCTACGGACCGACAAGCAGGTCTACCGTGATCTCTATCACTTCTGGTCGAAGATCTTCGCCGTCAACTTCGGCATGGGCGTGGTCTCCGGGTTGGTCATGGCCTACCAGTTCGGCACCAACTGGAGCCGCTTCTCGGAATTCGCAGGTTCAGTCACCGGCCCCTTGCTGACGTATGAAGTGCTGACGGCATTCTTCCTCGAGGCGGGCTTCCTCGGCGTCATGCTGTTCGGCTGGAACCGTGTCGGGCGTGGCTTGCATTTCTTTTCCACGTGCATGGTGGCGCTGGGCACGCTGGTGTCGACCTTCTGGATCCTTGCCTCGAACAGCTGGATGCACACCCCGCAGGGCCACGCGATCGTCGATGGCAGGGTTGTGCCGATGGACTGGTTCGCGATTGTCTTCAACCCATCATTCCCCTTCCGCCTGATGCACATGGCCACTGCTGCTTTCGTCGCCACGGCCTTTTTCGTCGGTGCCTCGGCGGCCTGGCACTTGCTGCGCGGGCGGGACAACCCTGCCGTGCGCAAGATGCTGTCGATGGCCATGTGGATGGCCCTGATCGTCGCGCCGGTGCAGGCGGTGATCGGCGACTTCCATGGCCTGAACACGCTGAAGCATCAGCCGGTCAAGATTGCAGCCATCGAGGGCCACTGGGAAAACCAACCGGGTGAGCCGACCCCGCTGATCCTGTTCGGCATTCCCGACATGAAAGCCGAAACCACCCATTTCAAGATCGAGATCCCGGTGCTCGGCAGCCTGATTCTCACCCATAGCCTGGACAAGCAAGTCCCTGCCATGAAGGAATTCCCTGCCGAGGACAGGCCCAATTCGACCATTATCTTCTGGTCGTTCAGGGTCATGGTCGCCATGGGCCTGTTGATGATTGCCGCAGGGCTTTGGAGCCTGCTGTTGCGCAGGGGGGGCAAGCTCTACAGCTCACGCCCGTTCCTGCATTTCGTGATGTGGATGGGGCCCTCCGGACTGCTGGCCATCCTGGCAGGCTGGATCACCACTGAGGTGGGGCGCCAGCCGTGGGTGGTCTACGGCCTGATGCGCACTGCCGACGGTGTTTCCAACCACAGCTACGCCCAGCTCGGGTTTACCTTGATCGCGTTCGTGGTGGTGTATTTCGCGCTGTTCGGTACAGGCTTCGCCTACATGATGCGTCTGGTCCGCAAAGGGCCTCATACCGGCGAAGGCGATGATCAGCGTCCGGGTGGCCCAGGCCAGAAACGTACCCCGGCACGGCCGTTGTCGGCCGCCGACGAGGGCAGCGATGCCGTCTCCGCCAACCTGAGCAAGGGGAACTGAGCCATGGGTATCGACCTTTCGCTGATCTGGGCCGTGATCATCATCTTTGGCGTCATGATGTACGTGGTGATGGACGGCTTCGATCTGGGGATCGGCATGCTTTTCCCCTTCGTCAAGGGCGAGCGTGACCGTGATGTGATGATGAATACCGTTGCCCCGGTGTGGGACGGCAACGAAACCTGGCTGGTGCTCGGCGGTGCCGGTCTGTTCGGGGCGTTCCCGATGGCCTATGCGGTGGTGCTCGAGGCGCTGTACTTGCCACTGATCCTGATGCTGATCGGCTTGATCTTCCGCGGAGTGGCGTTCGAGTTTCGCTTCAAGGCGACGGCCGAGAAGCGCCATATCTGGGACAAGGCGTTCATCGGCGGCTCGCTGGTCGCGACGTTCTTCCAGGGCGTGGCCTTGGGGGCCTTCCTGGAAGGGTTCAAGGTGGTCGACCGGCATTTCGCCGGTGGTACCCTCGACTGGCTGACACCGTTCAGCCTGTTCTGCGGCCTTGGCTTGATCGTCGCCTACACCCTGCTGGGCTGCACCTGGCTGATCATGAAGACCGAGGGCGATCTGCAAACGCGCATGCACGACCTCGCACGGCCTTTGGCGCTGGTGCTGCTGGCGGTGATCGGCATCGTCAGCCTGTGGACCCCGATCGCGTATCCACAGATTGCCGAGCGCTGGTTCAGCGTGCCCAACCTGTTCTGGTTCATGCCGGTGCCGTTGCTGGTGCTGGTGACCTTCTACGGCCTGCTCAAGGCGGTGGCGCGCAATGCGCACTACACGCCATTCCTGCTGACCCTGGTGCTGATCTTCCTGGGTTACAGCGGGCTGGGCATCAGCCTGTGGCCGAACATCATCCCACCGTCGATCTCGATCTGGGACGCCGCCGCGCCACCGCAGAGCCAAGGTTTCATGCTGGTGGGCACGCTGTTCATCCTGCCGTTCATCCTCATGTATACCTTCTGGAGCTACTACGTGTTCCGCGGCAAGGTGACCCATGAAGACGGCTATCACTAGGAGGGCCACATGATGAACGGTAAACATGGCCTGGAAGACAAGAAACCGCTGTGGCAGCGGCTGGGCTGGCTGGTGCTGATCTGGGCGATGAGCGTGGCTGCGCTGGGCGTGGCCGCCTGGGTGATGCGGCTGTTCATGGGGGCCGCAGGCCTGACCACCCATTGAGTGCAGGGGGCGCGCCAGGCGCCCCTGCTTTTATTTACGCGCCTTGAGGACCACGAACTTCGGTGTTGCAGCAACTTGCTCGACGCCACGGAACAACCGCGCCAGCTTGCTGTGATAGCCCAGATGGCGGTTGCCGACGATGTACAGCGCGCCCCCGACCACCAGCGCCTCGCGCGCCTGCTGGAACATGCGCCAGGCGAGGAAGTCACCGACCACCTGCTGCTGGTGGAAGGGTGGGTTGCACAGCACGACATCCAGCGATTGTTTTTCAACGCCCGCCAGGCCGTCCCCCGGCATGACCGTGACTGGCCGTTCACCCAAAGCCGCCTGCCAGTTCTCCAGCGCCGACTGCACTGCCATGTACGACTCATCGACCAGGGTGTACTGCGCATCAGGGTTTGCCAGTGCGCTGGCAATCGCCAGCACGCCGTTACCGCAGCCCAGGTCGGCTACGCGGGCGTTGCCCAGGCCACGGGGCAGGTGGGGCAGGAAGGCGCGGGTGCCGATGTCCAGGCCCTCGCGGCAGAACACATTGGCATGGTTGAGCAGTTCCAGTGCCGGGTTGTCGAGCGTGTAGCGGGTCGGGTAGGGCGACCTCGCGGCCGGACGCCCGGCGACCGTGGCGGTCAACAGGCGCGCCTTTTTCTGCGCCAGCGAAGCCTGTACCGGGCCGATGTACTTTTCCAACAGGTCACCGGCCGCCCGCGGCAGGTGCTTGATCATGGCTCCGGCAATCACCTGGGCGCCGGGTGCCAGGTGGCCTTGCAGGCGGATCAGTTGCTCTTCAAGCAGTGCGAGGGTTTTCGGCACGCGCACCAGTACGCGGTCGAACGGGCCTTGCCAGTGCTCGCTGGCCGGTACGAAGGGCACGCTGTCGAACGCCTTGCCATTGCGCGACAGGTTTTTCTCCAAGGCCATGTGCGCCAGGTGCGAGTCGCCGCTGCTGATCACCTGCAGATGGTCCACCAGGCTGGCCGCCAGGGCGCCGAAGCTGTCGTTGAGCACCAGTACCCGGCTGCCAGCGTCCAGGCCTTGGGCATGCAACTGCTCGAGCAGATATTCATCAGCGGCATCGAAGGCCTGCAACGGGTCGTTGGCCTGGTCCGGCTGGCGGATCAGGTCGAGTTCGGCGAAGGGGGTGGTCAACAGGGGCATGGCGTCTGGCTCGGGTACGGATCTGCCCACGGCGGTTCGCCACGAGCTTCGGTACGCGATTCTACAGGGCTTTGCACAAGGCCGCAGGCCTGGCTACTGATCGAACAGGCCGCGCATCATGGCGATGGCGATGGCACCGGCCTTGTTAGCGGCGTTGGTCTTGGTGATGACGCTGCGGATGTGAAAATTCACCGTACTCTGCGACAGCGACAGGATGCAGGCCACGTCCGCTGCAGTCTTGCCGGCGGCCGACCATTTCAGCACTTCGATTTCGCGCTCGCTCATTTTCATGGGGGTGCTGAGCTGAGCCAGGTGATGCTCGCTGACGATAGCGTGCAAGGTGTGGCACAGCCACTGCACCTTGCCGGCCTTGTCATACAATTCGGCGATATCTATCGCTTTGCTCGGCCTGCACACGCTGACCTGGCTCTCGTTGTGCTGAAGGTCGTGCAGCGACTGCGTCCAGCCATGGCGCAGGCCATGTGCGCAGGCTTGTTCACGGTATTCGGGTGTTTCCTTGTACAGCTCATCGGTCCACAATACCGGCATGGTCGAGCTGTGGCTGCGGGTTGCCGCAGCGTCCTGCTTGTAGAATTCATCGCGCTGGTAGCGCTCGATCCACGCCTCGGGGTAATTGCTGTAGAGATACTGCCTGGGCGATTGTGCAGCCAGCTGGATGCGAAGCTTCAATCCCAGAAACGCCATATCCAGGTCTTGCGCCAGGTGCACGGCAAGGTCGAACACCTTCTGTGGCGTGCTCTCGCTGATCAGTTGATGGAGATGCTCATGATTCCATTGAAGCATCTGTCTCACTCCCTCGGCGAATGCCGTTCCGTTTGCATGCCGGAATGATTGTAGGAAAAGCCTGACCGTTATGTTGGGATTTTTTGTTATAGAAGCGGCATTTTTCATGTAACCGGCCACGATCTTCCGGCTGTGCCCTTACATTCCGGCGGTTTTTATCAAGGCCGCTTTGCGCGACACTGGGCGCACGCCTTACACGGAGCCCGACATGACCGCCAGTGCCGAGAAATTTACCCGCCAGACCCTGCTCGACGTCCAGCCGCTGACGCCGAACCTGTTCAGCCTGAGGGTTACACGCGATCCTGGGTTTCGCTTCCGCGCTGGCCAGTTTGCCCGGCTGGGCGTAACCAAGGCCGATGGCAGCGTGGTCTGGCGTGCCTATTCGATGGTCAGTGCCCCCCATGACGAATACCTCGACTTCTTTTCAATCGTGGTGCCGGGTGGCGAATTCACCAGCGAACTGAGCCGCCTGGGCCAGGGCGATACCTTGTTGATCGACCGTCAGGCGTTCGGCTTCCTGACCCTTGATCGCTTCGTCGGTGGCCGAGACCTGTGGTTGCTGGCGACCGGCACCGGCATCGCGCCGTTCATGTCGATCCTGCAGGACTTCGAAGCCTGGGAACGCTTCGACAACATCAAGCTGGTGTATTCGGTGCGCGAGGCGAAAGAGCTGGCCTATGTAGACGACATCGCCGGGCTGGAGCAGCGTGATTACCTGGCCGAATTCGAAGGCAAGCTGCAGTTCATTCCGGTGGTGACCCGTGAGCAGCACCCAGGGGCATTGAATGCGCGCATCACCACGCTGATCGAAAATGGCGAGCTGGAAAAGGCGGCGGGGCTTGAGCTGTCGCCCGAGCATTCGCGGATAATGCTGTGCGGCAACCCGGACATGATCGACGAGACACGCAAGGTGCTCAAGGCGCGTGAGCTGCAACTGAGCCTGAGCAAGCGGCCGGGGCAGGTGGCGGTGGAGAACTACTGGTAATGCAAAGGGGCCGCAAATGCGGCCCCAGCTGTTTCACGGCAACCGGTTCTGGTTCTGTGCCTTGAGCAGGTCGCGAATCTCGGTCAGCAAGGTTTCCTGCGGCGTCGGTACCGGCGGGGCGCTTGGTGCCGCAGCTTCTTCTCGCTTGAGCTTGTTGATCGCCTTCACTCCCATGAAGATGGCGAAGGCGACAATGATGAAGTCGATAACGGTCTGGATGAACTTGCCATACGCCAGCACCACCGCCGGCACATCCCCTTGGGCAGCCTTCAGGGTGATTGCCAGGTCGCTGAAGTCGACGCCGCCGATCAGCAGCCCCAGTGGTGGCATGACCACGTCCCCGACGAACGAGGAGACGATCTTGCCGAAGGCCGCGCCGATGATGATACCGACCGCCATGTCGACGACATTACCTTTGACCGCGAAGGCCTTGAACTCACTGAGCATGCCCATGTTTGATTCCTTGTAACAAATGGTGAGGTTAACGCAGTGTAAGCCACTTGAACGCTTCATGCGTTGGCTTCAGGGCTAGTGACTGCGCTTAGAACGAATAGTTTTGTCGCATCTCGACCGGTTCGAGACACGTCGGCCTCGGCTATCATGGCGATTTTTTCCAGGAGACCCTGCCCATGGCCAAGGCCAAGCGCTTGTATGGCTGCACCGAGTGCGGCGCGACCTTCCCCAAATGGGCCGGCCAATGCGCCGACTGCGGGGCCTGGAACACCCTGGTCGAAACCATGATCGAGAGCGGCGGCGCGGCGGCGCCCAGCGGCCGCGCGGGTTGGACCGGGCAGCAGGCGCAGATCAAGACCCTGGCCGAAGTCAGCGTCGAAGAAATCCCGCGCTTCACCACCAGCAGCACTGAACTCGACCGCGTGCTCGGCGGAGGCCTGGTCGATGGCTCGGTAGTACTGATCGGGGGGGATCCAGGGATCGGCAAGTCGACCATTCTCCTGCAGACCCTGTGCAACATTGCCGTGGGCCTGGCTGCGTTGTACGTCACCGGTGAAGAATCGCAGCAGCAGGTGGCCATGCGCTCGCGGCGCCTGGGCCTGCCCCAGGACCAGCTCAAGGTGATGACCGAGACCTGCATCGAAACCATCATCGCCACCGCCCGGGTGGAAAAACCCCGGGTCATGGTGATCGACTCGATCCAGACCATCTTCACCGAGCAGTTGCAGTCCGCCCCCGGCGGCGTGGCCCAGGTGCGCGAAAGCACGGCGTTGCTGGTGCGTTATGCCAAGCAGAGTGGTACGGCGATCTTCCTGGTTGGGCATGTCACCAAGGAAGGCTCGCTGGCCGGGCCGCGGGTGCTGGAGCACATGGTCGATACCGTGCTGTATTTCGAGGGTGAGTCCGACGGCCGTCTGCGCCTGTTGCGGGCCGTGAAGAACCGTTTCGGCGCGGTCAACGAACTGGGCGTGTTCGGCATGACCGACCGTGGCCTGAAAGAAGTGTCCAACCCGTCGGCAATCTTCCTCAACCGTACCCAGGAGGAAGTGCCCGGCAGCGTGGTGATGGCCACCTGGGAGGGTACCCGGCCAATGCTGGTCGAGGTGCAGGCGCTGGTCGATGACAGCCACCTGGCCAACCCACGGCGGGTCACCCTGGGCCTGGATCAGAACCGCCTGGCCATGCTGCTGGCTGTACTGCATCGGCATGGGGGTATTCCCACCCACGACCAGGACGTGTTCCTAAACGTGGTCGGTGGCGTGAAAGTGCTGGAAACGGCTTCCGACCTGGCGTTACTGGCAGCGGTGATGTCCAGCCTGCGCAACCGGCCGTTGGCCCATGGTCTGCTGGTATTTGGTGAAATCGGCTTGTCGGGTGAGGTGCGCCCTGTACCCAGTGGCCAGGAGCGCCTGAAAGAGGCGGCCAAGCATGGCTTCAAGCGTGCCATCGTGCCCAAGGGTAATGCGCCGAAGGAGCCGCCAGCGGGGTTGCAGGTGATTGCCGTGACCCGTCTGGAGCAGGCCCTGGATGCCTTGTTCGAGTAATTGCTGGCCTGTACCGGCCCTTTTGCGGGTACAGGCCAATGAAAAAGGGGAGCCGACGATGCGCATCGGCTCCCCCTGCCTCACCGCTCAGTCAGCAGTCAGTGTTCGGCAACTGCGCTGCGCCGCGGCGCCTGGTTACCGTGCTCGTCCAGCTCCATCACTGGCACTTCGTTGTCGTCGGCATCGAACAGCTTGCCATCCTTGAAGTAGTCACCATCGCGCAGGCATGAGATGTCCGAGTACTGGATGGTGCGCTCGTAGGCTGCGGCGAATACCGACTGGTTCTCCGAGTTGCCCGTCTGGAAGTGGTTGAACAGCAGGTTCAGCAGGATGGCCATGATTGCCGCCGAGCTGATGCCCGAATGGAAGATGGTCTCGAACCAGTTCGGGAAGTTGTGGTAGAAGGTCGGCGCGGCGATCGGGATCATGCCGAAGCCCAGCGAGGCCGCAACGATGATCAGGTTGACGTTGTTCTTGTAGTTGACCTTCGACAGCGTGCGGATGCCGCTGGCGGCCACGGTGCCGAACAGCACGATGCCCGCGCCACCCAGCACCGGCGTCGGTACGGCGGCAATCACCCGGCCCATCACCGGCAGCAGGCCGAGCACCACCAGGATCACGCCACCGGTGGCCACCACGTAGCGGCTCTTGACCCCGGTCACGGCCACCAGGCCGACGTTCTGGGCAAACGCGCTTTGGGTGAACGAACCGAAGATCGGCGCCAGGATGCTCGACGCCATGTCGGCGCGCAGGCCGTTGCCCAGGCGCTTGGAGTCGACCTTGGTGTCGATGATTTCACCCACGGCGAGGATGTCGGCCGAGGTTTCCACCAGGGTCACCATGATCACGATGCACATCGACAGGATCGCGGCGATGTGGAACTCCGGCATGCCGAAGTGGAACGGGGAAGGGAAGGCGAACATCGGGCCTTCACTGACCTTGCTGAAGTCGGTCATGCCCAGCGCCCAGGCGATCAGCGTGCCAACCACCATGGCCAGCAGGATCGACAGCCGCGAAATGGTTGCGCTGCCGAGTTTGCTCAATACCAGGACGATGGCGAAGGTCAGTGCCGCCAGGCTGATGTTGGCGACGCTGCCGAACTCCGGCGATGCACTGTTACCGCCCATCACCCAGCGCGCGGCAACCGGCATCAAGGTCAGGCCGATGGTGGTGATGACGATGCCGGTCACCAGCGGCGGGAAGAACTTGGTGATGCGCGAGAACACCGGGGTGATCAGGAAACCGATCACCGAAGCCGCCATGACCGCGCCGAGTACGCCCGGCAGGCCACCACCGCCCTCACTGCTGAGGATGGCGCCCATGGTCGCCACGCCGGCGAATGAAACACCCTGCACCAATGGCAGCTGGCAACCGAAGAATGGGATGCCCAGCGTTTGCAGCAGGGTCGCCAGGCCACCGGCAAACAGCGAAGCGGCGATCAGCATGCCGATCTCGGCACCGTTGAGGCCGGCTGCCTGACCCAGGATCAGGGGTACCGCGACGATCCCGCCATACATGGTCAGCACATGCTGCAGACCATAAGCCAGGTTGGCACCCAGCCCGAGGTATTCGTCCTCGGGGCGCTGGGCGGGAGACGTGCTAGGGGACGTAGTCATGGAGCAGGCTCTCTGTTTATTGTTGTGCCGCTACTGTAGACATTTCCTACAAAGTATTGCCACACGAATTGTATACAATATTTTGATCGGAGCGCGAACAGCGGGCCTTGCAATGTGTGCAAAACCTCAATGCAGAAGGCGTACCAAGTCATTCAATGTGGTGCTGGAGAGGTGTGTACAAGGCACTGCCACCCAGGCAGAAAGCTGTCTGGGTAGACAAGAAACAGAAGATGGGTAGGCTGTTAGTCAGCTAACAGATTCTATTCTTCGATCAGTTCGCGCAGCTCACGCATCATTTCGGTGCCATCGGCGAGGTTCAATTCCACAAGACGGTGCAGATGGCTCATCGACTCGACGTCGATGTACAGGCAGACGAAGCCCAGACGGGTGGCTTCTTCGTGACGCAGTTCGACTTGCATCTGCACACGGACATTGCGATCGAGGTGGATGATGGCATCGAAATCCTGGGTCAGGTCGGCGTCCCAGGGGGAGGGGCATTCGACCAGCAGACCCTTGAGCGACAGGTCCAGCAGCTTCACCGGCCAGCGGCGGTCGCCCTGGCGCAGTTCGGTGGGGGCGTCGAAGTCGATGCGCTGGAAACGGCGACGGTCGTCGGCAGAAGTGGTCATGGCAAGCCCCTCGTCAGTTGCACTGACTATAGACCAGCCGTGGCTACTTCTGCCGGGGTGAGAGCGGCGGCAGGCTACTTGCTGGACACGATGTTCACATCGCTGCAGTTGTAGAAGCCTTCTCCTTTGGGGTCGATGCGCTGCCAGCGGCTGTAGATAAGATAGTCGCCGACGCGACCACCCAGATCGACGACCATTTTGTACCTGCCACCCTCGACTGGGATATCACCAAACTTGGCAATCGGTTCAGCTTCGAGATCGTCCCAGGCAAGGGCTTTCCTGGTACGATCAAAACCGGGCTTGGTGATGTAGATTTCCCAGAATCCGGGGCTGTGAGGGACTTGGGCGTAATAGACAAGCTCGACTTTATTGTCGTTGTCTTTCACCAACAGGTGCGCCGGCCATTGGGCAGGAACATCCAGCCCACTCTTGTCGTTGACCGTTTGGTGAGGTTTCAGGGCGGCAGGTTTTGCAACGGAGTTCCCTGCCGAGCATAGTTGTCCGTCTGGAATAGCTGCTTTCACGTTCTTGAAATCTTCGTAGCCCGGTTCTGGAATATTTTTCGATACTTCACTCCATTGCACGAACTGATATTCCGCCTGCGACTTGTCATTGCCGAATTTCTTGTAGACATGCTGATAGGCGGCGCGGCAACCCGGGTTTTTGATGCCTGAACCATCCTCTGGCCAATAGAAATCCTGTGCTGTGTAGCAGAAGTACTGCCGAGCGACGGGCGTTTCCATTGCGCCGTGTCTTGGTTTTGGCCCAGCGGCATTTGCTTGCACTGCTGCGGCAGCGATCAAGCAAGCAAGGCTTGTTTGCAGAAGCATTCTCATGGCTACGTCCCTGATGGATGGAGGAGGCATAAAAATGTCCTGCGTTGCAAATGCCGACAACTGGCAAAAATACTAGTTAGTTGTCAGGCAGGCGCAGTTCGCCGCTCTAGCGTGCCCGCTGGCGGCCTGGAGGTGATCGCAATTCGATATGGTAAACCTGCCAAGCAAGCCCTAGACTCAAGGGGCTGTCTATTCCAACCACTTAGCTGGAAGCATGCCATGAACAACAATAACAGCCTGCTACGCCACATCCCGTGGCTGGCGCTGGCGGTCATAGGAGCCTGCGCGCTGGGTGTCGTCGCCCTGCGTCGCGGCGAGGCGATCAATGCCTTGTGGATCGTGGTCGCCGCGGTGGCCATCTACCTGGTCGCCTACCGTTACTACAGCCTGTTCATCGCCACCAAGGTGATGCAACTCGACCCTCGCCGAGCCACCCCTGCGGTGCTCAACAACGACGGTCTGGACTACGTTCCGACCAACAAACACATCCTCTTCGGTCACCACTTCGCCGCCATCGCTGGCGCCGGCCCGCTGGTCGGCCCGGTGCTCGCCGCGCAGATGGGCTACCTGCCCGGCACGCTGTGGCTGATCGCCGGCGTGGTGCTGGCCGGTGCGGTGCAGGACTTCATGGTCCTGTTCCTCTCCACGCGCCGCAACGGCCGCTCGCTGGGCGACATGGTGCGCGAGGAGATGGGCCGCATCCCCGGTACCATCGCCCTGTTCGGCTGCTTCCTGATCATGATCATCATCCTCGCGGTGCTGGCGCTGATCGTGGTCAAGGCCCTGGCCGAGAGCCCATGGGGCATGTTCACGGTGATGGCGACCATCCCGATCGCGATGTTCATGGGCGTGTACATGCGCTACATCCGCCCGGGCCGTATCGGCGAGATCTCGGTGGTTGGCGTGGTGCTGCTGCTGGCGTCGATCTGGCTGGGGGGCCAGATTGCTGCCGATCCAGTCTGGGGCCCGGCGTTCACCTTCACTGGCGTGCAGATCACCTGGATGCTGGTTGGCTACGGCTTCGTTGCCGCTGTGCTGCCGGTATGGCTGGTACTGGCGCCGCGTGACTACCTGTCGACCTTCCTCAAGATCGGTACCATCATTGCCCTGGCCATCGGTATCCTGGTGACCATGCCCGAGCTGAAAATGCCGGCGCTGACCCAGTTCACCGACGGCACCGGCCCGGTGTGGAAGGGCACCCTGTTCCCGTTCCTGTTCATTACCATTGCCTGCGGCGCGGTGTCTGGCTTCCACGCGCTGATTTCCTCGGGGACCACGCCGAAGCTGCTGGACAACGAAGCCAACGCCCGTTACATCGGCTACGGCGGCATGCTGATGGAATCGTTCGTCGCCATCATGGCCATGGTTGCCGCCTCGGTCATCGAGCCGGGCGTGTACTTCGCCATGAACAGCCCGGCCGCCGTGGTTGGCGCCGATGCGGTTTCGGTGGCGCAAACGGTCAGCAGCTGGGGCTTCCTGATTACTCCTGAGCAGCTCGAAGCGGTAGCCCGCGACATCGGCGAGCACACCGTACTGGCCCGTGCCGGTGGTGCACCGACCCTGGCGGTGGGCATCGCGCAGATCCTGCACCAGGTGTTGCCGGGTGAAAACACCATGGCCTTCTGGTACCACTTCGCGATCCTGTTCGAGGCGCTGTTCATCCTGACCGCGGTGGACGCCGGTACCCGTGCCGGTCGCTTCATGCTGCAAGACCTGCTGGGCAGCTTCGTGCCGGCCCTCAAGCGCACCGAGTCGTGGACTGCCAACCTGATCGGCACCGCCGGCTGCGTGGCGCTGTGGGGTTACCTGCTGTACCAGGGCGTGATCGACCCACTGGGCGGCATCAACACCCTTTGGCCGCTGTTCGGTATTTCCAACCAGATGCTGGCCGGTATCGCCTTGATGCTTGGCACCGTGGTGCTGATCAAGATGAAGCGCGAACGCTATATCTGGGTCACTCTGGTGCCGGCTGCCTGGCTGCTGATCTGCACCACTGCGGCGGGCCTGATCAAGCTGTTCGACCCGAACCCGGCGGTCGGTTTCCTGGCCCTGGCCAAGAAGTACAGCACGGCGCTGGACGCTGGCCAGGTATTGGCTCCAGCCAAGAACATCGACCAGATGCAGCACGTGATCTTCAACGCCTACACCAACGCCGGCCTGACCATTCTGTTCCTGCTGGTGGTGTTCAGCGTGCTGTTCTTCGCCCTCAAGGTCGGCTACGCCGCCCTCGGCCGCAAAGAACGCACCGACAAGGAAACCCCGTTCCAGGCCCTGCCTGACGCTTGAGAGGACTGCAGTGATGTTCAACGACCTGGGTCGACTGGGTAAGTACCTGGGGCAGGCAGCCCGCCTGATGGTCGGCATGCCCGACTACGACAACTACGTCGAGCACATGCGCAACAAGCACCCGGACAAACCGGTGATGACCTACGAGGCGTTCTTCCGCGAGCGCCAGGAAGCCCGGTATGGTGGCAAGTCCGGGCCCAAGTGCTGTTGAACCTGCAACGCGCGTGAACCTGTGGGAGGCCGGGCAACCGGCCTCCCACAATCATTTTCAGCTTCAGGAGATTTTTGCGTGCAGACGCCAATTCCCGTAACTGTCCTCACCGGCTTCCTCGGTGCCGGCAAGACCACGCTGCTCAAGCACATGCTCAAGGCCGAACACGGCCTGAAGATCGCCGTGATCGAGAACGAGTTCAGCGAGGCCGGTATCGACAGCCAACTGCTGGGCGACGAGCCGGTCCAGGTGATGACCCTGGCCAACGGCTGCGTATGCTGCAGCATCCATGGCGACCTGACTCGTGCCCTGTACCTGCTGCTCGAACGCCTGGATGCCGGCGAGATCGCCTTCGACCGCCTGGTGATCGAATGCACCGGGCTGGCCGACCCGGCACCGGTGGCGCAGACCTTCTTCATCGATGAAGAATTGCGCGACCGCTACATCCTCGACGGCATCATCACCCTGGTCGATGCTGCCCATGCCGAGGTGCACCTGACTCAGACCATCGCCCAGGCCCAGGTCGGTTTTGCCGACCGCCTGCTGCTGAGCAAGACCGACCTGGTCGAGCCTGCTGCGGTGCAGGCCCTGCGTGAGCGCCTGGCGCGGATCAATGGCCGAGCGGTAATCCGAGTGGTCGAGCATGGCCGCGTCGACCTCGCCGAACTGCTCGATGTACGCGGCTTCAACCTGAACCCGGACCTGGGCGCCAACCTCCAGCCCAGCCTGCGCCCGGTGCTCAAACCGGCCACGCCGGACCGGATTTCCACCCTGGTGCTGCGCACCGAGACCGCACTGGACATCGACCGCCTCAGCGATTTCATGAACGAGCTGCTGGAAGAGCACGGCAAGCAGTTGTTGCGCTACAAGGGCGTGCTGAACATTGCCGGTGAAGACCGTCGACTGGTGTTCCAGGGTGTGCTCAAGCTCTACGGGTTCGACTGGGATGCCGAATGGGCAGCGGACGAGCGCCGCGAGAGTGTGATGGTGTTCATCGCCGATGAACTGCCCGAAGCTAAGATTCGGGCTGGGTTCGAGGCGCTGGCTGCGGGCTGAGCTGGCGCGGCGGCTGGGCCTCGAACCACTGCGGCCAGGAGCTGCGGTGGCGTGTCTCGACTTCGATGCACGGGATCAGTCGCTCAGTAAGCACGGCGGTTTGCCGCACGGCCTTGGCGGTGCGGTACTTGACGCTGTGGATGCACTCGCGGTCGCCAAATTCGCAGCGATTCAGCGTCGTGCCACCGCAAGGGCCGTTGGCCAGGCCCTTGGGGCAGGTTTCCGGGCAGGTGTAGAGGGTGTCCTCCAGGCGGCAGCGGCCGCAGGTGTCGCAGCCTGTCAGCGGGCGTTTGACCGCCCGTTCAAGTCCGTGCAGCACTCTTGCCCCACGCGGGCTTGCCCAGAGTGGCTGGCGTACGGCCCAACCGAATGCCTTGCTGAGCCAGTTGGCGCGGCTGAACAGCAGCGAATGGACGCCGTGCAGCAGGTGATAGCGTGCTCTCTCCTTGGCTGAGGCGATGACGATCGACTCGTCCTGGCGCCAATTGCCCCGTGGCGGATGGAACGCGACGATGGGCAGGCCCGGCATCTGCCAGCTGTCGGCCCAGGCCGGTGCCCAGTGTTCCAATGAATGGATCTCGGCCTGCCAGTGTTCCAGGCGCGCCTCGAGTGCCAACAACTGCTTGAGCTCGTGAATGCCCGACAGGTGCACGCCGGCATAGCCCATCAGCTTCACACCGATGATCTGCAAGGCCAGGCGATCGACACTGCGCGCCAAGGCAAAGGCCTTGGACACCTTGCTTTCGGCTTCGAGCAGGTTGCGCATCGAGGCGGTGACGGTCACGCCCGCCACCTGTTCGAGCATGACCGCGCGGCCGTGGGTCAGGCTCATGAGGCAGGCAAGCATTGGTTTCGGCGCCGCCTGGCGCTGCATCCAGTGCATGGCTTCCTGGTGCTTGCTGGCATCGAAGCCCAGTTGCAAGGTGAGGAAGTCGGCGCCGGCGGCGAGCTTTTTCTCCGCCTTGAAGTACTGTGCGCCGCCTTCTTCCTCGTGGTACTTGAACGGGTTCAGTGCCGCCCCGAGCAGCCAGTTCGGGCAAGCCTGGCGTGCAATCAGCAAGGCCGCGACCGACTCCAGGTAACGCACTGGGCGTTCACCGGGTTGGTGCCCGGGCAGGCGGTCGCCCGTGAGTAACAGCAACTGATCGAGGCCAGCGGCGTCCATGCGCTGCAGCTGAGCCAACAGATGATGGCGCTCGCGGTCCTTGCCCGAAAAGTGCGGCAGGGCGGGGAGCGGGGTGTTGAACGAGGCGAGGGCGTCCAGCGGTGACATGTCCAGCGGGCTGCCCACGCGGTCGCCGATGGCGACGGTCATCGGCCAGCCACACAACTGCCCGCGGGCCATGATCGTCTCCATCGCGGCGAAGCGTTCCGCCGAGGGCTTGGGCACGAATTCCATGACGCAGACGAAGTGGTTTTCGCGCAGCGCGGCTTTAAGCAGGCTCATGGCTCAAGGGCACCTGGAGTATTCAGGGTGGCATTGTGCGCCAGGTTGTCGGTAGGGCTCATGTCTGACTGCGTAGGGTGCTGCTCTGAACGAGACATTCAAATTTGTCGGCATCATGAGTAATTCTTGAGTTCGTCTCAAATTTAATGAGTTTGTCTCAAGAAGCCGCTGACCGGAAAATTCCCTCATTCATTTCGGTACTCATTTTCGGAACTCTGAGGGACAAGACATGGCACTGGCACATAACCTGGGGTTTCCCCGCATCGGCCGCGACCGCGAGCTGAAAAAGGCCCAGGAAGCCTTCTGGAAGGGTGAGCTCGACGAAGCTGGCCTGCGTGCCGTCGGCCGTGAGCTGCGCGCTGCCCACTGGCAGTTGCAGAAGGACGCCGGGATTGACGTACTGCCGGTTGGCGACTTTGCCTGGTACGACCAGGTACTGACCCATTCGCTGACCTTCGGCGTGATCCCCGAGCGCTTTTGCGGCCAGGATGGCGCCGCGCCGACCCTGCAGACCCTGTTCGCCATGGCCCGTGGCGTCAGCGACAGCTGCTGCGGCGTCCACGCCCAGGAAATGACCAAATGGTTCGACACCAACTACCACTACCTGGTCCCCGAGTTTGCCGCCGACCAGCAGTTCACCCTGAGCTGGGAGCAGTTGTTCGAGGAAGTCGAAGAAGCCAAGGCATTGGGCCATGTCGTCAAACCGGTGGTCATCGGCCCGCTGACCTACTTGTGGCTGGGCAAGACCAAAGGGGCCACATTCGACAAGCTCGAACTGCTCGACCGCCTGCTGCCATTGTATGACCAGATCCTCAACCGCCTGGCTGGCCAAGGCGTGGAATGGGTGCAGATCGATGAGCCGATCCTGGCGCTCGATCTGCCACAGGATTGGAAAAATGCCTACGAGCGCGTCTACAACATCCTCCAGCGTGCACCGCTGAAGAAACTGGTTGCCACGTACTTCGGTGGCCTTGAAGACAACCTCGGCCTGGCGGCCAACCTGCCAGTCGATGGCCTGCACATCGACCTGGTGCGCGCCCCTGAGCAGTTCCCGACCATTCTTGATCGCCTGCCAGCCTACAAGGTGCTGTCGCTGGGCGTGGTCAACGGCCGCAATGTCTGGCGTTGCGATCTGGAAAAAGCACTGGACGTCCTGCGTCAGGCCCATGACCGCCTGGGTGAGCGTCTTTGGCTAGCGCCTTCCTGTTCGCTGCTGCACAGCCCGGTAGACCTGGACCGTGAAGACCAGCTCGACACCGAGTTGAAGAGCTGGCTGGCGTTCGCCGTGCAGAAGTGCCAGGAAGTTGCGCTGCTGGCCAAGGCCATCAACCTGCCGCAGGCCCCTGATGTCGAAGCCGCCCTGCAGCAGAACCAAGCCATCGAGGCTGGCCGGGCAGCTTCACCGCGTATTCACAAGTCGGCTGTGCAGGAGCGCCTGGCGGCCATCCAGCCTGCCGACAGCCAGCGCAAGTCAGCGTTCGACCAGCGTATTGTCAGGCAGCGCGCCGGCCTTGATCTGCCTGCATTCCCAACCACCACTATTGGCTCGTTCCCGCAGACCTCGGCCATTCGCCTGGCGCGCCAGGCCTTCAAGCAAGGCAAGCTGAGCGAAGCCGACTACATCGAGGCCATGCAGAGCGAGATTCGCCACGCGGTGCAGATCCAGGAGGACCTCGGCCTGGACGTGCTGGTGCACGGCGAGGCCGAGCGCAACGACATGGTCGAGTACTTTGCCGAACAGCTAGACGGCTACGCCTTCACCCGTTTCGGCTGGGTGCAGAGCTACGGTTCGCGGTGCGTGAAACCGGCCCTGATCTATGGTGACCTGAGCCGCCCGAAAGCCATGACCGTGGGCTGGATCCGCTATGCCCAGGGCCTGACCAGCAAAGTCATGAAGGGCATGCTGACTGGCCCGGTGACCATGCTGATGTGGTCGTTCCCGCGTGAGGACGTGAGCCGTGAGGTCCAGGCGCGCCAGCTGGCACTGGCGATTCGCGACGAAGTGGTCGACCTGGAAGCTGCCGGTATCAAGGTCGTGCAGATCGACGAAGCCGCCTTCCGCGAAGGCCTGCCACTGCGCCGCAGCGCCTGGCCGGCTTATCTCGAATGGGCGACCGAGGCCTTCCGCCTGTGCGCTTCGGGAGTACGAGACGAAACCCAGATCCACACGCACATGTGCTACAGCGAGTTCAACGACGTGATCGAGTCGATTGCCGCGATGGATGCCGATGTGATCACCATTGAGACGTCGCGTTCGGATATGGAACTGCTGGAAGCATTCGAGCGCTTCGACTATCCGAACGAGATTGGCCCAGGGGTCTATGACATCCACTCGCCACGCGTGCCGAGCCGGGAAGAGATGGTGAGGTTGCTACGCAAAGCGGCCCGGCGGATTCCCGCAGAGCGGTTGTGGGTAAACCCGGACTGCGGGTTGAAGACCCGTGGCTGGCCTGAGACCGAGGCGGCCTTGGTGAACATGGTGGCGGCTGCTCGCGAGTTACGCGCTACAGCCTGATGCCTGAGGGATCAGTTCCGGCCCTTTCGCGGGGCGTGCCCGCGAAAGGGCGGCCTGAATCAATCCTGAATCAGCGCTCGATCGCCAGTGCGACCCCTTGGCCACCACCAATGCACAAGGTGGCCAGCCCTTTCCTGGCATCGCGCTTGATCATTTCATGCAGCAGGGTCACCAGCACCCGGCAGCCGGACGCACCGATCGGATGCCCCAGGGCAATCGCCCCGCCGTTGACGTTGACCTTGCTCGCATCCCACTCCAGCGCCTTGCCCACCGCCAGTGCCTGCGCGGCAAACGCCTCGTTGGCTTCGATCAGGTCAAGGTCGGCCAGCTGCCAGCCTGCCTTGTCAAGGCAACGCTGGGTCGCCGACACCGGGCCGATGCCCATGATCGCCGGGTCCACGCCCGCGCTGGCATAACTGGCAATCTTCGCCAATACCGGCAGCCCCAGGGCCTGGGCCTTGCTGGCGCTCATCAGCAGCACTGCGGCGGCGCCGTCGTTGAGGCTGGAGGCGTTGCCGGCGGTGACGCTGCCGTCCTTCTTGAAGGCCGGGCGCAGCTTGGCCAGCGAATCGGCAGTGGTGTCCGGACGGGGTTGTTCGTCACGGTCGAAAACCTTCGGCTCGCCCTTTTTCTGCGGCATCACGATCGGCGTGATTTCGTCCTTGAAGCGGCCTGCTTCGATCGCCGCCACGGCCTTGCGTTGCGACTCGGCGGCGAAGGCGTCCTGCTGCTCACGGCTCAGGCCATATTTCTCCACCAGGTTCTCGGCGGTGATGCCCATGTGGTAGTCGTTGAAGGCATCCCACAGGCCGTCGCTGATCATGCTGTCGACCAGCTGGCCATGGCCCATGCGCTGGCCGGTGCGTGCCGATGGCATTACGTACGGGGCCAGGCTCATGTTCTCCTGGCCGCCGGCAATCACCACCTCGGCGTCACCGCAACGGATTGCCTGTGCGGCCAGGTGCAGTGCCTTGAGGCCCGAGCCGCAGACCTTGTTCAGGGTCAGCGCCGGCACGCTGTAGGGCAGGCCGGCCTTGATCGCTGCCTGGCGCGCCGGGTTCTGCCCGGCACCGGCGGTAAGCACCTGGCCGAGGATCACCTCGTCGACCTGGGCGGGGTCCAGCCGAGTCTGCTCCAGCAGCTGCTTGATCACGGCAGCTCCGAGGTCGACGGCCGGCACAGTGGCCAGGGCACCCTGGAAGCTGCCGATGGCGGTACGGGTTGCGGCGACGATGACCACGTCGTTCATGTTGTTGTTCTCCGGGCAATGGGCGTAGTGCTGCCAGCATCGGCCGGTTTGGTTGATTTGTTAAGTTTGTTTTTCTTTGTGATTGATGTGAAAAGCCAATCAATGAGGGCAGGGCTCGTCACAGGCGTTTGGTGCCTGCGAGATCGAACGCCAAGGCAGGCGACCATGGCGTAACAGGTTAGGCACGTTGCAACAAACTGTAGGAGCGGATTTATTCGCGATGCGCCGCGCGGGCGGCGCTCGATTTCACAGGCGCTGATGTCCACAATCAGCCCCCCGCAGCCAGTCAATATCAGACAGCCGGACACTGATGGGTCACACAATGAATCCCCCCGCCACCCGCCGCAATCGCGTCGATATCCAGCTGCACGATATCCCGCCCTGGATACAGTACGGCGAGTAACGCCCGGGCTTTCTCATCGGCCTGCACATCGCCGAACTGCGGAGCGATGATCGCGCCGTTGATCACGAAATAGTTGATATACCCCGCGGCAAAATCATTGTTGCCCTGGCTGAACCTGTTGCGCCGCCCGCGCATGGGCGGCGATACCACATGCACCTGCAAGCGCCTGCCTTCGGCATCGGTGGCTCTCTTGAGGATCTCAAGATGTTTGCGGGTCACCGCGTGGTCATAGGAGTCCGGGTCGTTGTCCAGGTTGGCGATCACCACCCCAGGGCGCACAAAGCGGGCATAGAAGTCCACATGCCCGTCGGTGATGTCTTCCCCGGCGATACCCGGCAGCCAGATCACCGTGCTCAACCCCAGGCGCGCCTTGAGCTCGGCCTCGACGTCGGCCTTGCTCCAGCCTGGGTTGCGGTTGGCGTTGATCCAACTGCTCTCGGTCATGATGCCGGTGCCGTGGCCGTCCACCTCGATGGCGCCGCCTTCGCCCACCAGTTCGCTACGCTGGTAACGGGCGCTGGCCAGGGTAGCCACACGCCTGGCCAGCTGTGCGTCGTTCTGGTGGCGTTGCTTGTTGCCCCAGCCATTGAAGTTGAAGTCCACCGCAGCGAGGGCGCCGTCGTCGTCAACGACGAAGTTGGCGCCGATGTCGCGCATCCAGATGTCATCCAGGTTGCATTCGACAAAGCTGGTGTTGTGGCTGGCGCAGTGCCGCTCGGCCAGTTCGCGTTCGCTGGGGCGGCAGAACACGGTCACTGGCTGGTAGCGGGCGATGGCCTGGGCGATGCGGCCCAGGGCGGCTTGCACGTCGGCGGTGAAGTCTTCCCAGATGGCATCCTGGGCACCAAAGGCGATGAATGCACGCTGCTGCGGCTCGCCCTCGTCGGGCATGAACCAGCGCCCGGCTTGCTCGGCGCGGGCAAGGCCCAGCGGCAGGCCGAGGCCGGCTCCCAGGCCCGCGGCCAGTGACAGTTGCAGGAAGGTTCTACGGCTGGGCATGGGTCAGTCCTGTGCAGTCTTGAAGCGGGTCCACACACGCATGCGTGCACGCATGTCGGCCTGTTGAATATCCCGGCCCGGAATCAGCCGGGCGTAGGTAGCTTCGTCGAGGTAGATGTCGGGGTTGTCGCGCATGCGCGGGTCCACCGCCTGGCGTGCCTTGGCGCTGGCCGTGGGGTAGCCGGTGAAGTTGCTGATGGCGGCCATGTTCGTCGGGCGCATGACGAAGTTGATGAAACGATAGGCGTATTCCGGGTGCTGGGCATCCGCTGGAATGGCCATGGTGTCCATCCACACCGTGGTGCCTTGGCGCGGTACGCGGTACTGGAAGTCGAGGTGCTTGCCGGCAGAGTCGGCGGCGCGCTGGGCCTGGATCACGTCGCCGCTGTAGCCCAGCGACAGGCACAGGTTCTCATTGACCAGTTCGGTCACCGGCTGCGACTGGAACTTGCGGATGTACGGGCGCACCGCCTTGAGCAGTTCGCTGGCGGCGGCCAGGTCTTCACGCTTGGCGCTGCGCGGTTCGCGGCCCAGGTAATTGAGCACCACGGCCAGCACTTCATCGGGCGAGTCGATGATCGAGATGCCGCAATCGGCGAACTTGGCGGCCAGCTCTGGTTTGAACAGCAGGTCGAGGTTGTCCAGCGGCGCATTGGGCATGCGCTGGCGGACTTTCTCGGCATTCGCGGTCAGGCCGATGGTGCCCCAGGTGTAGGGCACCGTCGCCTGGCTGGCTTTCGGGTACTGCGCATGCAGCTTGCGCAGGCCGGGCTCGATATCGTCCAGGGCTTCCAGGCGGCTGTGGTCGAGCGGCTGCAGGCTGCCGGCACGCATCAGGCGCTCAGCCACGGTATCGCCGGGGAATACCAGGTCGTAGCCACTGCGCCCGGACATCAGCTTGGCTTCGAGTACCTCGCTGCCGTCCATCACGTCGTAGATCACCTGGATACCGGTTTCTGCGGTGAATTGCTTGAGGGTGTCCTCGGCGAAGTAATCGGCCCAGTTGTACAGGCGCAGGGTGGGCTGGTCGGCCTGGGCCTGGCTGGCGCAGATGGCCAGGGCCAGTGCAGCGAAAACGTGGCGTTTCATGCTCAGGCCCTCAGGCTGTGTGGGTGCTTGCCGTCCAGGGTCAGCAGCGGCGCGTACATGTCCGGGCGACGGTCGCGGTAGATGCCCCAGCTCAGGCGGTCTTCGCGCATGCGTGCCAGGTCCAGGTCGTGCAGCCAGATGCCGCTGCTGTCGCGGTCGGCTTCGGCGAGCATGGCGCCTTTGTGGTCACAGATGAACGACGAGCCGTAGAAACGCATGCGCAGTGATTCATCGCTACCGGCCACTTCCACCCCGACGCGGTTGGCGGCCACCACGGGCAACAGGTTGGCGGCGGCATGGCCGCGCATGGCGACCTGCCAGTGGTCGCGTGAGTCCAGCTCGGCGCAGCCGGGCTCGGAGCCGATGGCAGTGGGGAACAGCAGCACTTCGGCGCCCATCAGTGCCAGGCAGCGGGCCGTTTCGGGGAACCACTGGTCCCAGCAGATACCGATGCCCAGGCGGCCGAAGGCGGTGTCCCAAACCTTGAATCCGGTGTCGCCGGGGCTGAAGTACTCCTTCTCCTGGTAGCCGATGGCGTTGGGGATATGGGTCTTGCGGTACACACCCAGCAGTTGGCCGTCGGTATCGGCCACGGTCAGCGAGTTGAAGAAGGCATTGCCGGCCCGTTCATACCAGCTCAGTGGCAGCACCACACCCAGCTCGCCGGCCAGGGCGGCGAAACGCTGGAGGATCGGGCTGCTCGGGTAGGGCTCGGCCAGTGCCTGGTGCTTGTGGTCCTGCTCGATGCAGAAGTAGGGCGTGGCGAACAGTTCTTGCAGCAGGACCACCTGGGCGCCCTCGGCGGCAGCCTGGCGTACCAGTTGCTCGGCGCGGTCGAGGTTGTCGGGCAGGTTCCAGCTGCAGGGCATCTGGGTGGTGGCGATACGCAGCAGGCTCATGGCTGCACCTCTGGCTGCTGTTGGGTGATGCAGTGGATACCACCGCCGCCGTGGGCGATGGCATCGATGCGCACCGGCACGATTTCACGGCCCGGGAAGGCGTGTGCGAGTTGCTCGGCGGCGTCCTGGTCGGCGGCGATGCCGTAGGCCGGCATGATGATCGCGCCGTTGGCGATGTAGAAGTTGGTGTAGGACGCGCAGAACACTTCAGCGTCCTGGTCGACTGCGGCGCTGGCTTCATAAAGGTCGAGCAGTTCGAAATGGCGGCCCTGTGCATCGGTAGCGAGTTCCAGGGCACGGCGGTTCTCGCGGACCACGCCGGCATAGACCGAGCCATGATCGTGGGTGGCATCGACCAGCAGCACACCTGGGCGGGCGAAGGCACACACGCCATCGACATGGCCGTCGGTCATGTCGCCGGTGGCGTACTGCGGGTCGCCGGGCAGCCAGATGGTCTTGCGGATGCCCAGGTAGCGAGCGAAGCAGGCTTCGAACTCAGCCTTGCCGATGCCCGGGTTGCGGTTGCGGTTGAGCAGCACCGATTCGGTGGTGATCAGCGTGCCTTCACCGTCGACATGAATCGCGCCGCCTTCGTTGCACAGGCAGGTGCTGAAACCGTCCAGGCCCAGTTGGTCGAGGATGCGGCGGCCGAGGCTGCGGTCCTGTTCGTGCCGGGACTTGCCGCCCCAGGCATTGAAGCGCCAGCTCAGACCGGCCAGGCCGTGCTGTGGGTGGCAGACGAAACTCGGGCCGCTGTCACGGCACCAGCTGTCGTCCACCGCCAGTTCGATCAGTTCGATGTTGGCACCGCACAGGGTGCGGGCACTTTGCAGGGCCGAAGGGTCGACGACCATCTTCACCGGCTCGAAGCGGGCGATGGCTGCCGCTACCCGGGCATAGTCGCGCTGCACGTCGGCCAGGCTGACACGCCAGCCGCTTTCCCATAGCGCCTGGTTGTGTGGCCAGACCATCCAGGTCGCCGCGTGGCGGGCCCATTCGGCAGGCATGCGCCAGCCGCTGTCGAGGGACAGATGCATAGTGAACTCCGATCTATTAAGGATTTTTATCAACGAAGCCCGCCGTCGCGGGTGTTGGGGTCCATGCTATGGCTATGAAAGCACGGCGACAAACGATAGATTTAGCCAATATCTGATTAGCACGGCTTATCGATCATGCTCAAACACTGGCCACCGCTCAATGCGCTCAGGGGCTTTGAAGCCGCCGCACGGCTTGGCAGCTTCCACAAGGCCGCCGAAGCCCTGAACCTCACCCAGTCGGCGATCAGCCAGCAGATCCGCAGCCTGGAAGCCTACCTGGAACAGCCACTGTTCTACCGCAGTGGCCGCAGCGTCAGCCTGACCGATGCCGGGCATGATCTGCTCAGCACCACCCAGTCCATGTTGCAGCACCTGGCCGTGGGCATTCGCCGCCTGGAGCAGTACCGCAAGCCCAATCAACTGGTCGTCAACACCAGCCCTGCCTTCGCCCGGCACTGGCTGTTGCCGCGCCTGGCCGATTTCCATCAGCGTTGCCCGCAGGTCGATCTGTGGCTGTTTACCAGCTTCGAAGTGCCGGACATGGCCAGCGAAACCATCGACCTGGCCATTCGCGATGACCTTAGTGCCCAGGCCGAGTGCAGCTTTACCGTGCTGCATCACGACCAGCTGTATCCCGCCTGCAACCCTGTGTTGCTGCAAACCCCTGCGCAGCAGCGCACCACCCTGCATGGCGAGCGCGAAATGGACTGGAGCCATTGGCAACTGGAAGGCGGCGAGGATGTGGGGCAGCAGGGCAAGGGGCTGAATTTCTCCGACCCTGGGTTGTTGCTGGATGCCGCAAGCGAAGGGCTGGGCATTGCCCTGGTCAGCCAGTTGCTGGCGCAGCGGGCGGTGGGCGAGGGGCGCCTGCAGGCGCTGTCTGCGCAGCGGGTGCGCGGGCCGGCCTGGGCCTGCCTGGTGCACCGGGACAGCCAGGACGATCCGCTGGCCCGGCAGTTTCTGGGTTGGCTACGCGGTGAGTTGCAGGCATGACCGGCGTTTGAATCCCCTCAAACACCCCGTAATATGTGTCGGATAACCTGCGGGGGTAGTCTCACCCTCTGATCAATCGGAATCGCCCCAGCGGCGATTCCCCGGCATACACTGACGAGGTACAGACATTGGCCATCATTCATCCTAAGGTTCGCGGTTTCATCTGCACCACGACTCACCCGAAGGGCTGCGAGCTCAACGTCCGTGACCAGATCGAAGCCACCCGCAAGCTGGGCGTGCGCGAGGATGGCCCGAAGAAGGTCCTGGTCATCGGCGCTTCCAGCGGCTACGGCCTGGCAGCCCGCATCACCGCGGCCTTCGGTTTCAAGGCCGACACCCTGGGCGTGTTCTTCGAAAAGCCAGGTACCGAGACCAAGGCCGGTACCGCCGGCTGGTACAACGCCGCCGCCTTCGACAAGTTCGCCAAGGCCGAGGGCCTGTACAGCAAGTCGATCAATGGCGACGCCTTCTCCGATGAAGCCCGTGCCAAGGTCATTGAGCTGATCAAGAACGAAATGGGTGGCAAGGTCGACCTGGTCATCTATTCGCTGGCTTCGCCCGTGCGCAAGCTGCCGCACACCGGCGAACTGGTGCGCTCGGCATTGAAGCCGATCGGCCAGCCGTACAAGTCGACCGCCATCGATACCAACAAGGACACCATCATCGAGGCCAGCATCGAGCCGGCCACCGAGCAGGAAATCGCCGACACCGTGACCGTCATGGGCGGCCAGGACTGGCAGCTGTGGATCGACGCCCTGGCCGGCGCTGAAGTGCTGGCCGAAGGCGCGCGTACCGTAGCCTTCAGCTACATCGGCACCGAAATCACCTGGCCGATCTACTGGCACGGTGCCCTGGGCCAGGCCAAGCAGGACCTGGACGAAACCGCACTGCGCCTGGATAAGAAGCTGGCCGCTGAAGTGAAGGGCGGGGCCAACGTGGCCGTGCTGAAGTCGGTGGTCACCCAGGCCAGCTCGGCCATCCCGGTGATGCCGCTGTACCTGTCGATGGTCTTCAAGATCATGCAGGAAAAGGGTGTGCACGAAGGCACCCAGGACCAGCTGGATCGCATGTTCCGCGATCGCATGTACCGCGCCGATGGCGCCCCGGCCGAGGTCGACGAGAAAGCCCGCCTGCGCCTGGACGACTGGGAACTGCGCGACGACGTGCAGGACGCCTGCAAGGCCATGTGGCCACAAGTGACCACCGAGAACCTGTTCGAGCTGACCGACTACGCCGGTTACAAGAAGCAGTTCCTCAACCTGTTCGGCTTCGAGCGCGCTGACGTCAACTACGACGAGGACGTGGCCACCGATGTGAAGTTCGACTGCATCGAGCTGTAAGTCGATGTAAAAAATAGGGGCCGATACAGGCCCCCATTTTTTTGCTAGTTTTGGCGCACAACAACAGGAAGTGCGCCATGAGCAGCCTCACCCAACCCGCCACTGCCTTTCGCCAGGCCACTGCTGACGGCTACAGCCTCGGCGGCTTTTGCTGGCGCCACGCCCAGGCAGATGCCCAGCGCCCGCTGGTGATCATCAACGCCGCCACCTCGGTGCGCTGCCGCTATTACTCGCGTTTTGCCGATTACCTGTTCGCCCAAGGCTGCGACGTGCTGACCTACGACTATCGCGGTATCGGCGAATCACGCCCACACTCACTGCGCGGCTTCCAGGCTTCGTGGAGCGATTGGGGCAGGCTGGATTTCGAAGCCATGCTGGCGCACGCCGCCGAGCATTTCCCCGGCCAGCCAGTGGACGTGGTGGGCCACAGTTTCGGGGGGTGCGCGGTGGGCCTGGCACCGTCGGCCGGGCAGGTGCGACGGGTGGTGATGGTCGGCGCGCAGTTTGCCTACTGGCGCGACTATGCGGCCGACCAGCGCTGGCGGCTATTCGGCAAATGGCATGTGGTGATGCCGTTGCTGACCCATGCCTTCGGTTACTTCCCCGGCAAGCGCCTGGGGTGGCTGGAGGACACCCCGGCCGGTGTCGTGCATGACTGGACCACGCGCACTCCGCGTTATGAACAGCGCCCGAGCGGGCGCGGCCTGGCGATGCTGCCTTTCGCCCAGGTGCAGGCCGCAACCCTGGCCATCAGCCTGACGGACGATCCGTTCGGCACGGTGGCGGCGACCGAGCGTTTGCTAGGGTATCTGCCCCCTGCGCAGCGGCGGCATTTGCGTATCGCACCTGTAGATATCTCGGTCACCGAGATTGGCCATTTCGCGTTCTTCCATGACCGGTTTCGCGAGAGCCTCTGGCCGATAGCGTTGCAATGGTTGCAGGAGGGCGGGCTGGCCGACGGAGTGCCGGGGACGGTCATTCGTTGAATGCTGGGGCCGCAAACGGCCCCGGCAATCTCAAGCCTTGCGCGAAAGTGGCTGCGCGGCGAACTTCACGCCAGCCAGGCCATGCTTGATCAGCGCACGGATGTTGCCATGGTCACTGCCCTCAGGCGTGGCCAGCACGTCGCGGTAGTGCTCGCCGAAGGCCAGCAGCGCTTCCTGGTCGTTCAGGCCTTCCAGCAGGGCCAGGCCCAGGGTTTTGCACGAACCTTCGTTCTGCCCGGCAGCATTCTCCACGCCACCGTTGTTGAAGGCCTGGGGTTGGTAGTTGTAGTTGCCGGCGATGAACGCCAAGGTATCGGCGAAGACGTGTTGGCCGCTGGCCAGGCTGCTACGCAGGGTGTTCAGGTCAGTCACGAGGTTTTCCTTGTTCAAACGCCGCTTGCTGCTCGGCGCTGGCTTCTTTCTGGTATTGGGCTTTCCACTCGGCGTAGGGCATGCCGTACACCGCTTCACGGGCATCATCCAGGCTGATCTCGACCTGGCGCTCGTCAGCGGCGGCCTTGTACCACTTGGACAGGCAGTTGCGGCAGAAGCCGGAAAGGTTCATCAAGTCGATGTTCTGTACGTCGGTGCGTTTTTGCAGGTGTTCGACCAGGCGCCGGAACGCGGCGGCTTCGAGTTCGATCTGTTGTTGCTCAGTCATGTCAGTCTCTCAGATCATGCGGTTCTTCAGGTGACGGCCACCGTTGATGACCACTTGGCTGCCGGTGCTGTACTGGCTGGCGAGCAGGTATTTGACTGTCTCGATCAGTGGTCCGGCGCCGGGTTCGAATTCCAGCAGGGCCTTTTTCAGGGTCTGCTGGCGGTAGGCCTCGTCACCGCCTTCCTTGAGGATCAGCAGGCCCGGCAAGATACCGTTGACGTGCACCTTGGGCGCGTATTTTTCGGCAAACGACAACACCATGTTCTGCAGCGCGGCCTTGGTCGCGGCGTAGCCGATGTGGCCTTTGCTGCCGCGTGAGGAGGTTTCGTCGCAGATGTGGATGATATCGGCCCTGTCGACCTTGTTCAGCAACTCGCCGAGCGCCAGGTTGAGGTGGTAAGGCGCTTCGACGTGCAGGTGGAACATGGTCTCGAGGTTGTCGAGGCCATCGTCGAGCCACAGCGAGGCGTTGTGAATGATTGCACGCAGGCCGTCATAGTTGCGCTGCAGGTGGTCGATCAACGCTTCACGGTCGGCTCTGACGCAGAGGTCGGCCTGGAACTGCACGATGTTCGGGTGCGCGGACTGCGCCTGGAGGCTGCGGCTGGCACTGACCACCGTATGGCCGGCTTGAGCCAGCTCGAGGGCCAGGGCCAGCCCGACGCGCTGGCTGGCGCCGGTGACGAGAATAGGGCTGTTCATGTGCGGGCGGTCAACTTGTCTGTCCTGTCGTTGCCGCCCAGCATACCTCAAGAATTTTCCTCTTGTACGGCTTGCCTCAATGGCTGCGCAACGCCGAGCCACTTGCCGGTGCAGCATGCAGCCAGCTGGCCAGCAAACGGGTGGACAGAGGAATGAAGAGGTAGACCATGACCGGCGTCAGGGCCAGCGTGCTGAGCATCACCCGGGGCACCAGTTCGAGCGTCGCGAGCCAATGCCCGAAGAGCACATTGAACAGCAGCGAGACCGGGAAGAAGGCCAGCCAGATGGCCACGGCCTGCTTCCAGCGCGGTGGTTTCTGCACCATATTGGCGCCAAACCAGTCGTCAATGCCGCTGACGCGCCTCTCTTTGGGGCGTTCGAACAGGCCGTTGCCCCGGGCGAGCCAGGCCCGGCGCGAGGCGGAATGCTCCCAGGCGTGCAGGGTGGGCTCGTCGCTGAAGCGGAATATGATCTGGAATTCGTCGCTGTCGCGGGGCGGTGCGAGGATGCCCGAGCCGAGGTAGCCGGGGAAGTCGGTGGCCAGCTGCTCGCCTTCGTGCAGCCAGGCCAGCAGGTCCTGGTAGCGGCCATGGGCGGCGCGGCGCGACACCATCAGGGTGACGGGTGGGGTAGACATCGTGTATCTCCTGGCGACGGGGCTGGCGGGTAGCCGGCCCCTGACTGCGTGGCCCGGGGTGGTGGGCGACGTCAACTTCCATGCAAGAATCGGGCACGCGGCGGCATCGTGGTGACAGGCTGCCTTGGCGATTGATCGCAAACGGTTGCTGGCTTGCAGCACCTGATGTCGTAGTAGAATGGCCGTTCAACTTCCGCACACAGGTCACTCCCGTGCAGATGAACAAACAGGGACGTAGCTCGGCTATCGAGGCAGGCCTGCAACACCAGGACCTGTTCCCCATCCGTGAGGTTTCCCGCCTGACCGGCGTCAACGCCGTGACCCTGCGTGCCTGGGAGCGCCGCTATGGGCTGATCCAGCCGACACGCACCGACAGTGGTCACCGGCTGTATTCCCAGGCGGATATCGAACAGGTCCGGAGCATCCTGGGTTGGCTCGAACGAGGCGTGGCGGTGAGCAAGGTCGGCGGCATTCTCGCTCGCGGCCAGGCCGTCGCCCAGGCCGTGGTATCGCCTGACAGCAGGGCACAGTGGCAGGCTCAGATACGCCAGGCGGTGAATCGCTTCGACGCGTCAAGCCTGGATCTGCTGTTCGATCAGGTGTTCGCGGCAATCGCTCTGGACCAGGTGTTCAGCGAGGTGTTCTTGCCGGTCTGGCATGATCTTGCCGCGGGGCAGGGGGCGTTCGGCCAGGCCAGCGAGTGGCTGTTCCTCGACCAGTTCCTGCGTGGCCGGGTGTTCTCCCGTTTGCAGCTCTCCCGCCAGCGGCGTGCGCGCCATGTGCTGCTGGCTCCCCTTCCCGGGCTGTGTCACGAACTGGAACTGCTGGTGACCGGCTTGCTGCTGGGCTGCGAGGACATTGGCGTGAGCCTGCTCATGCCCGGCCAGGCGCTGGAAGAACTGCCGCTGGTCTGTGAGCGCTTGCGGCCGGATGCGCTGGTGCTGTTCGCCAACCACGCGCCGACCGTCGAATTGAGCAAGCGCCTGCGGCGTCTGGCAGCAGGCCTGGAATGCCCATTGCTGTTGGCCGGTGAGGCGTCCGAGAGTGCTCAGGACAGCCTGGCGGGCAGCCCGGTTGCATGCCTCGGTGCGGAAAGTGAGCTGATGCGGCGCCGCTTGCAACAGTATCTGGCAGGTCAGCTCGATACCTGATCGTGCAGTTCCGGATGGGCCTGGCGATGGGCCTGCAGGATGTACTCACGCAGTCGGTCGATTTCTTCAGCCGGGCTGCGGCTGAGGTCGTAGGCGGCCAGGTCCGGGCCGATGCGTCGGCGCAGCCTGCCATGCAGGCTGATCGGGCTGATGCCATCCGGGGCAAAATGCAGATCGAAACGCGAGGGGGCTTTGGCCGGGCCACGCACCTCGAGCAACGCACCCTTGAACGAAATGTCCCTGACCAGCAGGCCACTGGCATTGCCCTGGGCATCCAGCAGGGCGCTGGGCTGATCCATCGTCAGGCGCCAGGGGCGCAGCGTGGGGCCGTCGTCTTCGTAGATTTCCGGTGAGCCGATCTGCAAGTGAACGGCATGGAACTCGTCTTCCACCAGTTGCAGCGGGAAGCTGATCTGCTGGTTGTTGAACTGCGCCTGCAGGGTCACCTGCTCATTGGCCACCAAGCGGGCGAGCAGTGACTGGATGTGGCGGTCGCCATTGACCAGCAGGCTCGACATAGAGTCGGCCAGGTTCAATTGCGGGGAATGCTGCATGTCCTGGATGAAGTCCAGTTCGTCCTGGGTCAGGAGCGCTTCTGCTTGCATGATCGAACTCGATGATGACGATTTCTTCAACGGGAATTGACCGTGTTCACAGCGCTTGGTTCAGGCGCGTTCGTCGGCATTCCGACGAGCGTGCATTTCGGCCAGTTCGCGCTCGAGTTCGACTTGCCGGCTGACGTCCTTCTGGATACCGATGAAATAGGTGCGCTGGTCGCCAGCGTGCCTCACTGGGGTGATCGACAACTCGTTCCAGAATGCACTGCCATCCTTGCGGTAGTTGCGCAGTATTTCACGGCAGGGGCGGCCTTCGGCCAAGGCCTTGCGGATGCGTGCGCGGCCCAGTTGATCGCGGTCATCGGCCTGCAGGAAGCGGCAATCCTGATAGAGGATTTCATCCCGGCTGTAGCCGGTCAGGCGTTCGAAGGCCGCATTCACGTAGATCAGGATGGTGTCGTCGCCTTCCTGTTCGGCGACCACGATCCCGTCGTTGGATGCGTCGACCATCGATTGCAGCAGCTGCGCGTTGATCATGTCCGGACCATTGGGGCAATGAAGGGGACTGGGGTAGAGGCGGCCTTTTGCCAGCGCCGAATGCTAGTATCCTACGTTTTAACTCAGTTTCGGAATCCTCTTCCTGATGAAAGTCGCCATTATTTCCGGTTCGGTGTACGGCACCGCCGAAGAAGTCGCCCGCCATGCCGAGTCGTTGCTCAAGGCTGCTGGCCTTGACGCCTGGCATGCTGCCCGTGCTACCCAGCAGGATCTTGAAGGCTTTGGCCCTCAGGCGTTGCTCGCGGTGACTTCGACCACCGGCATGGGAGAACTGCCAGATAACCTGATGCCGCTGTTCAGCAGCATTCGCGACACTCTGCCTGCGGCCTGGCGTGGGCTGCCGGGCGCGGTGATTGCGCTGGGCGATTCGAGCTATGGCGATACCTATTGCGGCGGTGGCGAGCAGATGCGTGAGCTGTTCGCCGAACTGGGGGTACGGGAAGTGCTGCCGATGCTGAAGCTCGATGCCAGCGAGACCGTGACCCCAGAAACTGATGCCGAGCCTTGGCTGGCAGCGCTTGTTCAAGCACTGAAAGCCTGAGGCGTTTCCTCCCGCAGCAATGTGAGCCAGGCCTGTGCTGCACGCGACAGGTAGGCGCCACGCCGCCAGATGAAGGCGATATCCCAGCGTAGATCGGTCGGCGCCTCGAGCGGCAAGCGCACCACCCCGGGGCGCTCCAGCGCTTTTGCCACCACACGGGGCAGCAGCACCACGCCCTGGCCGGCCGCGACCAGCGCCACGAGGAAATCCGCCTGGCCGCTGCGGCCACCTTCCTTCGGGGTGAAGCCTTGCTGCTGACAAGCCTTGAGCAAGCGGTCGTTGAGCACGAAGCTGCGTTGGTACAGCAGAAACGGCGTATCCGCCAACTGCTTCAAGCTCAGCGAGCCCAGCCCGGCAAGCCCATGCCCGGCCGGCAGCAGGGCATCCAACGGTTCATTGCAGAACGGCTGGTATTCGAACGCCGGGTCGCTCGGGGTGAGACTGCCGCCCAGCTCCAGCTCGCCACTCTTGACGGCCTGTTCGACGCTACGGCTGCCGCCCTCAAGTAGCTGGATGGCGATGTTCGGATGGCGCCTGCGGTATTCGGCGAACAACCCGGCGAACAAGGTATCGCTGCCCAGCATCGGCAAGCCCAGGCGCAACTCGCCACGCGCCATGTGGCTGAGGTCGTCCAGCTCGCTGAGCAGCTCCTGACGCTGGCGCAGCAGCGCTTCGCCGCGCTCTAGCACGATGCGCCCGGCTGCCGTCAGATGCAGCTGCGAGGCTTGGCGCTCAAGCAGCGGCTGGCCCACATCTTGCTCCAGCTGGGCGACTTGCTTGCTCACGGCTGACTGGCTGATGTGCAGGGTCTGCGCGGCTTGGGTAAAACCGCCGCGATGGATGACTTCGATGAAGCTGCGTAGCTGTTTGAATTCCATGGTCGCGATTCCATTGTGGAATGGCTGCCAGTCTAACAATTCGCTTTTGGCCTAGGCAGACGAATCTTAAAATGAGGGCCTGTCGAGGAATGCCCGCCCATGAAACCCGCATTACTGAAGAAAACGCTGCGCCTGCTCGCCGAGCTGGCGGTCCTGCTTGCCTTGTTCCTGTTCGGTGGCCAACTGGCCGCCTGGCTGAGTTGGCCGATCCCGGGCGGGGTGATGGGCCTTGGCCTGCTGTTGCTGCTGTTCGCCTTTGGTGTGCTCAAGCCGGCCACCTTGCAGATGGGCGCTGGCTGGCTGATGGCGGAAATGCTGCTGTTTTTCATCCCGGCACTGATGAGCCTGCTCGATTACGGCAGCCTGGTGCGCAGCGAAGGTTGGCGTATTCTGCTGGTCATCGCCGTGAGCACCCTGATGGTCATGGTGGTGACTGCCGTCACCGTGGAAGTGGTCTGCCGCTGGAGGCTGCGCCGTGAGCCTTGAACCCATGCCGCTGTTCTGGCTGGCGCTGACCTTGGCCGCCTACCTGGCCAGCCGCTGGCTTTATCGGCGCACCGGGCGCTACCTGATGTCGCCCCTGATTCTGGTCCCGGCATTGCTGTTGGCGGTGGCTGTGCCACTGCACACGGCCTACGCCGAGTATTCGCGCAACACCCATTGGCTGATGAGTGTGCTGGGCCCGGTGACCGTGGCCTTCGCCGTGCCGATCTGGCAACAGCGGGCGATGCTGGCGCGGCATTGGCCTGCGCTGCTGATGGGTATGGTGGCCGGCAGCGCGGCGTCGATCGCCAGTTCCTGGAGCCTGGCGCACCTGCTGGCGCTGGATGACGCGATCAGCCTGTCGCTGGTGCCGCGTTCAATCACCACGCCATTCGCCATGCCGCTGGCCCATGACCTGGGTGGCGTGCCAGAGCTGACGGCGGTATTCGTGATGTTCACCGGCGTGCTCGGTGCCATGTTCGGCGGCCTGCTGCTGCGCTGGCTGCCATTGCGTACACCGCTGGCGCGTGGCGCGCTGTTCGGTGTGGGCGCGCATGGTGCGGGGGTCAGCCGGGCTCGGGAGGTGGGCTGTGAAGAGGGTTCGGTGGCCGGCCTGGTCATGGTCCTCACCGGCCTGCTCAACCTGTTCGCCGCGCCATTGCTGGCGATGCTGCTATGACCGTACGTGCCACTGACTCGCTCGGTCATCAAGCTGGCTGTCAACGCAATTTTCACCTGATGGACCGGTGATTACACTCGGCCTCGATATAGAGAGCACATGAAAGTGCCGAGGTGAATGCAATGACCGCAGCCTTGCCCTATTCCGTCATCACCCCTCCACCGGGACAATTCTGATGCCTATGGCCGAGATTCCATTGCGCGTCTGGCGTACCCGGGGGCAGGATTTTTCGTTCCGGGGCCAGAGCATCCGCTACTGGACCGCAGGGCAAGGAGAGCCCCTGCTTCTTTTGCACGGATTTCCCACCGCAAGTTGGGATTGGCATTACCTGTGGGCTCCGCTGACCCAGCGCTTCCGGGTGGTTGCCTGCGACATGCTCGGCTTCGGCGATTCTGCCAAGCCGCTCAACCACCGCTACAGCCTGATCGAGCAAGCAGACCTGCAGCAGGCGCTGCTGAGCCATCTGGATATTCACCAGCCGATTCATCTGCTGGCGCATGACTACGGTGGCAGCGTCGCTCAGGAACTGCTGTCGCGCCACCACGAACAGCGTGCCGATATCGCCAGCTGCGTGTTCCTCAACAGTGGGCTGTTCCCGGAAAGCTGTCAGATCCCTAGAGTCCAGAAGCTGCTGCTCAGCCGCCTGGGCTGGCTGGTGGGGCGTTCGTTCGGGCGCGACGATCTGGTGCGCAACGTCACCCAGATCTACGGCCCGTGCACCCACCCCAGTGAAAGTGCGCTGGACGATTGCTGGAGCCTGATCGCCAGCCATAACGGTACGCGCATCCTCCACAAGCTGGTGGGCTACCAGCCTGAGCGAAGGCAGCACCGCGAGCGCTGGGTCGGGGCTTTGCAGCGCAGTGGTGTGCCGCTGCGGTTCATAAACGGCATTGCCGACCCGTTGTCTGGTGCGCAGATGGTCGAGCGCTATCGGCAGCTGGTGCCTGACCCCGATATCGTGCAACTGCAAGGCATCGGCCACTACCCGCACACCGAAGCGCCGGTGCAGGTATTGCGCCATTACCTGGCCTTTCGCGAACAGCTGCTGAGTTATCTACCGCAGAAAGTCGCCTGGTCCTGAGCCCGCGATCATCGCCTGCCGTTATCGCCCGGCATTCAGCCAGGGTGAGCTTGATTGTCCGCTTGCCTGGGCGGGCGGACAATCGATGCATTCAACCTGACCTGGAGCCTTGAGCATGAGCGAGCCGGTATGTCTGCAAGACCGTGTAGTGATCGTCACCGGAGCCGGTGGCGGCCTGGGCCGTGCCCATGCCTTGCTGTTTGCCGCACGGGGTGCCAGGGTCGTGGTCAATGACCTGGGCGGCTCGACCCATGGAGAAGGTGCCAATGCGTCGGCCGCCGACAAGGTCGTGGCCGAAATCCGCGCTGCCGGGGGCACTGCGGTGGCCAACCATGATTCGGTGGGCGACGGTGCGCGCATCGTCGAACAAGCGCTGGACAGTTTCGGCAGGGTCGATGTGCTGGTGAACAACGCCGGCATCCTGCGCGACAAGGCCTTCCACAAAATGGACGACAGCGATTGGGATCTGGTCTACAAGGTCCACGTCGAAGGCGCCTACAAGGTCACCCGGGCTGCCTGGCCACACCTGCGTGAGCAGAACTGGGGGCGGGTCATCTTCACTGCTTCAACCTCGGGCATCTACGGCAACTTCGGCCAGGCCAACTACGGCATGGCCAAACTGGGGCTGTATGGTTTGACCCGCACCCTGGCCATCGAAGGGCGCAAGCATGGCGTGCTGGTCAATGCCATCGCCCCGACCGGCGGCACGCGCATGACCGAAGGGCTGATACCCCCACAGGTGTTCGAGCGGCTCAGGCCCGAGTTGATCAGCCCTTTGGTGGTCTACCTGAGCAGTGAGCAGTGCCAGGACAGCGGCGAATTGTTCGAGGTGGGCGGTGGCTGGGTGGGCAAGGTGCGCTGGGAGCGTAGCCTTGGGGTCGGTTTCAATCCCGAGCAGGGGTTCACCCCGGAGCAAGTCGCGCAACACTGGGCGCAGATTGGTGACTTCGAAGGGGCAGTGCACCCGCAGGACAACCTGCAGGCGTTGCAACAGATGATGGCCAACCTGCAGAAATAAAAAAGGCCGCTGCAAGACGCAGCGGCCAATCGAGACGTTAGATCAAGGAGCTTCAAAATCAACGTCGGTGAACCTCGCGGGCCTGAAAGGCGGGGGGGAGAGCCCTTCATGCCGGCCAGTGAGGTAAGAATAAGCGCTTGATCCGGTGGGAAAAATAGCCGCTTGTGACATTCACCTTTACGTTTCGGGCAATAGTGCCGGGCGGGCAAGTCACGCCGCTGGCGAGTAGCCCATGCGCCAGCTGGTATCCCGCGCCGCTGCCAGCAGGCGCTGTGCGGCTGGTCCGTGTTCATCAGCGTGGAAGATCGAGGTCGGGCCGACCACGGTCATCACCGCCGCGATCTGCCCCATGGCGTTGAATACCGGGGCAGATAACGCATCCACACCGGGCATCAGAAGGCCGTGCACATGGTGCAGGCCTCGTTGGCGGATGCCTGCCAGCAAGCCTTCGTAGTCGCTGGCGCGCTGCTGCAGCACGGCCAGCTCGCGGTCACGCAGCTCGACGGTCTCACGCTCGGGCAGATGGGCTGCAAACACCAGGCCGGTGGAGGAACTGAGCAGCGGCAGCACCGAACCGATCTGGGTCACCACCGTGACTGCGCGCACGGCGGGCTCGATGCTGACCACGGTGGCGCCCTGATTGCCCCACACGGCGAGGAAGCAACTCTCGTTCAGCTCGTCGCGCAATTGCGACAGTGGCAGTGCTGCCACTTTCAGCACATCAATGCTGCCCAGCGCCGCCAGCCCCACGCGCAAAGCCTCACGCCCCAAGCCATAGTGGTTGGTGGCGGCATCCTGCTCGGCGAAACCACTGGCGATCAGCGCCTGCAGGTAGCGGTGCACCTTGCTCGCCGGCATCTGCACGTGCTCGGCCAGGCGCGACAGCGAGGTAGACGGCGACAGTTCAGCGAGGGCCTTGAGGATGTCGGTGCCGACTTCCGCCGAGCGGACTTTCTGCTTGCCGTTGTCGGCGGGGGTGCTGGCTTTGGCCATGGGTAGGAAGCTTCCGGATTTTTCGCGTCGCGCCTTTATAGCTTGACGCCTGACGGGGAGCAAATTACGTTATTCGTAATCTGATTACGACAAAAACAATATCCGGAGGCTTCGATGAACCGCGACACGTCCCCCGATCTTCAGTACCTGAGCGGTTTCGGCAACGAATTCGCCAGCGAAGCCCTGCCAGGCGCCCTGCCGGTCGGGCAAAACTCGCCGCAGAAGGCCCCCTACGGTTTGTACGCCGAACTGCTGTCGGGCACGGCGTTCACCATGGCCCGTAGCGAGCTGCGCCGTACCTGGTTGTATCGCATCCGCCCGTCGGCCTTGCACCCGCGTTTCGAGCGCCTGCAGCGCCAGCCATTGAGCGGCCCGCTGGGCGCGGTCACGCCCAACCGCCTGCGCTGGAATCCGCAGCCCATCCCCGGCGAGCCAACCGATTTCATCGAAGGCTGGCTGCCGATGGTGGCCAATTCGGCCGCCGACAAGCCGGCAGGGGTCAGCATCTACATCTATCGCGCCAACCGCTCCATGGAACGGGTGTTTTTCAATGCCGACGGCGAACTGCTGCTGGTGCCGGAACAGGGCCGCCTGCGTATCGCGACCGAACTGGGCGTCATGGATGTCGAGCCTCAGGAAATCGCCGTGATCCCGCGGGGCATGAAGTTCCGTGTCGAATTGCCCGATGGCCAGGCCCGCGGCTACATCGCCGAAAACCATGGCGCGCCGCTGCGCCTGCCCGACCTGGGCCCTATCGGTAGCAACGGTCTGGCCAACCCGCGTGATTTCCTCACCCCGGTGGCGCACTACGAAGAACTGAACGGCCCGGTGCAACTGGTGCAGAAGTTCCTCGGTGAGCATTGGGCCTGCCAGCTGCAGCACTCGCCGCTGGACGTGGTCGCCTGGCACGGCAGCAACGTGCCCTACAAGTATGACCTGCGCCGTTTCAACACCCTTGGCACGGTCAGTTTCGATCACCCTGACCCGTCGATCTTCACCGTGCTGACTTCGCCGACCAGCGTGCATGGCATGGCCAACATGGACTTCGTGATCTTCCCGCCGCGCTGGATGGTGGCCGAGAACACCTTCCGTCCACCGTGGTTCCACCGCAACCTGATGAATGAGTTCATGGGCCTGATCAACGGCGCCTACGACGCCAAGGCCGAAGGTTTCCTGCCAGGCGGTGCCTCGTTGCATGGGGTGATGAGCGCCCACGGCCCGGATGCCGAAACCTGCGAAAAGGCCATCGCTGCCGAGCTGGCTCCGCACAAGATCGACAACACCATGGCTTTCATGTTCGAGACCAGCCAGGTGCTGCGCCCGAGCGTGCAGGCACTCGACAGCCCGCAATTGCAGGCCGACTACGATAGTTGCTGGGCCACCTTGCCGAGCACCTTCAACCCGAACCGGAGATAACCCATGAACCAGACCGCCATTGCCCGTAGCTGGGTCGAGCACGCCAACGGGCACAGCGACTTCCCGCTGCAGAACCTGCCGCTGGGCATTTTCAGCCGCCCGGGTGAAGCACTGCGCTGTGGCGTCGCCATCGGCGATGCCATCCTTGACCTGGAGGCCGTGTTGGCCGCGGGCCTGTTCGCTGGCCAGGCCAAGGCAGCGGTGGAAGCCACCCGCGGTGGTGCGCTGAACGCGTTCTTCGCCCTGGGGCGTGCTGCCCGGGTGGCGCTGCGTGAGCGTCTGCTGGTACTGCTGGGCGAACACAGCGAACACCAGGCTGAGCTCAAGGCTGCGCTGTATCCAGCCAGTGAGTGCCAGTTGCACCTGCCGGCCAAGGTCGGTGACTACACCGATTTCTACGTCGGCATCCAGCACGCTACCAACGTCGGCAAGCTGTTCCGCCCCGACAATCCGCTGCTGCCCAACTACAAATACGTACCGATCGGCTACCACGGCCGCGCCTCGACCTTGCGTCCCTCGGGGGCCGAGGTGCGTCGCCCGAAAGGCCAGACCCTGCCGCCCGGCCACACCGAACCGAGCTTCGGTCCCTGCGCGCGGCTGGACTACGAACTGGAGTTGGGCATCTGGATCGGCCAAGGCAACGACATCGGCCAGGCCATCCCGATTGCCGAAGCTGACCAGCACCTTGCCGGCCTGTGCCTGCTCAACGATTGGTCGGCGCGGGATATACAGGCCTGGGAATACCAGCCACTGGGCCCGTTCCTGTCGAAGAGCTTCATCACTACGCTTTCGCCTTGGGTAGTCACTGCCGAGGCCCTGGAGCCGTTCCGCTGTGCCCAGCCGGCCCGGCCGCAGGGTGACCCGCAGCCGCTGCCTTACCTGCTCGACGAGCGTGACCAGGCCAATGGCGCCTTCGATATCGAGCTGGAAGTGCTGCTGCTCACCGAGCGCATGCGCGAGCAGGGCATGCCGGCCCAGCGTCTGGCGTTGAGCAACACCCTGAACATGTACTGGACCGTCGCCCAGCTGATCGCCCACCACAGCGTCAACGGCTGCCAGCTGCAGCCTGGCGACCTGTTTGGTTCCGGCACGCTGTCCGGTGCCTCACCCGATTCGTACGGCAGCCTGCTGGAGACCACCGTAGGCGGCAAGCAGCCGGTGGAGCTGGCCAGTGGCGAAAGCCGCAAGTTCCTCGAAGACGGTGACGAGATCATCCTGCGCGCTCGCTGCAAGCGCGATGGCGTGGCCAGCATCGGCTTCGGCGAATGCCGTGGCACGGTCATCGCGGCCAACTGAGGGAGCAGGCCATGGAGCTGTACACCTATTACCGTTCCACCTCTTCGTATCGGGTGCGCATTGCCCTGGCGCTGAAGGGCCTGGAATACCAGGCCCTGCCGGTCAACCTGCTCAAGGGTGACCAGCGCGCTGATGCCTATGTCGCGGTGAACCCGCAAGGCCGGGTTCCGGCCTTGCGCACCGATGAGGGTGAATTGCTGGTGCAGTCACCCGCGATCATCGAATACCTGGAAGAGGTTTATCCACAGCCGGCACTGTTGCCGGACGCTGCTGCAATGCGTGCCAGGGTGCGTGGTGTGGCGGCGATCATCGGTTGCGATGTGCATCCATTGCACAATGTCAGCGTGCTTAACCAGCTGCGCCAGCTGGGGCACGATGAAGCTCAGGTCAATCAGTGGATCGCACACTGGATCGGCCAGGGGCTGGCCGCCGTGGAGCAGTTGATTGGCGATCACGGTTACTGCTTTGGCGACGAGCCGGGGCTGGCGGATGTCTACCTGATTGCGCAGCTGTATGCGGCCGAGCGCTTCAACATCGACCTCAGCGGCTACCCCCGCATAGCCCGGGTCGCTGCACTGGCCAAGGGGCACCCGGCGTTCGCCAAGGCGCACCCGTCCTGCCAGGTGGACACGCCGGCTCAGTGAATCGAACGGTTCACTGCCGGTAGCTTGCCGATACGTTCGGACAGCTTGAGACGCTGAACCGGGTCGTCGGTCAGCAGCAGGGCGTGTTCCAGGTCGAAACGTTCGGCCTGCGGGCAGTCCAGGTGCTGATACAGCGTTGCCCGGGTCATGTAGTCACTGACTTGGGCCGGGCCCAGTTGCATGACCCGTTCGGCGTCGATCAGTGCAGCCAAGTGGTTGTCGTTGCTCATATGCAACTGGCGCAGGTTGCGCGAAAGACGCTGCAGTATCTGCATGGCACTGGCGCTGCGCAGGTGTTCGGCAGTCAGCGGCACATGCGGGCCAAACTGGCGCGCCAGCAGCTCGCGGCAATCCTTGGGGTACAGGCGCCGGCCCCCACAAGGGTCGAGCAGGTGGTCGGCACCGGGTACACGCAGCAGGAAGTGCCCAGGGAATGCCACGCCTTCCAGGGGTATGGACAGGCGCCGGGCCAGTTCCAGAGCGAGGATCGCCAACGCCAGGGGCTGGCCGCGTCGGCGCTGCAGTACCTTGTCCAGCAACGCCGCATGCGGCCGCAGCGGGTGGAGTTCGTCCTGCTGGAAACCCAGTGCATTGAGCTGTCGCAGCAGCGGCTGGGCCAGTTCGGATAATGGCAGCATGGGCAGGCAGGCACTGATCTGCCCTTGCAGGTTTTGCAACGTGGCAAGGCTGGCCGCAGGCTCGACCTTTCGATCATGCTCGGCGGCAATCCACAACGCAGCTTCCAGCAGGGCGACCGGCTCGCGCTCCAGGCAGGCCAGGCAGGCTTGACGTGGCTTCATGAGGGCTCTCCACACACGCTTGAGTATTAGCTGCGGGGCGTGGATTCGTCCAGTGGTCCGCCGGCGGCGCCGTACCTTGGCGCATGCCTATACTGGTAGGAGCACCTCGTTGGGGAGCCCGTCGATGTTCGCGCTGATGCAAAGCACCCGTACCCAGTCGCTGCACCTGTTCATTGACCCGCCCACTGGCCTCAAGGCCGTAGTGGCGATTCACAGCGAAAAATTGGGCCCTGCAGTGGGGGGGTGTCGCTACCTGCCCTATGCCGATGACGAGAGCGCCATGACCGACGCCATTCGCCTGGCCCAGGGCATGAGTTACAAGGCAGCGCTGGCGGGCCTGCCGTTGGGTGGCGGCAAGGCGGTGATCATGCGCAACCCGCATGTGGAAAACCGCGCGGCACTGTTCGAGGCGTTCGGCCGCTTCATCGATACCTTGCAAGGGCGGTTCATCATTGCCGTGGACAGCGGTACCTCGACCCTGGACATGGACTGCATCGCCCAGAGCACACCGCATGTCACCAGCACCACGGCCTCTGGGGACCCGTCACCGCATGCCGCCATGGGCGTGTTCGCCGGCATACGCGCCACCTCGCAGGCACGCCTGGGCAGCAGCAACCTCGAAGGCCTGCGGGTCGCTGTGCAGGGGCTGGGCAATGTGGGTTATGCCTTGGCCGAGCAGCTGCATGCGGCGGGGGCGGAGTTGCTGGTCAGCGATCTGGACCCTGGCCGCGTACGCTTGGCGGTGGAGCAGTTCAATGCTCACCCGGTGACCAATGATGCCCTGATCAGCACCCCTTGCGATATCTTCGCGCCCTGTGGCGTGGGGCCGGTGCTCAATGGCCAGACGGTGATGCAGCTGCGTTGCGCAGCGGTGGCGGGGGCGGCCAACAATCAGCTGACCACCTTGCAGGTGGCGGATCAGCTGGAGTCGCGCGGCATTCTGTATGCCCCTGACTACGTGATCAATGCCGGTGGCCTGATCTACGTGGCGCTGAAGCATCACGGAGGCGACCTGGGTACCATCACTGCGCATCTGGCGCGGATACCGACGCGGTTGACCGAGGTGTTCGGCCATGCCCAGGCGGAAAAGCGCTCCCCGGCCAGAGTGGCGCAGATGCTGGCCGAGCGCCTGTTGTACGATTGATGGCCTGGCGCAACTGCCTCAATCATGCATCAGCCAGGGCCTCAGTTGCTTAAGGTTGGAGACCACCACCTGTTGCGCTTCAGGGCTGGTCGCCACGTTGCGCGGGTCGATCTGATGGCGCTGCAGCACATACTTCACCAGAGCCCTGCGGCTCGGCACCACCAGTCGCCCGTCAATCATGCCGAAGTCGGCTTCGATGATTGCCTTCTGCGCCTCGTTCAAACGCTCGTCGGGCTTGAAGATCACCGGAATTTCGGCATTCCAGTCTTCATCCTGTGCCCGGGGGTTGGGCGACTCATCCAGCAGGCCCGGCTGCCCGCGCAAACGGCTGAGTACGAAGTCGCGGTACTGACGGTTCTTTTCACAGTACGCCCGCACATGCCAGCGCATGCCGGTGTAGACCAGTGTGTGCGGGGCGATGAGGCGAATTTCGACGTTCGGCGTGTTGAGTGAAACGTACTCGGTTTCCAGGCGCAGGCCTTCACGGCAGGCCTTGAGCAGGGGGCGCAGAACTTCTGGCCGAATGGGCCGGTCCGGTACTTCGAGCACCTTGGTGTGGGCGTAGGCCAGTGCCAGGCCGTCAATGTGCGGAGCGCGTTCACCGTTCTGATACAGCAGTTGCAGGTAGGCGCTTGCGCTGTCCTCGATGAACTTGGGTATGAACTGATTGCTGGGTACATAACCCTTGAGCTGTTTGTCGTACACCAGGTTCTTTGGGGCATGCTCGGTGATGTAGGTATTGATGTCCTTGGATGCCTGCTGCCGGCTGATTCCGAAACTCTGCATCAGGTGGCCGGTGGTCAGGCGGCCTTCCCACCAGGCGACGGTCTCGATCAGCTTGTAGCGCAGTGCCAGGTCCCAGCGCACCTGCTCGACGGTTTGCCTGCGTTTCATGATCTCTCCTGAGAAGGCATGCCTGGGTGGTGCCTTGCAGGCGGTGACTCCGACTCAGAGGTGCGGCCTACTCGCTGGCTTTTTCCGCTGTATCCAGGTCAGCCAATGCCGCCGCATTGCTCTTGAACGCCGCTGCAAACACAGCCCTGTTCTTGGCCATGAAGATGCTGGCCTCTTCGGCGATGTTTTCATCCAGCCCAGGTACGTGTTTAACCAGAACCTGAGTAAGCACCTCGGCCAGTTCCAGCATCTGGTCATGGGCATCTGCGAGTTTGCGGTCCAAGAACGTGGTCTCCAAATCGCGCGTGCTGCGGTAAAGAATCTCAACAGCCATACGAGGCCTCTCGGTCAGTGGGGCAGGGGCGCTGTGGTGCGCCTGCTGCTGTGCGGTTCAGTTGCTATCCAGGCAGTCGGGCAGAATGCCGTCACTGAATACTGTATCTATATACAGTAATGGCAAGGCAGTGCTTTCGCAACCGGAAATTGTAGCTGCACTGAATTCGCTCGCTGCCCGTGCCTTGCGGCAATCGGTCGCCTTCCAAGGCAGGGGCCTGGCCCTTTAACTGCATGGCACAAGCGTCACAGGCGTGACGCATCATCCTTCATGTCGTATCGGGGAATCGCACATCGTGGATATCAAATGGGCTGAAAAACTGCGCAAGGGCCTGCACGGGTCGGCCGACGCGCTGGGCAACCTGTGCGTGGAAGCGTTCCACTACCTGGCGCTGTTCGGCATTGGCGCGATTACCGCCTACGCGGCGGTGGTGACGTTCCTGGACATGCTCGGCAAGGGCGGGGTCAGCGTCGACGACATCCTGCTGCTGTTCATCTACCTGGAGCTGGGGGCGATGGTCGGTATCTACTTCAAGACCAACCACATGCCGATCCGCTTCCTGCTGTATGTGGCGATCACCGCGCTGACGCGCCTGCTGATTGGCGACGTGTCGCACCACAAGGCGCCGGACGAAGGGCTGTTGTATGTGTGCGGCGGTATCTTGCTGCTGGCGTTCTCGATCCTGGTGGTGCGCTACGCCTCGTACCGCTACCCCTCGACCAAGGTGCTGGACGCCAGCGGCAAGGAAGTGGAGGAGGGCAAGTGAGGGGCTAGCCGGCTACCGCTGGCAATCGGCTCAGGCATCGTTGAATCCTGGCTGGCGCCTGGCAAAGCGTCGTGACACCGGGTCGCGCACGGTGGCGCCAACAGGAGAAAGAAATTGAGCATAAATACCGAAGCTGTACATGCCCACCTGAAACAGGTGCTTGCGCCGTTGGGGCTCGACCCGAATGGGGTGTATGTCACCGAAGTCGCCGATGTCATCGGGCTGAATGTGGTCGCCAGTCGTTCCCTGGTGGAGGAGTCGTTGTACTGGCTGAAGCAGGGCCAGGAGCCCACTTACGACCAGGGGCTGTTCGGCCTGTTTCACCACTCCCATAGCTTTGACCCCGCGCATCGGGTAAATGGTTGGCGCCTGACGGAGTTGGAGAAGGCAATCGGCAAGATGCTGATGCTGGCCTGATCCTCAGTTGGCCACGCTCACTGCTGCGAACGGGCGGGCGTCAGGGCGCGTATCACGGGTCAGGGCGGCCAGTACCTGCAACGGGTTCTGCCCCAGTTCGATCGCAAGGCCCAGGCGGATGCTGTCGATGACCCGTTGCAGGCGCACAGGGTCGTTGCGCTGGGCCTGGCTGATGAGGCGCTTGGCAACCACGCCGGCGTCATCGGAAAGCGTCAGCATGATGCTGCCGTCCAGCCGTTCGATACTCAGGTTGATCCGGTAATCGGAGGCGAAGGCGGCGCTGATCTGTTCGAATGGATTGTTCATGGTCTGGGTCCGCAATGGATGACTGCAGAAGTTGACCGGGTAACCTGCACGATGGTTCATCCCCATTGATCGGTGCAAACGAAAACGCCCGGCGCGAGCCGGGCGTTGTTGTTCAGGGAGCCGATCAGGCGTCGGGGTCAGTCAGTTCCAGTACCCCGCGCTTGCTGCGCAGTTTGCCGTAGAAGTGTTCCAGTGCATTGTTCAGCTTGCTGGCGGCACCGTCGACCGCCTGGTCCAGCGAGGTGGCGGTGTGGGTCACGGAAATCGGCTGATGGCCTTTCGGGCGAGCCTCCAACTGGCAGCGTTTGTCATGCGGGCCGGGCTTGGCGCCGTTCTCGTCACGCAGATGCACCTCGATGCGGGTGAGGTCGTCGTCATAGCGTTCGAGGGTGGCTTCCAGCGTACTGCGGACCCACTCGTTGAGACGGATGTTGCCTTCGATATGGTTGCTGCTGTTGACCTGGATTTGCATGATTCCAATCCTTATTCAGCTTGCTCGCATGGAGGCGTGCCTAGGCCATTGAGGGCCTTGGGAATTCTGCGCCTCTTGACTCTAAGGTCAGGCAACGGCGAAACGAATTCAAGCCCTTTTTGAAAATAAATTTTCTGTAGCAAATTCAGTGGAGGGGGCTGCCGCCATGGGTTCGCCGCGAGCCTTGCAGCGCCTGTGCGATCGAGCGCCGCCCGCGCGGCGCATCGCGGATAAATCCGCTCCTACATCTGTTTCGGGCCAGTCACTCCTGTGAGGCCAACAGGGACCGCCTTGTTGGCATGTCGATGCATTTCGGTGGGCGCTGATGCCGCTCCACCTGTCTCCGGTCATGCACCAAGGCGGATCCTGTTGGCGGCACAGGAGATATTGGCCCGAAACAGATGTAGGAGCGGATTTATCCGCGATGCGCCGCGCGGGCGGCGCTCGGTCTCATAGGCGCTGAATATGTGACGGCGAACATCCGACAGCCTCCATAGAGATTTTGCTTATGAGAATTAAACTCATTACTATTGCATTCCCATTCCCCGGACCCTAGCCATGAAGCGCTCCGCCGCCGGACTCCCTCTCAGCTATCGCCTGGCCGTGGTTTCACGCAGCCTGGCGGCATTGCTGGGCGGCTATCTGCTGGCGTCGTCGATCAGTGTCTGCCTGGCCCTGCTGCTGCCGTTGCCCCAGGTCGACGCCACGCTGACCGGCCTTATGCTCTCGTTCGTGTTCTACCTGCTGGCCTTCATCTGGTGCTTCGCCTGCCGCAGCGCCTGGCGCGCCTGGCTTGGCGTGTTGCTGCCGAGCCTGGTGCTGGGGCTGCTCGGCGGGTTCGCCTACTGGATGAAGAACCCATGAAGGAAGGCTTCCGCCAGGCCATGGCCTGGCTGCACACCTGGACTGGCCTGATCTTCGGCTGGCTGCTGTTCGCCATCTTCCTCACTGGCACCCTGTCGTACTTCAAGGACGAAGTCAGCCACTGGGCGCAGCCGGAAGTGCGCCGCCATGCGCTGGACCCGGTGACCAGCCTGGGCTTGGCCCAGCGCTATCTGGAGCGCAACGCCGCGCATTCGGGCAGCTGGATGATTCGCCTGCCCAGCGAGCGCGAGGCTGCCTTGAACGTGGGCTGGCGCGATCCCGAGGGTGGGCGTCGGGGCTTTGTCAGGAAAAATCTGGATGCACAGAGCGGGCAGCCGGTCGATGCGCGCGAAAGCCGTGGCGGCGAGTTCTTCTACCGCTTCCATTTCGAACTGCAGATGCCCTATCCATGGGGCCGCTGGCTGTCGACGCTGTGTGCCTTCATCATGCTGCTGGGGTTGGTCACCGGGATCATCACCCACAAGAAGATCTTCAAGGAATTCTTCACTTTCCGCCCTGGCAAGGGCCAGCGCTCATGGCTGGATGGCCACAATGCCATTGGCGTGCTGGTGCTGCCGTTCCACCTGATGATCAGCTACAGCAGCCTGGTGCTGTTCATGTACATGGTCATGCCGGCCAGCATCATGGCCAGTTACGGTAATACCAACGGGTACTTCAATGACCTGTTCGGCCGCGACGAGGCACCCAAGGCAGCCCATGTCGCCACGCCACTGGTGCCGCTGGCGAGCCTCCATGCCAAGGTCCAGGCGCTGGTGCCGGGCGCACGCATCGGCTTTGTCCAGGTGCAGAACGCGGGCGATCGCAATGCCCGCGTCGTCTTCACCCAGTCATCGGCGGATAACGTCCCCTACAAGCGCAGTGCCAACTGGACCTTCGATGGGGCCACTGGCGAACTGCTGAAACAGGGCGCGCCGGAAAGCGCCGCGATGATGACCTCGTTCAGTTTCGCCGGCCTGCACATGGGCAACTACGCCGGGCCTTGGCTGCGTTGGTTGTACTTCGCCTTCGGGCTTGCCGGCACGGCGGTGATCGGCACCGGCCTGGTGATGTGGCTGGGCAAACGCCAGCTCAAGCATGCCAGGAGCGAACGTCTGCCGGGCGAGTTGCGCCTGGTCGAAGTGCTCAACATCGCCAGCATGAGCGGCCTGGTGCTGGCCGTGGCCGGTTTCTTCTGGGCCAACCGGTTGCTGCCGGTGGCACTGCATGGGCGTGCTGACTGGGAGGTGAACACGTTCTTCCTGGTCTGGCTGGCGTCACTGCTGCATGCCGTGCTGCGCCCGGGGCGCAGGGCCTGGGGCGAGCAGCTGGCAATGGGGGCACTGGCTTTTGCCCTGTTGCCGTTGCTCAACGGCTTGAGCACCGGCCAGGGGTTGAACGTCTCTGTGCCTGCGGGTGACTGGGCCATGGCCGGTTTCGACCTTACCGCCCTGGCGTGTGGGCTGTTCCTGGCCTGGGCTGCGAGCAAGATGCTGCGCCCACCGAAGCCCGTCGCAACACGTGCGGCGAAGGCGGCCAAGGTCTCGGCCAAAATGGTCGAGGTGCAGTGATGCTGAGCATTGCCCTGATCGGTTTCGCCGGTTTCGCCGCGCTGTGCCTGGCGATGGAAAAGCACTTCAACGAGCTGCTCAGGCACAAGCCCCGCCCGGCCCAGTTGCGTGCACTGCGCGTTGGCGGTTGGTTGCTGCTCATGCTGGCCCTGGTGCTGTCCGTTCACTGGCGTGGCTGGGCCCACGGGCTGGTGGAGTGGGCCGCACTGTTGATGGCCGGCGTTACCCTGTGGGTGTTCGGCTTGCCTTACATGCCGCGTGCGTTGCTGGGCCTGGCTACCGCCAGCCTGGTACTGGGCCCGCTGTTGGCCGTGGTTGCGGGGTGATGCCTTGAGCGAAACCGAGAGCGACAGCACCCGCGCGCGTTTCCTCGAGGTGTTCCTCGCCCAGCGTGCGCGCATGGAGGCGTTGGTCCGCCGTCGGGTAGGCTGCCGCGCTACTGCGTCCGACCTGGTGCAGGAGCTGTTCCTGCGCTTCTGGCGCCGCCCCGAGGTCAAGGTCGAAGCGCTCGATACCTACCTGCTGCGCTGTGCCGGCAACCTTGCCATCGATCATCTGCGCAGTGCAGGCAGTCGCGAACGCCTTGCCGAAGCCTCGCTGCAGCGTGGTGAAGCGGCGCTGGCCCAGGCGCCAGAGCAGGCCGTGGAGGTCGATCATGACCTGCAGCGCATTGAAGCCGCCCTGCGAGCGCTGCCTGAGCGTACCCGGCGGATTTTTCTGCTCAACCGCGTCCACGGCTGCAAGTACGGCGAGATCGCCAAGGCCATGCAGCTTTCCCAGAGCAGTGTGGAAAAGCATATGATGCGCGCCCTCGAAGCGTGCAAGGCCAGTGTTGCCGAGCCCGCGACCTTCACTCGCAGGCCTGGGAGCGCCCGCCGATGAGCCATCCAGACCCGGTTACCGCTGCCCAGTCCGAGGCTGCCTTGCAGTGGCTGATCCGCATCAACGAGCAGCCTGAAGCGGCAAGCAGTGCGCCGTTCAAGCGCTGGTTGCTGGGCGATCCCAGGCATCGCCAAGCCTACGCCGAAGCCCAGTTGCTGATGCAGCTCAGCGAAGCACCGGCAGCGCGTCTGGCGCAAGAACAGCATGCAGACCTTCAGCCTTACTTGCTGGCCATGGCCAAGCCACCCGGCAAAAGCCACTGGCGACGCGCTGGCATGGCGTTGGCCGCGGCGTGCCTGGTGCTGGCGGTCAGCGTGGCGGGTGGCTGGCGGCCGGGTGACTGGCTATTGGACCTGCAGGCCGATTTCAGCAGCAGTGATGCGATTCGCCAGGTAACCCTGGCGGACCAGTCGCAGGTGACCCTGGATGCGGGCAGCGCCATCGCCGTCGATTTCCGCCAAGGTGAACGCCGTGTACGCCTGCTGCATGGCGCAGCGTTCTTCCAGGTGACCCATACCGGGCAGCCATTCGTGGTGGAAGCGGCTGGCGGCGAGGTTCGGGTGCTGGGTACGCAGTTCGAAGTGCGTGACCAAGGGCAGGGTGCACAGGTCATCGTCCGCAGTGGGCGCGTGGCCGTCATCCCGGCTGCGGGGCAGGCCGGCCAGATACTGACGGCCAACCAGCAACTGGCCTATGCCGATGGGCATGCAGGCGAGCTGGCGAGTGTCGACGGCGACAGCCGCCTGGCCTGGCGCCAGGGCTGGCTGAACTATTACCAGGTGCCGCTGGCGCAGGTAGCGGCAGACCTGGGCCGCTACTACCCCGGCCGTATCGTGTTGTTGAATGGCGAATTGGGGCAGCGCAAGGTGAGCGGCAGTTTCCCGGTGGATGAGCCTTTGGCTGCACTGGATTCGCTGGGCAAGGTGCTGGGTTTCTCGCGGCAAACCTTGCTGGGGCGACTGACCGTGATCCGCTGAAAAAAAATTGCAAAAGCGGATGAGGTAACCCGACGCAGCATCCGTGTAATGAGTGGAAGTGCGATTCATTCGCAGTAATAACCCTCTCACAGGTCAGCGTCCATGAAGTTCACCCCGCGTTGCGTCCCCCTCTGGTTTGGCCTTGCAGTGTGCCCGGCCATCACCGCTGCCCCTGGCCTCATGGCCGCCGAGCAACTGCAACTGCACGCTTTCGACCAGCCCGGCCAGCCGCTGGCCCAGGCCCTGAGCGCCTTCAGCCGTGCCACTGGCCAGAGTGTCGTCTACACCCTCGAACTGCCAGGCGTGCAGGCCCCGGCCCTCAATGGTTCGTTCAGCGCCGAGCAGGCCCTGCAACGGCTGCTGGGTAACAGTGGGCTGACCTGGCGTCGCCTCGATGCACGCACCCTGACGCTCGAACCTGTAGATACCTCTGGCGCCCTCAACCTGCAGGCCACCACGGTGACCTCGCAAATGGACAGCTACAGCTATCAGCCACCCGCCAGTGCCTCGATCATGCGCGGCCAGGGCCCCAGCCAGGACATCCCCCAGGCGATCAACGTGGTACCGGCCCAGGTCATCCGCGACCAGGCCCCACGCAACCTTGACGACGCATTGGCCAATGTCAGTGGCATTACCCAGGGCAACAACTTCGGCGGCACGTCCGACACGGTGATGAAACGCGGCTTCGGTGACAACCGCGACGGCTCGATCATGCGTGACGGCATGCCGGTGGTGCAGGGCCGTAGCCTCAATGCCACTACCGAGCGGGTCGAAGTGCTCAAGGGCCCGGCCTCGCTGCTGTACGGCATCCAGGACCCGGGCGGGGTGATCAACGTGGTCAGCAAGCGCCCGCAACTGCAGCAGTACAACGCCCTGACCGTGCGCGGTTCCACTTACGGCAGCGGCAAGAATGGCAGCGGCGGCGGCTTCGACAGCACCGGCGCGTTGGGCGACAGCAACTTCGCCTACCGCCTGATCGTCGATCACGAAAACGAGGATTACTGGCGCAACTTCGGCGTGCACCGCGAATCGCTGGTGGCGCCGTCGTTGGCCTGGCTCGGCGAAGATACCCAGGTGGTGCTGGCCTACGAGCACCGCGAATTCCTCTATCCGTTCGACCGCGGCACAGCATTCGGCAGCAACGGCCACCCGCTGGACATCCCGGCTACCCGGCGCCTGGACGAGCCGTTCAACGACATGGAAGGGCGCTCCGACCTGTACCGCCTGGAGGTCGATCACCAACTGACCGACGACTGGAAGCTGCACTTCGGCTACAGCTTCAACCGCGAGACGTACGATGCCAGCCAGGTTCGCGTTACCGGCGTGAACGAGGCCAAGGGCACGCTGACGCGCAGCATCGACGGCACTCACAACGCCATGAGCCGCGACCAGTTCGCCACCTTGAGCCTCAATGGCAATGTCGAGCTGGCCGGTATGCAGAACGACCTGCTGTTCGGTATCGACCACGAAGACCGCAAGATCTTTCGTGGCGACCTGATCCGTCAGACCTCTCGATCGGCCTTCAGCTACCTGAACCCGGTCTACGGCCAGGAGGTGGAGGGCAGCACGGTGCGTGCGAGCGACAGCGACCAGACCGACAAGCTGCGCACCGACGCCTTGTTCGTGCAGGACGCGCTGCACCTGGACGAACACTGGATCCTGGTAGCGGGCGCGCGTTACCAGCAGTATGACCAGTACGCCGGCCGTGGCCGCCCGTTCAAGGCCAATACCGACAGCAACGGCCAGGCCTGGGTGCCGCATGCGGGCATCGTCTACAAGGTCGATGACCAGCTGTCGTTCTATGGCAGCTACAGCGAGTCGTTCAAGCCGAACTCCAGCATCGCCCCGCTGACCGGGGGCGTGGTGCTGGATTCCTCGGTGGCGCCGGAGGAGGGCAAGTCCTGGGAGCTGGGCGCCAAGCTCGACATGCCGGGCAGCCTCACCGGTACCCTGGCGCTGTTCGATATCACCAAGCGCAACGTGCTGGTGTCCAACTTCGACAGTGGCACTGGCGAGACGGTCTACAGCAACGCCGGGGAAGTCAGCTCACGCGGCGTGGAGCTCGACCTGACCGGGCAGCTCAGCGAGCGCTGGAGCCTGATCGGCAGTTATGCCTACACCGATGCCAAGGTGACCAAGGACCCCGACCTTGAAGGCAACCGCTTGCAGAATGTGGCCCGGCATAGCGGTTCGCTGTCGGCGGTGTATGACTTCGGCAGCCTGCTGGGTGGCGATCGCCTGCGTTTCGGCGCCGGGGCGCGTTATGTGGGTGAGCGGCCGGGGAACGCGACCAACACGTTCGACCTGCCGAGCTATACCGTGGCTGATGCATTCGCCACCTATGAGACCAAGCTTGATGAGCACAATGTGCGCCTGCAACTGAACGTGAAGAACCTGTTCGACAAGGTCTACTACAGCTCGGCGGTTAACCAGTACTTCGTCGCCATTGGTGATGCGCGGCAGGTGAGCCTGTCGAGTACCTTCGAGTTCTGAGCCTTGTGCCGCCTGTGCCGGCCTCTTCGCGGCTAAAGCCGCTCCCACAGGGATATCACAGGTTTTGAAAACTGTGCAGTACCTGTGCGGCTTTAGCCGCGAATGGCCATACGGTACTCGCCAGGGGTTGCACCGAACGCCTGGCGAAAGCGGTTGCTGAAATGGCTGGCACTGGCAAACCCGCACAGCAGCGCCACCTGGCCCAAGGGCAATTCGCCCAGGCGCAGCAACTGGCAAGCGCGGTGCAGCCGCCGCGCCAGCAGGTACTGATGCGGCGGCAGGCCGAAACTGGTGCGGAACATCCGAGCAAAGTGGTACTCGGACAGGTTGCAGCGCAGTGCCAGTTCACCCAGGGTGATCGGCTGGTCGAGGTGCGCCTCGATGTACTCCACCAGTTGCCGGCGCAGGCTCGGCGCCAATCCACCTTTCAGACGCAACCCTTGGCGCAGGCCAACTTGGCTGAGCACGGCGTGGTCGACGATCTCATGGGCCAGGCTGCTGGCCAGCAGACGTTCGGCGGGCTCAGCCCAGTCCAAGGTGATCAACTGGCGAAAGCGCACGGATTGTTGCGGGTCATCGAGGAAGGTCGCTTCCTGCAGTTGCAGTTCGCGTGGCTCGCGATCGAGCAGGCGCACACAACCCAAGGCGAACTGCGCTTCGCTGATGTACAGGTGGGCCAGGCGAATTGCACCGTTCACCACCCAGTTCGACTCGTGCCCTGCCGGCATGATGCACAGTTTGTCCGGCGCGCCCTTGTCGGCCGGGCGCTGGCGACGAAAGGTGCCGGTGCCGTCGGCGATATAGCACGACAGCGTGTGATGGCTCGGCGCCTGATAGTCGCGAGCATCGTCGCGGTTGCTCCACAATGCCGCCGCCAACCCGTCACCCAGGTGCGCGCTCAGCTCCAGCCGGGCGTTGGGCGAGGCGTGCATGGCGTTGAACACTTGCAACTGGGTGAGTGGGGTCATGGGCAATTCCTCTGGGCTCATCCTACTGCGCCGGTGTTGCGCTGACAGCCACCCGGGGGCGAAAAGCGCAAGTTTGTGCAAGCGCATGGCGGTGGGCAGGGCGAACACTGGCGGTGAAAAGTTGATAGGCCCAAGGAATCGCCACCATGAACCTCGCGCTGTACCTGCTCACCGTCCTGATCTGGGGCACCACCTGGATCGCCCTGAAACTGCAACTGGGCGTGGTCGCCATTGCGGTATCGATCGTCTACCGCTTCGCCCTGGCCGGGCTGATCCTGTTCGCCATTCTTCTGTTCACGCGGCGCCTGCAGCCGATGAACCGGCGCGGCCACCTGATCTGCCTGGCACAAGGGTTCTGCCTGTTCTGCGTCAACTTCATGTGCTTCCTGACCGCCAGCCAATGGATCGCCAGCGGCCTGATCGCCGTGGTGTTCTCCACCGCCACGTTGTGGAATGCCCTGAACGCGCGGATCTTTTTCGGCCAGAAGATCGCCAGCAACGTCCTCGCTGGCGGTGCGCTGGGCTTGCTCGGCCTGGGCCTGTTGTTCTGGCCGGAGCTTTCGCATCATACGGCCAGTCGCGAAACCCTCTACGGCCTGGGCCTGGCACTGCTCGGCACGCTGTGCTTCTCGGCCGGCAACATGCTCTCCAGCATGCAGCAGAAGGCCGGGCTCAAGCCCATGACCACCAATGCCTGGGGCATGGCCTACGGCGCATCGATGCTGGCGGTGTATTGCCTGGTCAGTGGCATTCCGTTCGCCATGGAATGGAGCACCCGCTACATCGGTTCGCTGTTGTACCTGGTCATACCCGGTTCGGTGATCGGCTTTACCGCCTACCTGACCCTGGTCGGGCGCATGGGGCCGGAGCGGGCTGCCTACTGCACCGTGCTGTTCCCGCTGGTGGCGCTGAATGTATCGGCATTCGTCGAAGGCTATCAATGGACAGCCCCGGCGCTGCTGGGGCTGGTAGCGGTGATGGCGGGCAATGTCCTGGTGTTTCGCAAGCCTCGGCTCAAAAAAGCCGCCACCGCTCTGGCATGAGTGAGCTACAGAGGGCTTTCAGCCCTTCCATACCTGTGGATTCACCAAGTCCCGCGGCCGCTCACCGAGCAACGCCGCACGTAGGTTCTCCATCGCCCGGTTAGCCATGGCCTCGCGGGTTTCGGCCGTCGCCGAACCGATGTGCGGCAAGGTCAGCGCATTGGGCAGCTGGAATAGCGGCGACTCGCTCAGCGGCTCCTTCTCGTACACATCCAGGCCTGCGCCACGAATAGTGCCGTTCTGCAGCGCCTCGATCAGCGCCGCCTCGTCGACCACCGGGCCGCGGGCGATGTTGATCAGGAACGCGCTCGGTTTCATCAGCTTCAGTTCACGGGCGCCGATCAACCTGCGCGTGGCATCGGACAGCGGCACCACCAGGCAGACGAAGTCGGACTCGGCCAGCAGTTGCTCGAGGCTGCGGTACCGGGCGCCCAGTTCTTGTTCCAGGGCAGTCTTGCGGCTGTTGCCAGCGTACAGGATCGACATGTTGAAGCCGAAGCGGCCACGGCGGGCGACGGCGGCACCGATGTTGCCCAAGCCGACGATGCCCAGCGTCTTGCCATGCACATCGCTACCGAAGTGCGAAGGGGCCACCGTGGCCTGCCAGTTGCCGGCCTTGGTCCAGGCGTCGAGTTCGGCGGTGCGGCGGGCGCAGCCCATGATCAGCGAGAAACCCAGGTCGGCGGTGCTTTCGGTGAGCACGTCCGGAGTGTTGGTCAGGGCGATGCCGCGCTCGTTGAAATAGTCGACGTCATAGTTGTCATAGCCAACCGAGACGCTGGACACCACTTCGAGCTTGCCTGCACCTTCGAGCTGCGCGCGGCCGAGCTTGCGGCCGGCGCCGATCAGGCCGTGGGCCTCGGGCAGGGCTTCGTTGAACTGGGCACTGATGTCACCGAGCTTGGGGTTCGGCACGATCACGTTGAAGTCTTGCTGCAGGCGCTCGGCCATGGCGGGGGTGATGCGGCTGAAGGCCAGGACGGTCTTTTTCATCGGCAACTTCTCGGGGCGGTGGGTCGGGTTGATTGGTTAGCAACCTACCATTGTCCACCGCCGCCGTGCAGCAGCTTTTTCAGTTGGCGATCAGCAATTCGTGGGTTTTCAGGTCGGCTTCATGGGCCGCCAGAATTTCCGGCAGCGAGTTGCGCAGGTACTCGACCCAGGTCTTGATCTTGGCATCCAGGTATTGGCGCGAAGGGTAGATGGCATACAGGTTGAGCTCCTGCAGCCGGTACTCCGGCATCACCCGCACCAGGCTGCCGTCGCGCAAGCCATCGATCACCGAGTAGATCGGCAACACCCCCATGCCCATGCCACTGCGGATCGCGGTTTTCATCGCATCCGCCGAGTTGACCTGGAACGGTGAGCTGGTGATGTTGACCAGCTCCTGGCCCTCCGGGCCGTCGAACAGCCATTTTTCCAGTGGAATCACCGGGCTGACCATGCGCAGGCAGGCATGCTTGAGCAGGTCGACCGGTTTATGGGCAAAACCGTGCTTGGCCACGTACTCCGGGGAGGCGCAGACAATGCTGTAGGTGATGCCCAGGCGTTGCGAGACGAAGCCCGAGTCCGGCAGCTCGGTGGCCAGCACGATGGACACGTCGTAACCCTCGTCGAGCAGGTCGGGCACGCGGTTGGCCATGGTCAGGTCGAAGGTCACGTCCGGGTGCGATTCGCGGTAGCGGGCAATGGCGTCTACCACGAAGTGCTGACCGACCCCGGTCATCGAATGCACCTTCAATTGGCCGGCAGGCCGGGCATGGGCATCGCTGGCTTCGGCTTCGGCTTCTTCGACATAGGTAAGGATCTGTTCACAGCGCATCAGGTAACGCTTGCCGGCCTCGGTCAGGGCGATGCGCCGGGTGGTGCGGTTGAGCAGCCGGGTTTGCAGATGGGCTTCCAGGTTGGAGACCGCCCGCGACACGTTCGCGGTGGTCGTATCCAGTTGCGCCGCGGCAGCGGTAAAGCTGCCTAGCTGGGCTACGCAACTGAAAGCACGCATGTTTTGCAGGGTGTCCATGGGTCACTCTCAAGGTAGAGGACAAAATTGTGTCACGAAGTAACGCGAATGTGCGTTCGACCAAAGCCGGATTATCGCCGTTTCGGTAACAAAGATTCGCAAGAATATACGCTTATCGCCAGTGCGGCGGCCCCCTAGAATTGCGCGGCCCCTCCACCTCTTCCTCGGGAAATCGCAGCTGTGCCGCGTCGCATCAACAGAACGCTTGAAGTGTTCAGTGCCTGTGCCCTTTGTCTCACCTTGAGCGGCTGTATCGGAACCTGGGGGATCGCCCCGCAAAGCAAGACCCTGCAAGCCAATACCTTGATCACCGACGCGGCCATTCGCGAAGCGGCCAGCGACGCGCACTGGCCTGACCAGCGCTGGTGGCAGGCCTATGGCGACCCACAACTCGACCGCTGGATCGACCTCGCCATAGCCGGTAGCCCAAGCCTGGCCATGGCCGCTGCGCGTGTGCGTGAAGCCAAGGCCATGGCCGGTGTGGTCGAGTCGGCGGAAAAGCTCCAGGTCAACGGTGACGCCACGCTCAAGCGGCACAACTGGCCCGAGGACCAGTTCTACGGCCCTGGCGCGCTGTCGGGCGCCAACACCTGGGACAACAACGCCGCCATCGGCTTCAGCTACGCGCTGGACCTGTGGGGCCGCGAACGCAACGCCAGCGAGCAGGCGGTCGACCAGGCGCACATGAGCGTGGCCGAGGCCCGCCAGGCGCAGCTGGAACTGCAGAACAATGTGGTACGTGCCTACATCCAGCTGAGCCTGCAGTTCGCCCAGCGCGATATCGTCAAGGCCGAGCTGGAACAGCAGGAGCAGATCCTGGCCCTGGCCAAGCGCCGCCTGGATGGCGGCATCGGCACCCATTTCGAGGTCAGCCAGGCCGAGGCACCGCTGCCCGAAACCCATCGCCAGCTCGACAGCCTCGACGAGGAAATCGCCCTGACCCGTAACCAGTTGGCGGCGCTGGCCGGTAAAGGACCGGGGGAGGGCGCGCAATTGCAACGGCCGACCCTGGCCCTCGCGGCCCCGCTGAAACTGCCGTCGAACCTGCCTGCCGAACTGGTCGGCCAGCGCCCGGACGTGGTCGCCAGCCGCTGGCAGGTCGCCGCCCAGGCCCGTGGCATCGATGTCGCCCATGCCGGCTTCTTCCCCAACGTCGACCTGGTCGGCAGCCTCGGCTTCATGGCCACTGGCGGTGGTCCGCTGGAATTCCTGACAGGGCGCAAGTTCAACTACAACGTCGGCCCGGCGATCAGCCTGCCGATCTTCGACGGTGGTCGCCTGCGCTCGCAGCTGGGCGTAGCCTCGGCGAGTTATGACGTAGCGGTGGCGCGCTACAACCAGACCGTGGTCGGCGCGCTGAAGAACATTTCCGATCAACTGATCCGCCGTGAATCGATGAAGGAACAGTCGCACTTCGCTGCCGAATCGGTGGCCGCTGCGCAGAAGACCTACGACATCGCCACGGTGGCCTTCCAGCGCGGCCTGACCGACTACCTCAATGTGCTCAACGCGCAGACCTTGCTGTTTCGCCAGCAGCAGGTGCAGCAGCAGGTACAGGCTGCCCGCCTGATCGCCCATGCCGAACTGGTCACCGCCCTGGGGGGCGGCCTGCAGGCTGGCCGGGACGTGCCGCAGGAAGAACGCCAGGCAGCACCGAAAACCCCGGCCACCCTGGCCATTTTCGACAAGGCGGATGACGCCGAATGAGCACTTCCAGTTTGCCCGTGCGCTGGCTGCAGAGCCTGGAATGGCGCCGGGGCTTCTTCGCCTGGGCGCGCACCGACGGCGTGACGTGGGTGTACATCTTCAAGGTGCTTGCGGCCGCGTTCATTACCCTGTGGCTGGCCATGCGCCTGGAGCTGCCGCAACCGCGCACGGCGATGATCACCGTGTTCATCGTCATGCAGCCGCAAAGCGGCCATGTGTTCGCCAAGAGCTTCTACCGGGTGCTCGGTACCCTGGCCGGTTCGGCGATGATGGTCGCGCTGATCGCCATCTTCCCGCAGAACACCGAGCTGTTCCTGCCCAGCCTGGCGGTGTGGGTCGGCCTGTGCTCGGCCGGCGCCATGCGCTACCGCACCTTCCGCGCCTATGGCTTCGTCCTCGCCGGCTACACCGCAGCCATGATCGGCCTGCCGGTGCTGCAGCACCCGGACCAGGCGTTCATGGCGGCCGTATGGCGGGTGCTGGAGATCGCCCTGGGCATCCTGGTGTCGACCTTCGTCAGCGCCGCGGTGCTGCCGCAGTCGGCCAGTGCCGCCATGCGCAACGCCCTGTACCAGCGTTTCGGCGTGTTCGCCGGGGTCGTCGTGGAAGCCTTGCGCGGCGATAGCCAGCGCGACCGCTTCGAGGCCAGCAACGTGCGCTTCGTCGCCGAAGCGGTGGGGCTGGAGAGCCTGCGCAACGTTACCGCCTTCGAAGACCCGCACATGCGTCGCCGCTCTGGCCGATTGGTGCGCATGAACAGCGAGTTCATGGCCATCACCACGCGCTTCAACGCTTTGCACCACCTGCTGGAGCGCCTGCGCGCGCGCGGCCCGCTGCAGATCGTCGGCGCCATCGAGCCTGGCCTGAACACCTTGGTGGAGCTGTTGCAGCCCTATGTGGGCCGGGCCCTGACCGACGCCGATGCGCTGCGCCTGACGCTGGAGCTGGCGGCCTACAAGGAGGGCCTGCAGGCGCAGGTGCGTAGCTTGCGCGCCGACTATCTGGCCACCCAGCCCAGCGAAGCCGACCTGCTGGACTTCCACACTGCGTTCGAACTGCTCTACCGCTTCGTCGACGAGATGTACAGCTACGCCGAAACCCACGCTTCGCTGGCCGCGCACAAACACGAGCGCGAGCAATGGGACGAGCCCTACGTGGCGCAGACCAGCTGGCTGGTGTCGCTGGCTGCCGGGGTGCGCGCTTGCGCGGTGCTGTTGCTGCTGGGCAGTTACTGGCTGATGAGCGACTGGCCCAGCGGCGCCATGATGACCCTGATCGCCACCGTCACCGTGGGCCTCTCGGCCGCTTCGCCGAACCCCAAACGCATGTCGTTCCAGATGGCCTGTGGCACGGCGATCGGGGCCTTCATCGGTTTCTTCGAAACCTTCTTCGTGTTCCCCTGGATCGACGGCTTCGCGCTGCTGTGCATGGTCCTGGCGCCGGTGTTCGTGCTCGGTGCGTTCCTCTCGTCGCGACCGGCGTACGCCGGTTACGGCATCGGCCTGCTGGTGTTCTTCGCCATCGGCTCGGTGCCGAACAACCTGACGATCTATGACCCGTACAGCTTCATCAACGACTACATCGGCATGGTCATCGGCATGTTCGTCTGCGCCGCAGCCGGCGCGATCATCCTGCCGCCGAACAGTCGCTGGCTATGGAGTCGCCTGGAGCAGGAGCTGCGCGGGCAGGTGCTGTTCGCCATCAGCGGCCGCCTGCGTGGGCTCGGTTCGGCCTTCGAAAGCCGCACCCGCGACCTGTTGCACCAGGCCTATGGCCTGGCTGCCGGCAAGCCGCAGGTACAGAGCCAGCTGATGGGCTGGATGTTCACCGTGCTGGAGATCGGCCACGCCATCATCGAACTGCGCAAGGAGCAGGCCCGGGCGCCGATTCACCCGGCCTACGCCGAGTCACAACCGTGGCGCCAGGCCATTCGTGTCATGGGCCGCGCCCTGGCCCGCCTGTTCCTGCAGCCCAGCGCCAGCAACTACGAGCGTGCGCTGGTCGCGGTGGACCATGCCATCGCGCGGGTGCAGGCCACCGATGAACCCTTCGCCCGGCATTTCGACACTTCGGTGCTGCGCCGGGTGCAGAGCTACCTGCACTTCATCCGTTCCTCCCTGCTGGACCCACAGTCGCCGCTGACCCCGGCGAAAGGATTGCACGATGCTCCGTGAAAGCATGCCCCGCGAGATCGCCTTTCATGGCGTTTACATGCCCACCATGACCCTGATGTTCCTGTTCGCCCTGGGCCTGGCCTGGGGCCTGGACCGGTTCATCGCCAGCCATGATGGCTACCGCTTCTTCTGGCACCCGGCGCTGCTGCGCCTGAGCCTGTTCGTCTGCCTGTTCGGCGCCCTGGCGCTGTCGCTCTACTGGTGAGAATCCTTCGATGAAAAAGTTCTTCAGCCTGATCGCTACCCTGCTGGTGCTGGCCGCTGCCGTAGTGATCGGACGCCAGTTGTGGCTGCACTACATGACCACGCCGTGGACCCGCGACGGCCGCGTGCGTGCTGACATCATCAACGTCGCCGCCGACGTGCCAGGCTATGTGGTGGACGTCCCGGTCAAGGACAACCAGCGGGTAAAGAAGGGTGACCTGCTGATCCAGATCGACCCTGAGCACTACCAGCTGGCGGTCGACCAGGCCAAGGCCCTGGTCGCCTCGCGCAAGGCCACCTGGGAAATGCGCAAGGTCAACGCCAAGCGCCGTGCCGACATGGACAACCTGGTGATCTCCAGGGAAAACCGTGACGACGCCAGCAACATCGCCAACTCCGCCCAGGCCGACTACCAGCAGGCCCAGGCCCAACTGGCGGCAGCCGAGCTGAACCTCAAGCGCACCCAGATCGTCGCTACGGTGGACGGTTACGTGACCAACCTGAACATTCACAAGGGCGACTATGCGCGTACCGGAGAAGCGGTGATGGCGGTGGTCGACGAGCACTCGTTCTGGGTGTACGGCTTCTTCGAAGAGACCAAGCTGCCGCATGTGAAGGTGGGTAACCAGGCCGAGCTGCAAATGATGAGCGGCGAGCGCCTCAAGGGGCACGTGGAGAGCATCGCCCGCGGCATCTACGACCGCGACAACCCGCAGAGCCGCGAGCTGATCGCCGATGTGAACCCGACGTTCAACTGGGTGCGCCTGGCACAGCGGGTGCCGGTGCGGATTCACATTGATGAAGTGCCGGACGGTTTTTTGCTGGCGGCGGGGACGACTTGTACGGTGGTGGTGAAGCCGGGCGAGGAGTGAATGCTGCTAACCGGGCCTGGCATGCGCAGGCCCGCACTCTTTCAGCAGTTGATCCCAATCGTCTGGAGGGTGGCCGGTCAGCAGCATCTTTTGAAAGACCTTGTAAGCGTCGTCGCTGCTGTCGTAGGCCCGTTTGCTCGATTCGTCATTGACCCAGGCCAGCACGATGATCCGGCTGGCAGTGTGGTAGCGAAAGAACAACCGGTATTGCTGAAAGAACTTCACTCTGAACCAGTGCTTGTGGTCACTACCCAGCGTTGCGCCCTGCCGGTATTCAGCCTTGGTCGGGTCCTGCGGAATCACATCAAATGCCAAGCGCCTGATGGCCGCCAGCCGCTTGAAAGCATTCTTCTTCGTGTAACCCGCCGGGTCTTTCAGTATCTGAGCCTGAACTTGCGCGCTGAGTGCTTCCAGTTTGGCCAGAAACAGCGGGTGGGCAAAGACAGTCCAGCCATGAATTACAAGCGGCTTCCTGTTCGCATCATTCATTCATCTTCCGCCGACAGAGGTTGATCAAGGTCGACCTCTGCATCACCCACGAGCTTGTCAAGGCGAGCGATGAGGTCTGCATCGACAACCTGCAGCCGTTGAGGATTGGTTGCGATGTCGTGAGCCAGAAAATTCAGGAACTGGCCTAGCACGGGATCGTCCTCGGTTGCCTCTGCGCGGGTGAGTATCACATCACCGTCAGGGCGAATCGAGTAATGGATTTTGTCACGCTTTTTCAAACCCAAAGCACGGCGCACCGTTTCAGGAACGGTGGTCTGGTAGCGATCGGTCAGCGTGGACTCGACTTCGAAAGTGGTAGCCATGGGCAGTTGTCCATAGAGTTACAACGATGCTTATCAAGGTAATGCGATTGCATTGCATGGTCAATGCAGTTGCATTACCTGACTGATAAGCGGTTCAAGCTGCCCCCACCAACACCGGTACCTCGACCCGGTCAATCACCTTCGCGCTGATCGACGGGTCCAGTAACCGCCCCAGCCGCGACAGGTGGCGGTGGCCCATGATGATCAGCTCGCAGTTCAGTTCCTGTGCCTTGGCCACAATTGCCTCGACCGGCTGACCGGCGACCATGCAGCCCTGGCTGCTGAAGCCGGCCTGTTGCAGCAGCGCCACCGCTTCGGCCACGGCGCGGTCGCCCAGGCGTTGCTCTTCGCAGGCGGCGGGATACTCCTCCAGTTCCTCGGTGGTGTAGGGCGCGGGCCTGTCGTGAACGGCGAAGGTGGAATCGATGGCCAGCAACACATGCAGTTCGTGTTCGCCGGGGCGGCAGTAGCGGCGGGCGAGCGTGAGCAGGGCGGTGCTTGCGGGGGAGGCATCTATTGCGATCAGGACGGGGCTGGGCATTGGGAATCCTTCTTGGCGCTGGCAGATGTTTCAGCAGGTTCGGCCTCTTCGCGGGTAAACCCGCTCCTACAGGTTTTTGCCGTACCTGTGGGAGCGGGTTCACCCGCGAAGGGCCGAACCTGCCATCCATCATTCTTGGCTCAATCCGCGCCCTGGATAAATGCCCCACCACGCACGAACGCATTGTGTCTGACGCAATCGGCCAACCTGCTACCATCGGCTTTCCCCACAGCGGTAACGGAAAACGGCCATGCAACTCCCGGACATGAACCTGCTCGTCGCCCTCGATGCCCTGCTCGACGAAGGCAGCGTGGTCGGCGCCGCGCAGCGCATGAACCTGAGCCCGGCGGCGATGAGCCGTACCCTGGGGCGTATCCGTGATGCACTGGGCGACCCGATCCTGGTGCGCGCCGGCCGTGGCCTGGTGCCGACGCCGCGGGCGCTGGCCTTGCGCGAGCAGGTGGCGGCACTGGTGGAGCAGGCTGGCGAAGTGTTCCGCAGCGCCGATGCAGTCGACCTGCCCAGGCTCGATCGCGCCTTCAACATTCGCACCAATGACCTGTTCATCGCTTTGTATGGCGCGCCGCTGCTGCGCCGTATGCATGAACAGGCGCCGCGCACGGTGCTGCGCTTCGTGCCGGAAAGCCCCGGTGGCGATGACGACAGCGTGCTGCGCGATGGGCGCACGGACCTGATCATCAGCTCCACCGTTGACCTGGGCCCGGAGATCAAGGTGCAGAGCCTGTTCCAGACTTTCTACGTGGGCCTGGCACGGCGTGATCATCCGATCTTCGACCAGCCGATCACCCCGGCCAGCTTCGCCAGTTATCCACAGATCAGCGTGTCCCGCCGTGGCCGCGCCAACGGGCCGATCGATGTCGAACTGGCCAATTTCAAGGTGCAGCGGCGGGTGGCGCTGATCACCCCGAGTTTCCACTCGGCGCTGTTCTCGCTGCCGGACTCCGACCTGATCCTGCCGATGCCGGCCAATATCCTCAACAGCGTGCACAAGCTCGGGCTGCCGTTGCGCTCGTTCGAGATCCCGGTGCCGCTGGAGCGGGTTACGGTGCTGCAGGCATGGCACCCGCGCTTTCACAACGACCCGGCACACCGCTGGCTGCGGCAGACCTTGAAGGCCTGTTGCAGCGTCGACCCTTGAGGCGGATTGCGTCTGACGCAACATAAACCTGCCGAGAAGTCAGTTTTCGTCAGCATTGAGCCTTCATAGACTTGCTCCAGTCGCAAATTTGTTGCTGGAGATGTCTTCCCATGAGTTCCTTGTCCACCCCTTCTGCCGCGATGGCCGCCGCCCCTGCGCCGGCCGCGCCTGCGCAGACGGCGTTCGGCCTGCGGGTGGTGGTCGGGCTGTTTGGTGTGTTGCTGGCGGTGCTTTGTGCCGGCCTCAACGAGTCGGTCACCAAGATCTCTCTCGCCGATATCCGCGGCGCCATGGGCATCGGTGCCGACGAAGGCGCCTGGTTGCTGGCGGTCTACAGCGCTGCGTCGGTATCGGCCATGGCCTTCGCGCCTTGGTTGGCCACCACCTTCTCTCTGCGCCGCTTCACCATGAGTGCGGTCGGCCTGTTTGCCGTGCTCGGGTTGCTGCAACCATTCGCCCCCAATCTGCACAGCCTGATGCTGCTGCGCGTGCTTCAGGGGTTCGCCTCGGGCGCCTTGCCGCCGATGCTGATGAGCGTGGCGCTGCGCTTCCTGCCTCCCGGCATCAAGGTCTATGGCTTGGCCTGCTACGCCCTGACCGCCACTTTCGGGCCCAACCTAGGGACGCCGCTGGCTGGCCTGTGGACCGAGTACGTCGGCTGGCAGTGGGCGTTCTGGCAGATCATCCTGCCCTCGGCGCTGGCGATGTTCTGTGTCGGCTGGGGCTTGCCGCAAGACCCATTGCGTCTGGAGCGTTTCAAGCAGTTCGACTGGCGCGGCGTGTTGCTCGGCCTGCCAGCGATCAGCTGCATCGTCCTGGGCCTGTCGCTCGGTGACCGCTGGGGCTGGTTTGATTCGCCGCTGATCTGCTGGTTGCTGGGCGCTGGTGTGCTGTTGCTCGTGCTGTTCATGTACAACGAATGGTCCGAGCCGCTGCCGTTCTTCCAGCTGCGCATGCTGCAGCGGCGCAACCTCAGTTTTGCCCTGGTGACCCTGGCCGGGGTACTGATCGTGCTGTCCGGCGTCGGCACCATCCCATCCGCGTACCTGGCGCAGATCCAGGGCTACCGCCCGGCGCAGACCAGCCCGCTGATGCTGCTGGTAGCCATGCCGCAGCTGATCGCCCTGCCGCTGACCGCTGCGCTGTGCAACATCCGGGCGGTGGACTGCCGCTGGGTGCTGGCCACCGGCCTGGCCATGCTGGCGGTGTCGTGCGCGGGCAGCAGCCTGCTGACCAGCGCGTGGATCCGTGGCGATTTCTACCCGTTCTACCTGCTGCAGGTGTTCGGCCAGCCCATGGCCGTGCTGCCACTGCTGATGCTCTCCACCAACGGCATGACCCCGCAGGAGGGGCCGTTCGCCTCCAGCTGGTTCAACACCGTCAAGGGCCTGGCTGCCGTGATTGCCGGTGGCCTGCTGGATGCCTTGGGCACCCTGCGTCGGCACTTTCATTCCAACCACCTGGTGGACAGCCTGGGCAACGCCCCGCTGATCGACGACAACGCTGCCGGCCTTGCCAAGCGCATTCACGACCAGGCGCAGGTGCTGACGTCAGCCGACCTTTACCTGGTCATGGCCTGCATCGCCGTGGCCCTGATCTGCCTGATTCCTTTCGTGCCTACCCGGGTCTATCCGCCGCGCGCGGTGGCCTGAACCCTGGATGACTTCGAGACACTGACATGACCCACCACCGTAAAACCCTTCTCATCGGCTCGGTGCTCGCCGTCGCCGTGCTGGCCGGAATCGTCGGCCCCTGGCTGTTAGGCAGCGACCACCGGCAGCGCACCAACGATGCCTACGTGATCGCCGACTACACCGTGGTCGCCCCCAAGGTTGCCGGCTTCATCAAGGACGTGCTGGTCGAAGACAACCAGCAGGTGCAGGCCGGCCAGTTGCTGGCGACCATCGACGCCCGTGATTACCAGGCTGCGCTGGATGCGGCCCAGGCCCAGTTGCTGGTGGCCAAGGCGCAAAGCGCCGATGCCCGTGCCACCCTGGAGCGCCAGGCCGCATTGATTGCCCAGGCCCAGGCAGCGGTGACAGCGGCGCAGGCTGAAGCGGCGTTCGCCGACCATGAGGTCAACCGCTACAGCCGCCTGGCCGAGCAGGGTGCCGGTACCGTGCAGAACGCCCAGCAGGCGCGCAGCCGCGTCGACCAGGCCCGCGCCCGGCTGGCCAACGCCCAGGCGGCGTTGGTGGCAACCCGCAAGCAGGTGGACATCCTCACGGCCCAGGTGGCCAGCGCCGATGGCCAGCTGAAGCGTGCCGAAGCCGGCCTGGAGAAGGCCCAGCTGGACCTGTCCTACACCCGCATCACTGCGCCGGTCGACGGCATGGTCGGCGAGCGTGCGCTGCGCGTCGGCGCCTTCGTCAACCCCGGTGCGCGCCTGCTTTCGGTGGTGCCTTTGCAGCATGCCTATGTGGTCGGCAACTTCCAGGAAACTCAGCTGACCCATGTACAGCCAGGCCAGCCGGTCAGCATCAGCGTCGACACCTTTACCGGTGAAACCCTTACAGGCCATGTCGAGAGCATCGCCCCGGCGACCGGTGTGACCTTCGCCGCGGTGAAACCGGACAATGCCACCGGCAATTTCACCAAGGTGGTGCAACGCATTCCGGTGAAGATCGTCTTCGATGACGGCCAACCGCTGCTCGAACGCCTGCGCGTGGGCATGTCGGTGGAAGCAACCATCGACACCCAGGGTGACAAGCTGGCCGGCAAAGAGGTGAGCGCCCGATGAAACCTGCCGTACGCTTCAGCCCGCTGCTGCTGGCCGTGCTGATGGCCGGCTGCACCCTCGGGCCGGATTTCCAGCGCCCCGACAGCCAGGCGCCACAGCAATGGGCAGCGCTGCAAGGTGAAGCCGCTGCCAGCCAGCCACAAGCCGAGCCGCTGGAACTGCGCTGGTGGGACACCTTCCATGACGCACGCCTGAGCGCACTGATCCAGCGGGTAGCTGCCAACAATCTCGATCTGCAGATGGCCAGTGCCCGCCTGTTGCAAAGCCGTGCCTTGCGTAGCACGGTGGCAGCCGATGAAACACCTTCGGTCGATGCCAATGTCGGTTACAGCCGTGCCCGCAACAGTGCCGAAGGCCTGAGCGACCCGTCCGGCAATGCCGGCAAGTCAGCCTTCAACCTCTGGCAGGGCGACCTGGTCGCCGGCTGGGAGCTGGACCTCTGGGGCCGTGTGCGGCGCCAGGTGGAAGCGGCCGATGCCACCGTCGAAGTGGCCGAGAACGACCGCCGTGGCGTGCTGCTGGCGCTGCTCTCGGAAACCGCCGGCAACTACATTCAGCTGCGTGCCGTGCAGCACACCCTGGAGGTGACCCGCGACAACCTGAAGGTCGCCGAGCACAGCCTGAAGCTCTCCCGGGATCGTCAGGCCGAAGGTGTCGCCACCCGGCTCGACGTGGCCCAGGCCAGCGCCCAGGTGGCGTCCATCGAGGCGCGCCTGCCAAGCCTTGAGGCCCGGCGCGACGACCTGATCAATGCCCTCAGCCTGCTGGCCGCCGAACCGCCGCGCAGCCTGCAGGCCGAGCTGCTGCAAGCGGGAGAGCTGCCGGCGCCGCAGCAGAAGTTCGCTATCGGCTTGCCCTCCGAGCTGGCCGAACGGCGCCCGGACATCCGCCAGGCCGAGGCACGCCTGCATGCTGCCACTGCGAGCATTGGTGTCGCCAAGGCCGACTTCTATCCCAGTATCCGCCTGTCTGGCAGTGTCGGTTTCCAGGCCATGCAACTGGCCGATTTCGGCGGCTGGGATGCGCGTCGCTTCGCCTTCGGCCCCCAGTTGTCACTGCCGATCTTCGAAGGTGGCCGGCTCAAGGGCACCCTGCAACTGCGCGAGGCGCAGCAGCAGGAAGCAGCGCTCAACTACCGCAAGGTGGTGCTCGGTGCCTGGCACGAAATCGACGATGTGCTACGCCTGTACAACGCCAGCCAGTTGCGTCGCGACCACCTGGCCGAGGCGGTGCGGCAGAACCGCATCGCCCTGGAAACCGCCCAGCGCCAGTATGTGGAAGGCGCGGTGGACTTTCTCAACGTGCTGACCGTGCAGGGTGCCTTGCTGGCCAGCGAAGAGCAGTGGATCGACAGTTCTGCCGCGGTGTCGCAGGCGCTGGTAGGGCTGTACAAGGCCTTGGGCGGTGGCTGGCAGGCATTCGACGAGCCGCCGCAGCATTCTCATAGCTAGAGAGGGAGCACAGATGCACATTTCCTTGAACGGCAAGCGCGCCATCGTCAGCGGCTCTACCGCTGGCATCGGCCTGGCTATCGCCATCGGCCTGGCCGAGGCGGGCGCCGAAGTGGTACTCAACGGCCGTACCCAGGCCCGTGTCGATGAAGCACTCAAAGTGGTGCGCGAGCGCCTGCCGCAAGCTCGCATCATCGGCATCGCCGCCGACCTGGGCAGCCAGGAGGGGGCGCAGAAGCTGTTCGACCAGGTGCCGCACACCGATATCCTGGTCAACAACCTCGGCATCTTCGAGCCCAAGCCGTTCTTCGAAATCGATGATGCCGACTGGCAGCGCTTCTTCGACGTCAACGTACTCAGCGCCGTGCGCCTGTCGCGCCACTACGCCCAGGGGATGGCACAGCGCAAGTGGGGGCGGGTGATCTTCCTGTCCAGCGAGTCGGCGTTGCAGATCCCGACCGAGATGATTCATTACGGCATGACCAAGACGGCGCTGCTGGCGGTGTCCCGTGGCCTGGCCGAGACCTTGGCGGGTACTGGGGTGACGGTGAACTCGGTGCTGCCGGGGCCGACCCGCTCGGAGGGGGTGGGTGACTTCTTTGCCAAGCTGGCGCAGGAACAGGGGGTATCCACCGAAGAGCTGGAGGCCAACTTCCTGGCCGAGCACCGGCCGACTTCGCTGATCAAGCGGTTGGCGACGGTGGAGGAGGTGGCCAACATGGTGGTGTACCTGGCCTCGATGCAGGCCAGTGCGACTACCGGGGCGGCCTTGCGGGTGGATGGCGGAGTGCTGCGTTCCATCGCTTGATTCTCTGCAGCCTGTACCGGCCCTTCGCGGCTAAAGCCGCTCCTACAGGGATAGCACCGGGCCCGAGGGCGGCGCCGTCCCTGTAGGAGCGGCTTTAGCCGCGAAGGGCCAGCACAGGCAATGGGGTGTTCAGAGTGGGCGCAGGAGCCCGAAGCGCTTGCGCAACGCCCAATCCAGCAACCGCCGTGGCAGCAGGCGGGCCATCAGTGGCAGCGCCGTGCTGCCATTGCCCAACCGCACCACACCCGGCACCGGCGACTTGCCAACTGCCGCCACCACCCCTTGGGCAAATTCCGCCGCCGACGTCGGCTTGTCCTGCGATGCCCGCGCCCGCGCCTGCACATGCTCGCGCAGCGGCCACCACGGCGAATCCGCCGCCAGCACCTGATCGGCCTGGCGCTGGGCATTGCTGGCGAACTGCGAGGCAATCGCCCCCGGCTGCACCTCCATCACCTGAATGCCAAACGGCGCCAGCTCCAGGCGCAGTGCGTCGCTCAGGGCATGCACGGCGGCCTTGGACGCGCAGTAGGCGCCGGCGAACGGCGTTACCAGCACCCCCGAGACGCTGCCGATATTCACCACCAGCCCGCGTGCACGGCGCAGCAACGGGAACAGTGCGCGGGTCACCCCGACAACAGCGAAGACATTGGTCTCGAACTGCTGGCGCAGGGCATCGACGCCGCCGTCGAGCAGCGGCCCCATGGCACCGTAGCCGGCGTTGTTGATCAGGATGTCGAGGGTTTGCAGTTCCTCGGCCAGGCAGGCCAGCGCCTCGCTGTCGTTCACGTCCAGTTGCCGGGCGCTGAAGCCAGCGGCGTTCAGTCGCTCGACATCCTCAGGCTTGCGGGCGGTAGCCCAGACTTGGTAGCCGGCATCGCGGAAGGCGTCGGCCAGGGCGCGGCCGATGCCGCTGGAACAACCAGTGATCAGGACGGTGGGCATGGGTTGAGGCCTGTTAGCAGGTGGATTTGTAGGGACTTGTGCCGGCTTCTTCGCGGGTAAACCCGCTCCCACAGGGACCGCGCGGAGCCAGAGGGCAACGCTGTATCGGTGCGAACGGGTTTACCCGCGAAGAGGCCGGCACAGGCCATGAATCAATTGGCAAATGTACCTTGCAGATGCTCGGCACGGAATTCCAGTGTCTGTGGGCGATATCCCGAGCGCAAGGGTGGCAGTGGCAGGCAGTCCTCCCACTCCGCGCCTGGCTGCAACTCACCCGGGCCACGGTAACGCGGTGCGTTGTAGGTGTTTTCTGCCAGGTTCACGGTATCGCCCGGTGCATACGCCGCTACGCGCCAGCGCAGTTCGGTCAATGGCACTTCGTTACCGTTCTTCATGCGCACCTGCAGCGCACGGTCTGCAGGGCAGTGTTCGGGGGCATAGCTCAGGCGCAATTCCAGGCGTGCCAGTTGCGAGGCTTCGCGGTTGTCCTGCCAGATGACCAGCAATGCCACCAGGCCAAGGCCACAGATCGCGGCCAGGGTAATCGGCAGGGCCTTGGCCGGGTAGCGCAACAGCAGCACCAGCCAGGTGAGGAGGAGAAAGGCACCGATGATCATGGGGCGGGCAGACCTTGGTTGCGCAGGTCTGACCATCGTAGCGCCAAAACGGGCTGGCCTCAAAAGGAAGGGGCCGCTTTGGCGGCCCCTTGGGTGTTGCTTACTGCGCGATGGTTTTCACCGAAACGCCACGCTCGATCGGCGTCGAAGTCCGCCCATAGACATCCTCGAAGCGCTCGATGTCGTCCTCGCCCAGGTAGCTGCCAGACTGCACCTCGATGATCTCCAGCGGGATCTTGCCGGGGTTGCGCAGGCGGTGGATCGAGGCGATCGGGATGTAGGTCGACTGGTTCTCGGTGAGCAGGAACACGTTCTCGTCACAGGTCACCTCGGCAGTGCCGGACACCACGATCCAGTGCTCGGCGCGGTGGTGGTGCATCTGCAGCGAGAGGCTGGCGCCTGGCTTGACGGTGATGTGCTTGACCTGGAAGCGGCCGCCCATGTCCACCGAGTCGTACGAGCCCCACGGGCGATACACTTCCAGGTGGTTCTGGGTTTCGCTGCGGCCTTGCTCGTCGAGGGTCTTGACCATCTGCTTGACGCCCTGGACCTTGTCCTTGTGGGCAATCATCATCGCGTCCTTGGTCTCGACCACGACGATGTTCTCCAGGCCGATCACCGACACCAGCTTGCCGTTGCCGTGGATCATGCAGTTGCGGCTGTCCTGCACCACCACGTCGCCCTTGGTGACGTTGCCGTCGGCGTCCTTGTCGTGCACTTCCCACAGCGACGACCAGCAGCCGACATCGCTCCAGCCGGCCGACATTGGCACCACGCAGGCACGCTGGGTCTTTTCCATCACCGCGTAGTCGATGGAGTTGTCCGGGCAGCAGGCGAAGGTGGCTTCGTCGATGCTCAAGACATCGCCGTCTTCCTGGCTGCGCTCAAGGGCCAGCAGGCAGGTGTCGTAAATGTCGGAGTCGTGTTTTTTCAGCTCTTCAAGGAAGCGGCTGGCGCGGAACAGGAACATGCCGCTGTTCCAGAAGTAGCCACCGGCGGCGACGAACTCGGCGGCGCGCTTCTCGTCGGGCTTCTCGACGAACTGGGCAACCCGGGCCACGCCTTCGGGCAGCAGCGCGTCCTGGCTGGAACGGATGTAACCGTAGCCGGTCTCCGGCTTGGTTGCCGGCACGCCGAACAGCACCATCTCGCCGCGCTCGGCAGCCACGGTAGCCAGGGCCAGGGCGCGTTGCAGGGCCTTCTGGTCGTCGATCACGTGGTCGGCGGGCAGCACCAGCATCAAGTCGTCACGGCCTTCGTTGACCAGCTTCATGGCCGTCATCGCCACCGCCGGGGCCGTGTTGCGACCGAACGGCTCCATCAGGATGCCTTGGGTTTCCAGTTTCAGGGCTGCCAGCTGCTCCTGGACAATGAACTTGTGGTCCTTGTTGCAGACCACGATCGGGGTGTCCATGCCGTCGAAGCGCAGGCGTTCGATGGTTTGCTGGAACAGGGTGTGTTCGCCGGTCAGTGCCAGGAACTGTTTGGGGAACTGCTTGCGCGACAGAGGCCACAGACGGGAACCGCTACCACCAGAAAGAATTACCGGGATCATCATGTTTCTCCAATAGTCGTTATGAGGCAGGGGGATCAGTTGCTAGCCACGGGGCGAGTTACCCACACCGGCGACAAGTTGCTGCCGGAACCCGTTACGTACAGCACGGCCGCTTCGCCACGCTCCAGGGCGACCGGTTTCAGGTCGCTGACTTTCTTGTTGCCTTCGAACAAGGCCAGGTTGACCTTGACCGGATTGATTTCACGCTCGCCGCGGCCCTTGGTGGCCACCGACGGCACTACTTCAGTCTTGCCGTCGGCGGTCTTCAGGGTCACCGCCTGGTCGCTGAGGTTCTGCACGCGAACCAAGGCTTTCTGCTTGTTCTTGAACGGTGGTTCTTCGATCAGCTGTGGCGTGCCGCTGGCGCTGTTGACCAGGGTGTAGTACTTGTCCGCCGCCAGCTTCACCGGCACGCTCTTGCCGCCGACCTGGGCGGTGTAGTCACCCCCCGGCAGGAAGCTGAAGTCGCTGCTGGCCTGGGCGCCGACCTGCTTGATCTGGGTGTTGCCGACGCTGGCCGCAGCCGGGGCGCTGGTGGCGTTGTACAGGCGCACGAAGGTCGAGCCTTTCGGTGCGCTGGGGCCGTACAGCGCGGCGTCGGCGCCGGCGAAGGCCTGCATGGAAGCAAGGGAAAGGCCGGCCGCGAGGGTGAGGGCTTTGGCAATGGAAGTCTTGGTAGTCATGTGCATTTCCTCTCTATCGATCAGTGATTCGTCCGGGTGGACGACAAGGCCAGGTTTTCTTCGGATTGACGTGAGTTCTTCAGCTGTGCGATCCACTGCGGATCGAAGCTGCTGAGGTCGTTGGTCATTGGCAGATAACGTTCGGGGAATTCCCACACCACTACTTGTGGCGCGGCGTTCTTGAAGGCATCGCTCTGCAGGTACTTGAGCATCGGCAGCAGCGGGCCGTGGCCGTCTTCGGCGTAGTTGGCGACGTCGCTGTGCAGCGCCTGCTGCAGCGCGCCGAGGAAGTTCCAGTGCGGGTTGGCGCTGTAGCTGGTGCCCACCAGGGCGACCGGGATCTGGTTATCGGCGAACAGCGCATCGCCGCCTTCGCCTGCGGCCTCGGCAGGGCGGGTCGTGCGTTGCTGCAGGTTGTCCGGGGTCGGCAGCAGGTTGCTGAACAGGGGGTCCAGGGGCAGGAAGTTGGTCAGGTCACCCTTGTACGGGGCGGTGCTGCCCGCTTCGGTGATAAAGGTCTGCGGGGTGCCGTTGAGCAGGCTCTGGCGGCTGACGGCCTCGGCCAGCGCCTGCGCCGCCACTTCGGCACCCATCGGCGTCCAGTGGGTGTCGGTGCGCAGGAATACCTGACCGCGGGCCTTGGCCTGTTCCAGGGCTGCCATCAGGTCAGGGGCGAACACGTTGGCCTGGCGTGCCTGGGCATGGAACCGGTTGTACAGGTCGTCGTGCAGGCTGGCCGGTTGCTGCTTGCCGATGTACTCGGAATACACCCGCGCCTTGGCCGGAATGATCGCCAGCACCAGCTGGCTGCCATGCTTCTGCAAGGTGTCGCGTACCCCGCGGATCAGTGCCAGGTTGTCCTGCATCTGCTGCTCGGCACCGGCGCTGGGCTTGAACTCTTCGTCGCTGAACAGCCACTGGTCGCGGCCCAGCACCACGCCCGGGCGGCCTTCGTTGAACAGCTTGAAGTCCAGCGCGGCCCAGAGGTTGGTGCCCAGGCGCTTGATCGGGAACTGGTCGTCGTAATGGGTCTCTGCGGCCTTGGCCAGCTTGCCGTTGAGCAGGGTCATCTGCTCGGTGCGGTGGAAGCTTTCGAAGCCGCCGGTGGACCAGGCGCCCATGCCCACCAGCAGGCCGAGAAACGACAGGGAATAGGTGACGCGTAATGTCCGGGTCATGTCATCCACCTCAGAACTGGAAGTACAGGAACGGCGAGTAGCTCTGCGCCGAAAGCTTGAGGATCGAGGCCACGAACAGCAGCAGGATCAGGGCGCGGGTCATCACCCGGGTCCAGTCCAGGCCGATCGAGCCGTCGGCGTTGACCTGGGCCGGGGTGCGCACGGCTGCTGCCGGGGTGGCGTTGCGGTAGAAGTCGCGCAGGCCGAAGAACGCCAGGGTGAGGTAGGCGATCACCAGGGTCGCTACCTGCAGGCCGGTGAGCTGGGCGCGGTTGAGTTCCGACAGCTGCCAGTCACCGAAGCTGAACATGGCACCGTACATGCGGGCGGCGACGTGCAGGTTCTCGGCACGGAAGATCACCCAGCCGACCACTACCAGCAGGAAGGTGAAGGCCCATTTGACCGGGTTGAAGCGTTGCGGGTTGGTGTCGATGCCCAGCGCCCGCTCGATCGCCAGCCACATGCCGTGCCAGGCGCCCCAGATGATGTAGGTGAAGTTTGCGCCGTGCCACAGGCCGCCCAGCAGCATGGTCAGGAACAGGTTGCGGTAGGTGTTGAAGGTGCCTTTGCGGTTACCGCCCAGGGTGATGTACAGGTAGTCGCGCAGCCAGGTCGACAGGCTGATGTGCCAGCGCCGCCAGAACTCGGTGATCGACTGGCTGATGTACGGCTGCTTGAAGTTCTCCATGAAGCGGAAGCCCATCATCAGCCCCAGGCCGATGGCCATGTCGCTGTAGCCGCTGAAGTCGAAGTACAGCTGCGCGGTGTAGGCCAGCGCGCCGAGCCAGGCGTCGCCAGTGGTCGGGTTCTGCAGGGCGAAGCAATGGTCGGCCACCACCGCCAGGGTATCGGCGATGAACACCTTCTTGATGAAGCCCTGCATGAAGCGGGTGCAGCCTTCAGAGAACTTGTCCAGGGTGTGGGTGCGGTTGTTGAACTGGTCGACCAGGTCCTTGAAGCGCAGCACCGGGCCGGCGATCAGGTGCGGGAAGATCGCTACAAACGCGGCGAAGTCGATCAGGTTGCGGGTGGCCGGGGTGTCGCCGCGGTACACGTCGATGATGTAGCTGATCGACTCGAAGATATAAAACGAGATACCGATCGGCAGCAGCACGTGGGTGAGGATGAACGGTTCGAGGCCGAACGAGGTGATGATCGCGTTGAGGCTTTCGACGCCGAAGTTGGCGTACTTGAAGTAGCCGAGGATCGCCAGGTCCACGCCCACCCCCAGCAGCAGCCAGCGTTGGGCCGGTTTGGTGCGCACGCCGGCGGCGCCGACTTTCAGGCCGATCCAGTAGTTCCACAGGGTCACGCCGGCGAATAGGGCGAGGAAATCGACCCGCCACCAGGCATAAAAGATGTAGCTGGCGACCAGCAGCAGCAGGTTGCGATAGCGTTGCCCGCTCAAGTAGTACAGGCCTAGGAAGACCGGCAAGAACAGGAACAGGAACACGTTGGACGAGAAGACCATCCCGGTTCTCCTTTTTGTTCACAGCATCCGGGGCACAGCGCCCCCCAAACCCCCCACGCAAAAGGTGGGGGGACCTAGCCCCCGTGGGGGCGCGTTATTTCTTCGATTCCGCGCTCGGGTCGTAGACCCGGGTCATGTCGCCGCCAAGCCTGAAGCTGTTGAACGGCTGCATGTGCTGCTTGCGCTGCAGGGTGTCGCCGACGCAGTGGTACAGCGCGCACCAGGGCTCGAGCCAGGAGTACTTGCTGTCCAGCTTGAGGTCGGTCAGGTCCTGTTTCTCGCCGGCCCGTTCCTTGAAGTGGCTTGGATCGCGGGCACCCGCCAGCACGCCTTCGCCCAGGCGTTGCAGGGCGAAGTTGTTCTCGGCGCGCAAGTCCACGCCGTTGGCCTGGGCGAAGCTGGCAATCATCGCCAGCGGCGGCAGGGCATAGTTGTGATAGGCCAGGGCACGCTGCTTGCGTTTGACTTCGTTGGGCAGGAAGCCCTGTTCGTCGACCTGGTTGGCGCCGATCTTGTATTCCTTCACGGCCCAGTCGAACAAATCACGGCGGTCAGTGGCGACGGCGGTGGCCATCACCGACCAGGCCGCCCAGTAGCTGTGGTTGTTGATCTTCTCCAGCGGCAGGTCGCTCCAGTCGCGCACGGTCTGCTCGGCGAGGCGGGCGAACCACTTCTCGATCAGCTCGGCCTCGGCCTGGTGCGCGGCCAGCGGCTGCGAGTTGGAAAACTTCAGGCGCAGCCACGAACCGCTCATGCTGCCCAGCGCCCATTTGCGCATGGACTTGCCGGTGTGGTTGTAGTCGGTGGACAGCAGCGCATCGGCGCGTGCCCAGGTACCGAGCCAGGCCAGGGTGCAGTCGAGCTGCGCCGGGCGACCGTCGCGCATGTACTGGCCGACCATCTTGCTCACACCCTTCTCGAGCGTGGTGATGTCTTCGGTGGACTTGCGGAAGGCTTTTTCCGAGGCGACGTTGAGCGTCGCCCGGGCCTTGTCCGAGCCTTCGTACTTGCTGCGAAACTGCAGCGCGCCGGTATACGGCTTGGGGGCTGGCTCGCAGCGGAAGTTGCCGTCACTGGTCTTCAGCTTTTCGATGCCCTCGTAGTAACCCTGCGGGGGCACCAGCGCGGCCTGTGCGGCGCTGCCAAACAGGGCGAGGGTAAGCAGGGCGGGGCTGAAAATTCGCTTGAACATGGTCATGGTCGCCTCACTGGCCAGCCTGCGCAGTCTGCGCGGGCACGGCAAAGTTGTTGCGTTTGCAGAGCTTGGCTTCGACTTTCTGCGTGCCTTGTTCCGGGCCCTGGACTTCAAAGGCCAGCAGGCTCTGACCGGCCCAGTCTTCGTCTTCGCGCATCTGGAAGACGAAGCGGCCATCGGTGTCCGAGGTCTCCGGTTTTTCCAGCTTGATGTCTTCGTGACGGCCATTGAGGTACCAGAGCGTGGCCTGCAGTACCTTGACCGACGGATCTTCGAACTTGACGTCCATTTGCATGTTGCGGTTGATCAGGTCCTTGATCACGCCGCCCTTGCCATTGACCATCAGCTCGTTCTTGCCGGGCTTGAGGGTGGCGCTGGCGCTCATCAGGGCTGGGCGATCGTCGCAGCCGTCGTCGAGCAGGGCGAGGATCTGCCGCCAGATGGTTTCCTGGTCCAGGCGGTACAGGGGCGAGAATTCCCAGATGAGGATCTTCGGTGGGTTCTTCTGGAATTCTTCGCTGCCCAGGTACTGGATCATCGAGCCCTCCAGGCCGCCACCGGGGAAGGCGACGTTGAGCACGTCGGCGCCGATGTACTGTTCCAGGAAACCGGAGAAGTTGTAGTTCTTGCCACTGTGGCTGGTGCCGACCAGGGTGATCTGGGCGTTGCCGCTGTCACCGAACAGGTCGTCGCCGCCGCCGGTCGAGCCTTTCGGCTCGGTGGTGAACTGGTCCATGTACTGCACGGCGTAGCTGGTGCCGCAGAGCTGGCCGGCAACGTTGTGCAGGGTGCCGGTCTTGCCCATGCGCCCGGACTTGTGGGTTTCGAATTCCTTGCGCGGGATGCCTTCGAAGGCCGGCATCTTGTGCACGGTTTCGGCCACGATCTTCGCGGCGCGCTCGGCGCCGTAAGGCGTCCAGTGCTGGTCACCACGGAAGTAGAAGTCCTTGCCCTGGTCGGCGGCGGCCAGCTGCTCGTTGGTCAGCGGCGACAGGTCGGGGACGTTGTAACCCATGCTGGCGAAGCGCTTGAGCATGGCCTGGTAGTTGCCCAGTGCCTTCTGGTAATCGAAGGCGGCTTTCTCTTCCGGATTGAGCATGTTGCGGTTCACCAGGCCACGGGTCGGCTGGTAGACCACGACCAGTTCCACGCCGCGCTTCTTGAACGCATCGTGCACCTGCTGCAGGCGTTTGTAGCCGGCCGGGGTGGTATTGAACTCGGTACGCAGGTCTTCGCGGGTACGGAACAGCCAGTCACCCTGGGCCTGCACCAGGGTGGTGAAGTTCTGCTGGTAGCGAGTGGTGTAGCGGCTCGCGTCATGCGCCTCGGGGCACAGCTGGCAGCAGGGCTCGGCGGTGAAGGTCGGGGCCTTCACTTCGTCGGCGCGCACGCCCTGGCTGATGGCCAGGAGGGCGGCGGACAGGCCCAGCAGTTTCATCAGGTGTGGAGTCATGGTCTGGGCTTCCTTAATCGATCATTTCGGTCTGGCGTTCGACCGGGTCGATCAGCACGGCCTTCTGCTGGCGCACCAGCAGGTCGAGGATTTCGTCCTGGCGTTCGCCAAGCACGCCGTTGAGGCTGATGCCGCTGGCTTTGCGCGGGGCGAGCATGGACACCTTGTACAGCTCGACCGACAGCGGCGAGTCGATCGACAGCGGGCCGGAACCGTTGGCCGACAGCTCGCCGCCGACCACGATCAGCGACACCTTGGTGTCGAACGGGTCGAGGGCGATGTCGCGGTCGGTATCGGACAGGTCCTTGATGTGCCCGTACACGCCGACCAGGCCGTTGGCCATGGCGATGTTCTCGTACAGGCGGATGTTCACGCTGTTGCGCACGCGGATGCCGTGGCGACGGTTGTTGATCAGCTTGTTGCCCCAGATCAGGTTGTCGCCGCTCTCGTACAAGGTGATGCCGTCGGTGTGGTTGCGGTAGATCTCGTTGTAGGCCACCAGGTTGTTGACGCTGTTACGGTCGATCACCACGCCGGAAAGCTTGTTGTCGTAGCTCTTGTTGTTGATGATCCAGCTGTCGTTGACCTCACGCGAAACGATGATGCCGTGCTTCTTCTTGGTGCCGTACACGGTGTTGCCGGCGATGATCAGGCGGTGCGAGCGGTCGTGGGGGTCGATGCCGTAGACGATGTTGTCGTGGTAGGTGTTGTCCTTGACCACGAAGTCGGAGGTCTCGTAGCAATAGAAGCCGTACCACATGTCACTGAATGTCGAACCGATGATCCAGCCGGTGGGTTCCGCGCGGCCCATGCGCTTGGACATGTTCGGTGTGTACTGCGAGATGCTCACGCCATACGACTTGGACTTGGCATAACCGAAGCTGGCCATCGTGGTATTGACGATGTAAGTCTCGGTGCCACCCCACGACAGCAGGAACGGGCGGAATTCCTTGGGCGAGCGGAAGGTCGCCGGACCGTTGTCCTTCTCGCGCCAGCCGATCACCTGGGTGTCGGTGACGAACAGCTTGCCGTCGTTGACCAGGAACGAACCGCCTTCCTGGGACAGGCGCAGTTGCTTGACCTTGCCGTCGATCTCGAGAATGCCCTTCTGCCCGACCACGATCGGCAGGCGCGCCAGGTACACGCCCGGCTCGACTTCGCTGAGGTACTGCTTGGGCACCTTCTTGCTCAGCTCGACCAGGTCGACATGGCCGTCATCGATGAAGATCGCCTGAGGAATGCCGTGCTGGCGCTGCACCCACTCGGCGGCCTTGTTGTCGCCGCCGACGAATTCCTTGAGGGTGTCCTCCTGGAACATGCGGCGCAGGCTGACCTTGCCTTTGTGGCGGCGGTCGATCTTCTTCTGCACGGCCTGCGCGGTGTAGCCGGTGAGGTCAGGCAGTTTCGGCGGGTCCATCTGCAGCGGCTCGATCGGTGCGCTGGCCACGGTATAGGTCTTGGCCTGCTGCAGCTCCTTGGCGATCACCTGGGGCTCTGCGGCGACGGCCAAATGGCTTGCCAGCAGCAAAGCGCTGGCAAGGAGGCTGGGACGGATGTGCGGGTGAAGGTTCATCAGGGGTCTCCCGGCCTCAGAAGCGCCAGATCACGTCGACGAAGGCGCGGTGCATGTAAGAGTCCGCTTCCTTGCCATAGGCATCGCCCGGCTTGAACACACCGGCACGCAGGCGCACCAGGGCGGAAGGCTCGTCGATCGCCTGGCTCATCGAGGCCGGCAGCAGGCCTTGCTTGAAGTACTTGGTGACGACCACGTCCATTTCCTGGCCCAGGTCTTTTTCGCCATCGACCAGTTGGCGGTTCACGCCGTTGTCGTCGACCACTGCATTGATGCCGCTGGAACCGATGTTCTGGTTGCCGTCGACACGCCAGAACTTGTGGTAGATGAGGCTGGCGTCGTAGTCGTCGCGCAGCTGCCAGGAGGCGAACAGGGTGGCCGCCTGCAGGTTGCCCAGCTCGCCGCGGAAGGCTTCGCCGAAGCGGTGCACGCGCGAGCGGGTGCCGGTGAAGTTGGAGCGGTTGCTCTCAAGGCCGGTCTGCTCGAAGTTGTTCGAACCGTCGTCGCCACCGCCGCCACTGCCGCGGGCGTAGGCCGCACCGACCTGCCATTGCGGGTCCAGGCGCAGGCGGATGCCGAGGTCGGTGGCCCATGCGTTGACATTGCCGCTCTGCTTGCCGGTGGCCACGGTCTGGTCGCCGACGGTCTGGCTGCTGAGGGTGTCGCGGTCACCGGTCAGCCAGGTGACACTGCCCCAGTAGTTGACGGTGTGGTCGTTGCGCCAGTTGTAGGCGTCGCTGTTGGCTTCCAGGCCCAGCCAGGTGAGGTCGCCGGTGCGGGTCTTGTCCAGCGCGTCGACGGTTTCGCCCGGGTTTTTCAGGCTGCCGCTGTCATGGGTGTGTTGGGCGCGCAGGCCGACCCAGTGACCCGGGGTCCATTGCGTGGCGACGTTGCCGTAGATGTGGGTGCGGTCCTTGTCTTCCGGGGCCAGCTCGGTGAGGTCGGTACGGTATTCGCTGAAGCGCTGGGCAACGCCCAGGTCGGCCTTGAGCAGGGTGGTGTCGAAGGTCCAGTTCAGCGCTTCGATGTTGGTGTCGCGCCACATGCCATCGTCGCTGCGCAGGCGCTGGCGGCCGAGGCGCAGTTGCTCGCCCGGGTAGGCAGTGAGGCCGCTGTAGCCGACCCAGAACTCGCGCATGGCCAGGTAGCTCTTGTCCTGCTTGCGGCCATCGGCGGCAGTGTCGGTGGTGGTGCCGTCGTCGTTCTGGCGCAGGGTATCGGTTTCGATGGTGTCGGTGGCGGTGACCGCCTGGCCCATGGCGTAGGCGCTCCAGTTGCCGCGCTCGCCGTACACCCAGGGGCGCAGGTCGAGGCCCAGGCCGTTGACGTCGCCGCCAGGGCGGGTGCCGAGGTCACGGTCGTCTTCCGACTGGCCGGTGATTTTCACATCCAGGCCGAAGTTCTTTTCAGCGGTCATTTCCGCCAGGGTCGGGCAGGACCACAGCAGGGCGAAGCTCAGGCCAATGCCGGCTTTCACGAATGGATTGAGCGTCATAGCGAGTCCTCAGCTTCTACTTCTTTTTCGTCGTCTTGCAGCGCTTCGAGGGCCAAGGTGCTGTTGGCACCCTGGAGCATGCTGCCGCGCGCCTGCTTTTCCTGCGCCAGCAGGTTCTGCGCCTGGGTACGCTGGTCAGGCGTGAGTTGCTGGTCGAGCTGCTGCAGCAGTTCGCTGGACTGTGGTGTCGGGTTGACCTGGGACAGTTGGGCGAACACCCAGGCGTTGCCCGGCTGTGGACGGATGCCATGGCCTTCGCTGAACAGCTGGGCGAGGGCATAGTCGGCGCTGTTCTGGCCGCCACGGGCGGCAGCCAGCAGGTGGTCGACGGCCTTTTGCGGCTCGACATGGCCCAGGTAACCGCGGCGGTACAGCTGGCCGAGGTAGTAATGGGCGCTGATTTCGCCGGCGTCGGCGGCGGCCTGCAGGTGTTGCTCGGCCTTCTTGGCATCGGCTGGCAGGGTCTTGCCTTCGTAGTACAGGCGGCCCAGCAGCAGTTCGGCGCGTGGCTGTTCGGCCTCGCGGCCCTTGTCGATGTAGGCCATCAGCTGGTCGGTGTCGCCCAGTTCGGGGAAGTCGTACAGCAGCTGCGCCAGGCTGACCCACGACGCCGGGTTGGCCGGGGCGACCTGTTCGAGCAAGTCCTTGGCGGTTTTCTCGTCGGTCTGGCCGAGGCTGCGATCAGCCAGCACGCGGGCAACGCTGTCGACCCGGGTGGCCGGCACCGCGCCACGGCTGTAGGCGGATTTGAGCTGCTCAAGCAGGGCGGCCTGTTGATCGGCCTGGCCACGCTTCTGGTAAACGGTGGCCAGCTCGACGTAGCAGATGTCGGTAGCGTTCAGCGCGGCTTTGCAGATTTTCTCGACGTCGCCCAGGTGCTGGTCGTAGGTGCCCTGGGTACGGTACAGCAGCACCTGGGCCAGGCCCGCTTCCGGGTTGCCGGCGGCGCGCCATTGGTCGATCTGCTGCTGCGCGTTGACCTTGGGGAAGCTCTGCGGGTAGGTCAGGTAGAGCATCGCCAGCGGGATCAGGGTATTGCTTTCACCTTGCCTGGCGGCGGCCTTGAGCAAGGTTTGCGCTTCTTCACGCTCGGCCTGCGTGCTGTCGGGCTTGGCTACCAGCAGGCGGCCAAGGCGTGCCTGGGCACGCGGCGAGGTAGATGCGGCAGCGCGGTAGGTGGCTTCGGCCTCCTTGATTTTCACCGGGTCGCGAGTGGCGACCTTGATGTCGGCCAAGCCCACTTGTGCGTCGCTGTAACCCAGGTCGGCCAGGGCCTTGTAGTTGCGCTCGGCCAATGCGGTGTCGCCGCGCTTGAGGGCTTCGTTGGCCAGGCGCTGGTCGGGCAGGCCCGCACAGCCGGCCAGGGCGACCGCGGCCGCCAGGGCACAGAGGCCCAGGCTTGCGCTTTTCTTATGGGGAATCATCACGGGATCCTCTTACAGACCGCGGGCCACGGCTTTGTCGATTAGCCAGTTCAGCGAAGGGCCACGGTCGCTGTTGACCGAAGCCGGGCGGCCGGCGAGTTCGGCAGGCATGGCGCTGTCGGGCTTGATCTGCACGCGGATGTCGGAGGCCAGGTCATCGCTGTTGAGGCTGGCGCTGCTGACGATCTGGCCGGTACGGACTTCGTCTTCGCCGGCCACCTGGAAGTTGACCCGGGTGCCTGGCTTGACCTCGTCGAACTGGCGATAGCTGAAGCGGGCCTCGACCATCGGGGTGGTGGTACGTGGCACCAGCTGGAAGATCGGCTGCCCCTTGGCAGCGTACTGGCCGTCGTCCACCAGCTGGCGCGCGACCACGCAATCGCACGGGCTGGTCAGGGTGCCGGAGAGCTGCTTGCCGAACAGTTCCTCGATCTTTGCCGGTTCCAGCTGCGAGTCGTCCAGGCTGCCCTTGAGCATGTCCAGCATGCTGGTGGTAAAGCTGGCCAGCGGTGCGCCTTTGACGATCTGCCCGCCGGTTTCGGCCAGGCTGTTGACGGTACCGTCGCGCGGCATGGTGACGGTGGTGGTCGGCACGGCGACCACGCCGGCTTCGGCATGGCTGACGAAGTACATGCCGTACAGCGATTTGGCGACGAAACCAAAGGCGGCCACACCGACCACGAACACGCCGAGGGTTACCGTCACGGCCTTCAGCCGGCCGAAGGCGGACAGGCCGGAGCCACTGTCCTTCTGCTTGCGGGCCTTGGTGAAGTTGTCGCGCTGCAGGGTGCTGAGCACGTCGCCGACGGTGATCAGCTCACCCGACAGGTGGGTGGTGATGATGTGGCGCAGGGTGGCGATGTCGCGCGGTTCGAGGTTCTGGAACTGCGCGCCGGTGCGGCCGCTGCTGCGGTCGTGGGCGCGCACCTGGAATTCGATGTCCATCGACAGGCCGAGGTTGTCGACCGTGAACTGCAGGCGACCGCGCAGCACTTCACCGACCGACAGTGGCTGTTGGGTGTGGAAGCTCAGGCCACCGGCGGAGAGGTCGTCGACCTTCACATCGTGGGCCTGGCGTTCTTTGTCGAGGAAACGCAGCTTGGCCGGGATGCGCACCCGGGCGTGTTGGCGCTGGGCTTCGGACTCATGCACGACGTTGACGTTCACGGCGGTATTCATCTTGGTTTGTTCCTGTTAGTTCCGATCCGGGTTGGGCTCACACGACCATGAACAGCACAGCGACGAAGATGCTGGCAGCCGAGAAGGTCATGGTCCGCGAGGACCAGGTGTTGAACCATTGTTGAAAACTGGCGAGGTCACGCTTGAGGGCAGTCGGTTGGCGGGTCCAGGACTGCTTGTCGAGGCGGAAGAACACGTAGATCTTCATCAGCGCGCCGACGATCTGGTTGTAATAGAGAATCAGCGGGTAGGCCGGGCCGACGTTGTGGCCGGAGCACAGCAACATGATGGTGAGGATCAGGCGGGTGATGCCGATCCACAGCAGGTACACCAGCAGGTAGCCCATGCCGAACTTGAGGCTGGCGATCACCGCCACGGTCAGCCCGAGCAGGCTGGTCCACATCGACACGCGCTGGTCGAACAGCACGATGCTGGTGAACAGGCCCAGGCGGCGCAGGCCGAGGCCCAGTGCACGGGAGTTCTGCCGCAGGTTGTTGCCGTACCAGCGGTACATCAGCTTGCGGCTGGCCTTGAAGAAGCTCTTCTCCGGTGGGTGCTCGACCGTGTTGATCGCGGCGTCCGGCACGTAGAAGGTGTCGTAGCCCAGGCGCATCAGGCTGAACCAGCTGGACTTGTCGTCACCGGTGAGGAACTTGAAGCGGCCCAGGCGCCAGTGCATCAGCGAGTCGCTTTCGACGTCGGCGATGAACTCAGGGTTGGTCACGACGCTGGCGCGGAACATCGACATGCGCCCGGTCATGGTCAGCACGCGCTTGGACAGGGCCATCGAGCACATGTTGATGTGGCGCTGGGCGAAACGCAGCTTGTGCCACTCGCTCATGATGTAGCCGCCGCGCACTTCGCAGAACTCGTTGGTGGTCAGGCCGCCGACGTTGGGGAACAGCTTGAACCACGGCACGGTCTTGCGCACCACGCCTTCGCCGAGCACGGTGTCGCCGTCGATCACCGCGACCACGGCGTTTTCATCAGGCAGCATCCGCGAGATGGCGCGGAAGCCGTAGGCCAGGCCGTCGCGCTTGCCGGTACCGGCAATGCGCACGATGTCCAGTTTGACGTGTGCGGGCGGGTTGTAGCGGGCCCACAGGCTCTTGACCAGCAGTTCATCGGACATCTCCACCAGCGAGCAGACCACGGTGGTGGGGTAGCCGCATTCGATCGCTTCGCGGATCACCGAGCTGTACACCTGGGCGGTGGTCAGCGCTTCGATACGGAAGCTGGTGACCATCAGGTACACGTGCGATGGCGCGGCGGAGTCGCCCATCTTCTGCACTTTGCGGCGCAGATACGGGTAGACGCCGTAGAGGAAGATCATGCCGCGGATGAAATGGGTGGCGCCCATGGAATAGCGCCAGATGCCGACTGCGCCGACCAGGAAGATGAAGTGCTTCGACTGCGAGTCGAAGATATCGGCTGGCAGGGCCAGGGCGATCAGCATGAGCAGGCTCATGTAGAGCAGCCACCCGGCGCACTGCAACAGCACTGTCTGGAGCCTTTGCATGTTCAGCATCCGTCGAGAATTCGGGAAAGGGTGGGCAGCGATGGTGGGGAGGCCACCGCTGCCCGGTCGGGCATTACCAGCAAATGCCTTCGGTACGGCTGGTGGTGCAGGTTGGCTTGCTCATGAAGCCGACCAGGTCGATCACCTGCTTGCCTTCCGGCGCTTGCTCGGCAAGGGCGCGGAACTGCTCGTCACGGTTGCCCAGGACGATGATGTCGGCGTTGTCGATGACCTTCTGGAAGTCGGCGTTGAGCAGCGACGAGACGTGCGGGATCTTCGACTCGATGTACTCTTTGTTCGCCCCGTGGACGCGGGCGTACTCGACGTTCTCGTCGTAGATATCCAACTGGTAGCCCTTGCCGATCAGGCGTTCGGCCAGTTCCACCAGCGGGCTTTCGCGCAGGTCGTCGGTGCCTGCCTTGAAGCTCAGGCCGAGCAGGGCGACCTTGCGCTTGTCGTGGGCTTCGATCAGCTCGAAGGCGTTCTGCACCTGCGATTCGTTGCTGCGCATCAGCGAGTCGAGCAGTGGTGCACGCACGTCCAGGGAAGCGGCGCGGTAGGTGAGGGCGCGCACGTCTTTCGGCAGGCACGAGCCGCCGAAGGCGAAGCCAGGGCGCATGTAGTACTGCGACAGGTTCAGCACCTTGTCCTGGCAGACGACTTCCATCACATCACGGCCATCCACGCCGACCGCCTTGGCGATGTTGCCGATCTCGTTGGCGAAGGTGACCTTGGTGGCGTGCCACACGTTGCAGGTGTACTTGATCATCTCGGCCACTTCGATCGGCTTGCGGATGACCGGCGCGTCGAGCTCTTCGTACAGGGCTTGCAGCACGTCGCCGCTGGCCTTGTCCAGTTCACCGATGACCGTCATCGGTGGGTGGTCGTAGTCCTTGATCGCGGTACTTTCACGCAGGAACTCCGGGTTCACGGCAACACCGAAGTCGGTACCGGCCTTCTTGCCCGAGCAGTCTTCGAGAATCGGGATCACCACGTTCTTCACGGTGCCCGGCAGCACGGTGCTGCGGACCACGATGGTGTGGCGACGCTCGCTGTCGCGCAGCACGTAGCCGATTTCGCGGCACACCGACTCGATGTACTCCAGGCCCAGGTCGCCGTTCTTCTTGCTCGGGGTACCGACGCAGATCATCGACACGTCGCTGGCGCGGATGGCCTCGGCGAAGTCGGTGGTGCCACGCAGGCGGCCGTTGGCGATGCCTTGTTGCAGCAGTGCTTCCAGGCCAGGTTCGACGATGGGCGACTTGCCCTGGTTGATCAGGTCGATCTTGGTCTTGGACACGTCCACACCAATCACGTCATGACCTCGCGCCGTCAGGCAGCCTGCACAGACCGCACCCACATAACCCAAACCAAAGATGCTGATACGCATCGCTATCACCTCATGTGTTTATCACGCCAGCTCTTCCGGGAAGAGCCGGACTGGGTTGATTAACAACAGTTTTCAGGCGCACGGATCCATGGGCGAAAGCTCACTTCGCCGAGCGCAGGCATGAATAAATCCGTCGCGCACAAAGTTGTGCACTAAAAGTTGGCAGTATTAAGCCAGTACTTAAAAGGCGTGCCCTGTAATGCAGCCGTCTTTATTGCAAAGCGCTACTTGGCGCCATGCTGTGCTTGTTTTTTCAAGTGGAAAAATCCTTTGAAATCAACCACTAGGACGAGTTTGAAAGGGCGCGTTACTCCTCTTTGGGCAGCGCCTGCGGGGGTTCCCGTTGCGTCTGCCAGATTATCGAAGCGGGTAGTGATACCTGCCGGTTGTCATCTGTAAGTCATCTCTCACACCGCAGGGGCAGGAAATTCGTTACGGCACTATGAGCGATGGGGCGTGGGAGAAGTTCCGAGGTGGGTTCCGCTTCGATGAAAGATTTTTAAATAATTTTTCAGTAGCTAATACTTTCAAACTGATAGCACGTTGCAGTTTCGCCCCCGTATATAAAGGACATGGTCGGAGCAGGATGTTGGAGTGCCATCATGGAAAAAATTTTTTCGAAATCCGTCAAAAAAGCACGAACGGTCTTATGACGGTTGGCGATAAGCCTGTCTGTGTCGTTTTTATGGCGCCTGTTTCTTGACTTTCCGGCATCTGGACAACCGCCCCGCAATGGGGCGTTGGTTGTCACATATCCGGTAACACACAAAGGCCTCACGAAAGCTAAGGCTTTTTCCGGCGCTGCCGTTATTCCCTTTGGACGCTCCGTTGAGCTGTCCATGTACGACGGAGCGTCTTGGGCAGCCTCAGGCCACTGGCCAGCGAGGGCGTCTCATCCACCAGATAACACGGAAGAGACGGGATAAAGCTTATGAAGAAAACAACACAGGTGCTGATCGGCGGGGTATCGCTGCTGCTGGCTGGGATGGTCCAGGCTGGGCCGCCCGTAAATGTGACGTTCAAGAATCTCGGTGGGGAGGACGCCGAGCTAAAAATGGTAACTGCCAATGAAAGCAGTACCTACCAGATAGCCACTCCGAAGCCTGCCAACAAAGTAGCGCCGAAGATGCAGACCACCTTCGATGTGCAGCGTGTGATAAGTCCTGACGTCAATGCAGCAATGGTACGGTATACCCTGGGTCGTAAGACGTGCGCGTTTGGGACCTCTTTCCAGATGAGACTTTTACCAGGAGGCATAAAACAGCCGGAGTGGACCAAGACAGCGACCCCGAGCGGAGGGGCGACCTGCACAGCGAACATTACGCGTACGAATGCCGATTACTCATGGTCAGTTGAATTCACCATGAAGTAATTTGCATCTTTTGATTGGCGGCAGCACGCACCTTTCTGGTCCGCGTGTTGCTGCCGAACGGCGGGTATTTTCTGGTGGGGTGATATATGAAACTTCCAATAAATACGGCTTTCGCAAAAACAGAAATGACAGAAACGCTGCCGGTAAGGCGAGGCCCAAGTGTCGAGGAAGAGCCACAGATCCAGGCTCTTGCAAGTGCCCAAAAGGCAGAGGAATCAGCGCTTTCAAGCCTTTCTCGTCAGCTCAGCGCTGCAGCGCAACGCGCGGCGATTCGAGACAGTCAGCTTTCTCGTAGCGAACTGTCGGCATTGGCTTCACGCGTGCTGGATAAACTGACGGGAGCAAGTTACTTATTCAGCAAGTCATCTTACGATAACTTTCTACCCGACACCGATGAGGTGGAGCTGTTGGAGCGGGCTCAACAAGCCAACGACTTTGCTAATGGTCGAGGCCCCAATCCGTTTACGCGTTTATCTTCTGATCAACTTAGTTTGATTACCTATGATGAAGGCGGTGACTTTACTGTCAATGAGCGACGCGCCGCGCGGTTGGAATTGGCGAGTCGACGATCGGAATGGTCTGTCTACATAACCCGGAAAATGGAAGGCGAACGCCAGTCAACAGGAGGGATAGAACAAGGTTTACGCGAAATCATAGAATATTACAGAGCGCTTCCGGCCATAGAAGAGGCACAAATTCAGGGTAACTGGGAGATGGATTACAAAATGATGCTTTCTCGCAACCGTGAAGAGGGCGAGGCATCAGGTATGTCATTGATCGAGAGGGTTGCCAGACAATGGAATACGGAAGAAAAGCTGCCCCCGGTGCCGTTTGATCCCACCACCGATGCAATTGGCAAGGAGGGCACCGAGCGATGACCTCGATCATTTCCCTGCACGGCATCACCCGCCGTCTCGGAGGCGAAGCCGTCCTGCAGGACGTATCGTTATCTTTCCCCGCAGGCCAGTCTTGCGCCATCATCGGTGCATCCGGATCTGGCAAAAGCACGTTGCTCAACCTGATTGGTCTCCTTGACCAGCCCTGTCACGGGCGCCTGGTCCTGGATGGGCGTGAACTGGCACAGGCTGATGACGACCAGCGTGCCATCACCCGTAATCGCCTGCTTGGTTTCGTGTTCCAGAGTTTCAACCTGCTGCCAAGGCTGTCCGTGCTGGACAATGTTGCGTTGCCGTTGAGCTATCGTGGCATTCGGCTGGCTTCGGCTCGGCAGGCCGCCAAGGTTGCGCTGGAGAAGGTCGGCCTGGAGCATCGGGTGAAATATCGCCCTGCCGATCTGTCCGGTGGCCAGCGTCAGCGAGTGGCAATTGCCAGGGCTTTGGTTACACAACCACCGATTCTGCTGGCCGATGAGCCCACGGGCAACCTCGATGGTAACACGGCACAGGACATCATCGGCCTGCTGACGCGTCTGCAGCGTGAACAGCGCATGACATGGCTGATGGTGACGCACGACCCGGCCCTGGCGCAGTGCATGGACCGCTGCCTGCTGGTTCGCGACGGGGGCGTATTCGATGCCTGAAGCCGCCTACGGCCCAGGCTGGCAGCAGCGCTTCAACGAGGCGCTGTCCAGCGTTCGGCAGTTGGGCGCCCGCGCCTGGCTTGCGCTGTCAGGCATCGCAGTCGGCTGTGCCGCGCTGGTGGCCTTGATGAATATCGGCCACAGCGCGACCCAGTTTGCCCGGCAACTGTTCCAGGGCCTGGGAAGCGCGTTGCTGGTGGTCAACCTTCAGGCCACGGCCGAAGGCGGCATGCCCGTGCGTCTGGACCTGGTCGGATTGCCGCCGGGGATCCGAGCTGTGGCCCCACTGGCAGCCGGTGTGTTCGCCGTGCAGTTCAAAGGGGAGAGCGTCGAGGCGATGGTGGCAGGCAGCAGTGCACAGTTGTTCGAGGCCATCGACCTCAAGGTTGCCAGGGGCCGCTCGCTGTCTGCTTACGATGACCCGGCCGCGCATGTGCTGTTGGGGGCTTCGCTGGCGGCGCGGTTGCAGGCGAGGCCGGGTGACCGCGTGCAATTGGGTAGCTATCTGTTCGATGTGGTCGGCGTGCTCGCGCCACGAGGGTACAACCCGATGTTGCCGATCAATTTCAACGACAGCGTGTTGATGCCGTTGCCAGGCATGCGTCGCTTGAGCCCGATACCCGAGGTGGCGACGCTGATCGCGAAGGGGGCCGATGCCGCGACCCTGGTCCAGGCGGCACGTTCGTTGGAGCGCTACCTGCGCGCCAGGCTCACGCAGCATGAGGTAGATGTCCAGTTACCACGGCAGATGCTGGACGGCATGGCGGGTCAGTCGCGGGTGATGTCCGGGCTGCTGGCCGGCACCGCCGCCGTTGCCATGCTGCTGGGCGGTGTGGGGGTGATGAATGTGATGGTGATGAACGTGGTGCAGCGTCGACGCGAAATCGGCGTGCGCATGGCCCTGGGCGCGCGTGCTCGGGATATCGCCTGGCAGTTCCTGCTTGAGGCGCTGCTGTTGTCCGTTGCCGGCGCGCTGCTGGGAGCGGTGCTGGGCCTGTTGGCCGCCTTGCTGTTCGCTCGGGGATCAGGGTGGGATTTTGCGCTCGATGCAAGGTCGCTTCCGGCGAGCATGGGCATGTCGCTGATCCTGGGGCTGTTCTTCGGTTTGCAGCCTGCCCTGGCAGCGGCGCGTCTGCAGCCCTTTGTCGCGTTGCGTGATGAGTAAGTGGCTGGCGATGGCCTGTATCTGGTCATTACCCCTGTTGGCCATGGCCGAGCGCGCTTTGCACCCGTCCCGGCCGACCTTGCAGCAGGCAGGCCCGGTGAGTGCCTTGTCGGCAATGCACGGCGAACCCGTGGAGATCGACCTGGCCGATGCCGTTGGCCTGGCCCTGCGCGACAACCGGGCGATCCGCAGTGCCTACCTTGAGCGTGTCGCGCAGAAGTTCGACCTGCGCGTGGCCCATGACCGGTTCGCCCCGCAGCTGTCGCTCAAGGCACGCTACCTGGGCAATCGCAATCATGCCGATCGTTACCGTGAGGCGCAGCTGGCCCCGAGCGCCAGCCTGCTGACCCCGTACGGAACGCGCCTGAGCCTGGACTGGGATTACGGGCATACCCGAGCCGATTCGGCGGGGCCGCGGTACCGGGATGGCGCCAGCCTGATGATCGTCCAGCCGTTGCTGCGCGGCGCCGGACGCGATATCGCCAGCGCACCGCTGCGCCAGGCCACGCTGGCTGAACAGTCGAACCGCCTGGCGCTCGCCGATGACGTGGCGCAGGTCATTACCCGGACGCTGCTGTCGTACCGGGAGCTGCTGCGTGCCCAGGAGCAACTGCGTATCGCCGAAGATAGCCTGTTGCGTGCCCGTCAGCTGGTGGCAGTAAGCCACGCCTTGATCGCCGCCGGGCGCATGGCTGCCTTTGAAGTCGTGCAGGCAGAAGCCGAGGTTGCCAGTCAGGAACTGACCGTCGAAGGCAGCCGCAACCAGCTGCATCACAGCCGCGTAGCCCTCGCGCAATTGCTCGCCCTGGACCTTGCGACCCCGCTGCGGGCCGCGGAGCGGCTGCTGGCCGAGCGTCGGCAGGTAAGCACGGAGCAGGCCCTGGCCCGCGCCGAAGCGTTGCAGCCGACCTATCTGATGCAACAGCTGGCGACCGAACAGGCGGCCATCGCGTTGCAGGTCGCCAGCAACGCGCAATGGTGGGACCTGTCACTGGTCGGTGGGGCCAGCCAGATGCGTCAACGGCCCGGCAGTGAAGCGGCATGGGAGCACTACCTGGGGCTGGAGCTGGAGGTACCGATCGGTGACCTGAGTCGCCGCCAGGCGCAGGTACGGGCCCAGGTCGAGGTGGAAACCCAGCGCCTGGGCCTGGTCGAATCCCGTCAACAGCTTGAGCGTGATGTGAGCACCGCGATACGCGACCTGCAGGTGCGCTGGCGACAGCTGGAAATCGCCGGACGGGCGTTGGCCCTGACCCGGCGCAAACTGGACATCGAACAGCAAAAGCTCGCGGCAGGGCGCTCGAGCAATTTCCAGGTGCTCAGTTTCGAGAGTGATCTGCGTCAGGCGCAAAGCACGCAACTCGAAGCTACGATCGCGTACCTGGATGCGCAGGTCGTCCTCGACCAGGTCGTAGGGACCACGTTGCTCAACTGGCAGGTGAGCCTCAATGATTAAGTGGGGCTTTTGGCTGGCGGTAGCGATCACCGGTGGTGTTCTGGCGATGTTGAACTGGCCCAGCGCCGTGCAGCCGCGCGAACAGAGGTGGCTGCGGGTCGAACCGCAATCGCTTGAAAACCGTCTGGGGCTTGTCGGCAGACTTCAGGCGGCACGTCAGGTGACACTGAGTGCGCCGTTCGCTGGCGTGGTCGCGGCAATGCCGGTTGAGGAAGGGCAGCGCGTCGAGGCAGGCCAGCCGTTGATCAGCCTGGACACTGCTCAGCTGGACATCCAGCTGCGCCGTGCTCAGGCCGAGCGCCTCAAGGCGCAGGACCAGCTCTTGCAGTTGCGTAGCTGGCAAGGCGGCCCGCAGGTGGCGCGTGGTTTGCGCGCTGTGGGGGCAGCCCGCGCAGCCATGGCGGCCACCCAGGCGAGCCTGGATGACACCCAGCGCCTGTTTGAGCGTGGCATCGTCGCCCGTATGGAAGTCGCCAGCCTCGAACAACTGCTCGGGGCGCAGCGTCAGGCGTTGCTGGATGCCGAACAGGAGTTGCGGCTGACGCGTGCCCGGGGGCAGGGCGATGCGTTGTTGATCGCTGAAATGGAGCTCGCCAACGCGCAAGCACGCTGGCAAATCCTGACCAGGATGCGTGAGCAGCAGGTAATCGAGGCGCCTTTCGCTGGCGTGCTCTTGCCCGTGAGCACGGAGGCCGGCCGCGGCGGCCGGCAGTTACACGTCGGGCAAGCGGTGAGCCAGGGGATGGCGTTGTTGACGCTGGTCGACCTGGAGCGTCTGCAAGTGATGGCCAGGCTGGAAGAGCACGATCTGGTCAAGGTGCGCGAGGGCATGGAGGTTGAAGCCGTCATTGCCGGGCAGCGGCTTGCAGGCCGCATCGACCGTATTGCCATGCAGGCTCGCGACGATACGGCCCAGGGAGCCTGGTATGACGTGCGAGTCGATCTGGATTTGCCGGCCGCACCCCTGCAATTGGGCCTGCGCCTGGGCATGAGCGCCCAGTTGCAGTTGTTGCTGCATCGCCAGGAACGGGCGATGGTGGTACCCGCGCCCGCGTTGCAGGTGGACGAGGCCGGGCGCACCTATGTGCTGTTTCGGGCCGACGAAACCCAGGCGCCGCGCAAAGTCCCGGTCACGGCAGGTCCGGCAGGGGTGCAGGGGGTCGAAGTCCAGGGCCTGGAAAGTGGTTACGTGCTGATTGCGCCGGAGCCGCCAGACGGCTCCGATCTTGATCATTCGGCCGGGTGATCGCGCAGGAACACCAGGTGATCCGGCTTGGACTGCTCGGCACTGTAGGCGTAGCCCTGCACGTCGAACTGCTTGAGTTGCTCCGGGTCGTTGACCCGCTCCTGAATGACGAAGCGGCTCATCATGCCGCGGGCCTTCTTGGCATAGAAGCTGATGATCTTGTACTGGCCGTTCTTCAGGTCCTTGAAGTCGACGTTGATTACCCGGGCCTTCAGTGCGCTGCGTTTCACGGCGCTGAAGTACTCGTTGCTGGCCAGGTTCAGCAGCAGGTCGTCGCCTTGGTCGGCCAGCGCCTGGTTCAGCCATTCGCTGATACGCGTGCCCCAGAAGGCATACAGGTCCTTGCCGCGGGCGTTGGCCAGCTTGGTGCCCATCTCCAGGCGGTAGGGTTGCATCAGGTCGAGCGGACGCAGCAGGCCATACAGGCCGGAGAGCATGCGCAGGTGCTCCTGGGCATGGCTGAAGTCGTCTTCACTCAGGGTTTCGGCATCCAGGCCGGTATACACGTCACCTTTGAAGGCCAGCAGTGCCTGCTTGGCGTTGGCTGGAGTGAAATCAGGGGTCCAGCTGCCGAAGCGTGCGGCATTGAGGCCGGCGAGCTTGTCGGACAGGTGCATCAGCTCGCTGATCTGCGCGGGCGACAGTTCGCGCAGCTGCAGGATCAGTTCCTGGGAATCGTCCAGGTATTGCGGCAGGGTGAAGCGCTCGGTCACCGGCGCGGTGTCATAGTCGAGAGTCTTGGCGGGGGAAATCACCGTCAGCATCGGGTCGGCTCCTGAAATCGTTGCGGGGAATTCTACGGTTCGCGGCCAGGAACGCCAAACTATGGCGACAATAGTCACAGACCATCGTCAGAGCAGGCGTTATAGTGCGCGTTTTGGCTGTCACGGAGAGATTGATCGTGCGCATTGCCGGGGCCTTGCTGGCCACCTTGTTGAGCTTGGCCGCCCAGGCCGCCCCCGTGCCCCCGGCCAGCCTGGACCGCAGCCAGTGGCCCGAGCAACTGGATAGCCCGGTGCTGTTCGACGTCGCCTCGCGGGCCGAGATCCTGTCGTTTGCCCGAGTCCTGCATGAAAGCGAGCTGCTCGACGATGCCACACTGGCTGCGCGGCTGGGTTTGCGGCAGATCAACCTGCAGAAGATTCGCGCCGTGCGTGCGCAGATGTGGCAGCGTTTGTGGCAGGGCTACCAGCAGGCCCAGCGCAGTTGCGAGCAAGACGCCTCGTTCTGCTATCTGCTGGAGTCAATGGCCGATTTGCGCACCAAGGCGGCGACATTCGCTGCCGATGTCGGCACGTTCTATACCGGTTGGATCGAGCCGAGCCATCAGTTCCATGTCCGTTACCTGGATGAGCAGTTGCGCAAGGCAGCGTTGTTGCCGCAGACCAGCAGCGAGGTCGAACGCCTGTCCAGCCGCGAGCGCAATGGCGATGAGCTGAACGACCGCCTGTTTCTGCTGACCTTCGTCGGTGGCCCCGGGCCTGATGGCGCAAGTACCGATGAACTCACCGAGTACCTGCGCAAGCAGAAGCTGCAGGGCACCTTCTTTGTCCTGGGCAATCGCCTGCAGCAGCGGCGCGATGCCGGCACGGCCAACGCGCTGACCGATCTTTACGCCGGCCAATGCGTGGGCATCCAGGGCTGGGAATATCGCTCCCACGCCCAGTGGCAAGGCTGGCAGGATTCGATCAAACGCGCCCAGGCGCGGGTTCAGGCCGACCTGCCGGAGCAATACGTGCCACTGTTCCGCCCGCCTTATGGGCAGCGCCGGGCTGACGCCGAAGCGTTCATGGCCAGCCAGCAGCTGCGGGTTTCGCTATGGGACATCGACGCTCAGGATGATGGCGCGCTGACTGCCGAAGCGTCGGCCCAGCGGGTGATAACCCTGATGCTGTTATGGCGCAAGGGAGTGATCCAGTTCCATGACAGCCTGCCCAAGGCTCGGACGGCGGTCGAGTGGTTGCTGCACAATACCGCGCAAAGCGGCATTGGCTGGGAGGGTTGCCGCGATTACGCCTATCGCGAATAGAGGGTATGACTTCTGACTGTAGTCTCGTCTGGTGCTGCCGCCAAGCGCTCTTCGTCAATCGGAAAAATAAACTTCAAAATCTCGTAAAAATGCTTTTTTCGGTCATGGCTTTTGCGGTATGAAGAAACCAGACAGCCGATTCCTGCAGCACAGGTGGCGTCATCCAGGCCCACCTTGCCAGGTACGCTTCCCGCCCGTAGCAACGCGGATACGGGGAGAACGGCGGTCACTCTGCGGCGCACACAGAGCGTGCCGTGTGGCTTCGACATAAGGTGACCGAGTATGGATGACCAAGGACGCAACCCTTCCTCCAGCAAGCCAATCCTCTATGTGCTCGATACCAACGTCCTGATTCACGACCCCAACGCATTACTCAACTTCGAGGAGCATCACGTCGCCATTCCGATGACGGTGCTGGAGGAACTCGACAAGCTCAAGACCGGTAAACAGACCATCGCCGCCGAATGTCGCCAGGCCATCCGCCTGATCGACCAGACCCTCGGTGACGCTTCGCCCAGCGATGTCGAGCAGGGCGTGCCGATCCAGCGTGGCAAGAGCGGCGCCAAGGGCTACTTGTCGATCCTGATGAGCCCGCGCAACGAACCCAGCAAGTTGCTGCCGGAAAACCTCAACGACAACATCATCATCAACACCCTGTTCGAAGTACGCAGCCGGCGCACCGACCTGGACGTGGTGCTGGTTACCAAAGACATCAACATGCGCCTGAAGGCGCGCGCCTGCGGGATCGCGGCCGAGGACTACAGTACCGACCAGTTGGTTGACGACGTCTCGCTGCTGTCCAAGGGCTATCACTCGGTCACCGGCTCGTTCTGGGACCGGGTCAGCAAAGTCGATACCCGCCAGGAGCGTGGCCGCACCTGGCATCGGGTGCAGATGATCGATAACCTGCCGGCCGTGCATATCAACGAGTTCATCATTGATGAGCAGGGTTTTGTCGGCTGGGTAAAAGGCATTCGCAACGACGAACTGCTATTGCTCGACCTGCACCAGGAACCCTTGCTGCACCAGGAAGCCTGGGGCCTGAAGCCGCGGGACATTCATCAGAGCCTGGCGCTGTTCGCCTTGCTCGACCCGGACATCCACCTGGTGAACCTGACCGGCGCTGCCGGCTCCGGCAAGACCATCCTGGCCCTGGCCGCGGCCATCGAGCAGACCATGGTCAGCAAGCGCTACCGGCGCATCATCGCCACCCGCAGCGTGCAGGGGCTGGACCAGGAGATCGGCTTCCTGCCGGGCACCGAGGCGGAAAAGATGGAGCCTTGGCTGGGTGCCATCACCGACAACCTGGAAGCCTTGCACATGGACGATGAAAGCACCCATGGCAGCGTCGAATACATCCTCGAACGCGTTCCGCTGCAGTTCAAGTCGCTGAACTACATTCGTGGGCGCAGCTTCCAGCAGAGCCTGATCCTGATCGACGAGTGCCAGAACCTCACGCCGCACCAGATGAAGACCATCATCACCCGGGCCGGCTCCGGTTCCAAGGTGGTGTGCCTGGGCAACCTGGCGCAGATCGACACGCCTTACCTGTCCGCGACCAGTTCGGGGCTGACCTACCTGACCGAGCGTTTCAAGGACTTCCCCCATGGCGTGCACATCACCTTGCAGGGTGTGCCACGCTCGGTGTTGGCCGAGTACGCCGAATCTCACCTGTAGCGCTCCCGGCCGGGCGGCCCGCCGCCCGGCTTTTTTCCGCTGCGCAAACCTGACCCACGGGTTTACACTCTCCGTTCCCTTCACAGGAGCAGAGCAGTGCTGACTCATCTTGATTCCCAGGGGCGCGCCAACATGGTCGACGTCACTGAAAAGGCCGTGACCGAGCGCGAGGCCGTGGCCGAGGCGCGGGTGCGCATGTTGCCGCAGACCTTGCAGATGATCGTCGACGGCGAGCATCCCAAGGGCGATGTGTTCGCCGTGGCGCGCATTGCCGGCATCCAGGCGGCGAAGAAGACCAGTGACCTCATCCCGCTGTGCCACCCGCTGATGCTCACCAGCGTCAAGGTCGAACTGAGCGCCGAAGGCCAGGACGCGGTGCGTATCCTCGCCCGCTGCAAGCTGGCCGGCCAGACCGGCGTCGAGATGGAAGCGCTGACTGCCGCCAGCGTCGCTGCGCTGACGATCTATGACATGTGCAAGGCGGTGGACAAGGGCATGGTCATCGAACAGGTGCGCCTGCTGGAAAAAGTCGGCGGCAAGAGTGGGCACTACAAGGTGGAGGCGTAATGAAGGTCAAGGTGATGTACTTCGCCCGTTACCGTGAATTGCTGGGCGTCGATGCCGAGCGCCTGGAAGGCGAGTTCAACGTGGTCGACGATGTGCGCCAGGCCTTGGTGGCCAAAGGTGGGCAGTATGCGGTGCTGGCCGAACAGAACCTCATGAGTGCGCGCAACGAAGAGCTGTGCAAGCTCGACGAGCCGCTGGAAGAGGGTGATGAAGTGGCCTTCTTCCCACCGGTGACCGGAGGCTGAACATGGCAGTGCGAGTGCAACACGGGGCGTTCGACCCGGGGGCCGAGGTCAATGCCATGCATGCGGCCAATGTCGGCGTTGGTGCCGTGGTCGGTTTCGTCGGCTATGTCCGCGATTTCAACGATGGCCGGGAAGTGGCGGGAATGTTCCTCGAACATTACCCGGGCATGACCGAGAAGGCCTTGACCAAGATCGTGGTCGAGGCCGAGCAGCGCTGGCCGTTGCTCAAGGTCGAGGTGCTGCACCGCATCGGTGCGCTGGAGCCGGGTGAGCCGATCGTCTTTGTCGGCGTGGCCAGTGCCCATCGGCAGGCGGCATTCGACGCCTGCAATTTCATCATGGACTACCTGAAGACCCGGGCACCGTTCTGGAAGAAGGAAAATACCCAGGAAGGGCCGAGGTGGGTGGAAGGCAAGCAGAGTGACCAGGATGCCGCTGGGCGCTGGTAAACCTTCCGTTTGGTGCCGGGGCGTTGCTCCGCTTCGCGGGATTACCCGCGAAGATTCCAGCGCCGATCAGTGGTGCTTGCGAGGCACCGGTTTGAGCAGCTCATCTGGCGGCATCTCGCACTTGATCTTGCGCCCCAGCAGCTCTTCGATCGCCGGTAGCTGGTAGGAATCATCCTCACCGGCAAAGCTGATCGACACGCCGCTGGTGCCCGCGCGGCCGGTACGGCCAATGCGGTGCACATAGTCGTCCGGGTCTTCCGGCAGGGTAAAGTTGATCACGTGGCTGATGCCGTCGATGTGGATCCCGCGCCCGGCCACATCAGTGGCCACCAGCACGGTGATGCGGCCTTCGCGGAAGTTTTCCAGGGTGCGAATACGCTTGTGCTGCGGTACGTCACCGGACAACTGCGCGGCATTGATACCGTCGCGCACGAGTTTTTCCTCGATACGCCGTACCTCGTCCTTGCGGTTGGCAAACACCATCACCCGTTCCCAGTTGTTCTGGGTAACCAGGTTGTAAAGCAGTTTGTACTTGTCGCTGCCGGCCACCGCGTAGACGTGTTGTTCGACCGTTTCGCTGGCGACGTTCTCCGGCTCGATCTCGACGATCGCCGGGTTGGTGGTCCACTGCTTGGCCAGGTTCATCACGTCGTCGGTGAAGGTGGCGGAGAACAGCAGGGTCTGGCGTTCGCTCTTCGGCGGGGTCTGGCGGATGATCTGCCGCACCTGGGGGATGAAACCCATGTCGAGCATGCGGTCGGCTTCATCCAGCACCATCACCTCGACCATGTCCAGGTGCACCTCGCCGCGTTGGTTGAAGTCCAGTAGGCGGCCCGGGGTGGCCACCAGAATGTCGCAATGACGGGCTTCCAGCGCTTTGAGCTGCTTGTCGAAGTCCATGCCGCCGACGAAGCTCATCACGTTCAGGCCGGTGTACCGGGTCAGGGCGACGGCGTCCTTGGCGATCTGCACCACCAGCTCGCGGGTTGGCGCGATGATCAGCGCACGCGGCTCGCCCATGTAGCGCTCTTTGGGCGGCGGCGTCTGCTGCAGCTGGGAAATGATCGAAATCAGGAATGCCGCGGTCTTGCCGGTACCGGTCTGGGCGCGGCCGATGGCGTCCTGGCCGGCCAGGGTATAACCCAGTACCTGCGCCTGGATCGGCGTGCAGTAAGGGAAACCGAGGTCGTGAATGGCGTGCATCAGCTCGTTGGAGAGCTTGAAGTCGTGGAAGCGGGTCTTGCCCTCTTGCGGCTCGACCACGAAGTCTTCCGGCTTCCACAGGCTCGCCTGGGGCTTTGGCTTGCGTTCGCGGCGTGGTTTGTCCTTGGCCGGCTTGTCGGCAGGCGCTGCCGCGTGGGCGGGTGCTTCTGCTTTGGCGGTGGGCTTGGCGCGGGGCGCGGCCGGTTTCGGCGCGGGCCGGGCCTCGGCAGTGGGGGCGGGCGCCGTCGGCGTCACGCTGGCAGCAGGAGCGGCGGGCTGTGCCGCAGCGTCTCCTTTGCCGAATATTTTCTTGAGTGCCTTGAGCACGATCGTCTCATCAACTGGTTAAGGAATGTACGCCGGGCAGTGTAAAGCAAGATTTGGGCGCGGCGTAGCGGAAAACTCCCACAACTACAAATGCTCGGGCTTATTGCAATTGCTTGCTCAGCCAGTCGTGGATATCGCTCAGTTCTTCGACCACCACCTCGTGCTCCATCGGGTATTCATGCCAGCGCGCGGCGACACCCCAGGTATTGAGGTATTCGAACGCGGTGCGGCCCATGGACGGAATCACCACCGGGTCGTGCACGCCATGCAGGCAGAGGGCCGGGGTGCGTTGCTGGCAGGCGCTCAGCTGGTGGCCATCGGTGAAGGTCGGGGCGTAGGTGGACAGGGCGATCACTCCGCCCAGCGCTTCTTGCCACTTTATATAGGTAGTGTGCAGCACCACCGCGCCACCCTGGGAGAAACCGGCGATGAAGATCCGCGACAGGTTGATGCCCTTGGCCTGCTCGGCCTTGATCAAACCGATGATCTGCTCGGCTGACGCTTCCAGCTGTGCTTCGTCGATGGCGCGGGCCGGGGTCATGGCCTTGATGTCATACCAGCTGGGCATGGCGTAGCCGCCGTTGATGGTCACCGGCCGGGTCGGTGCCTGGGGCATGACGAAGCGGGTGCTGGTCAGCCGTTCCTGCATGAATTCGGCAACAGGTAGGAAGTCGTAACGGTCGGCACCCAAACCGTGCAACCAGATCACACAGGCGTCAGCGGTTTTCTGGGGTTCGAGAATCAACGGGTTGGTCATGACTGCTCCGAAAGAGTGCGGATGTTATTAGGCCGTGCGTGAAAAGAAGGCGCTGCAATTGATTGTCGGAAAAAGAATGTCGCAACGATACAACTTTCCCTACTTGACGAGCGCTTAAACGCTACAGCCAGCAAATCTGGTACGCGCTTTGCAATTCTTCATTCGATGCAAAGGGCGGGCCGTGACGGTAACACCCTCTGCACGCGAAGGCTGTCACAGAACAGCCCATTGCGCCAATTGACCCAATAACAAGCCAACAAGGGTCGGATGCGCCTCATAAGGGTGCGGTGCAATTCCGGCTCGTACAACAAGAGCGATTTGGAGGTTGTGAATGAAGATGTTGAAAACCACCCTGGCAGTCCTGACCGCTGCCGCTGCACTGGGCGCCGTGAGCACCGCCCAGGCCGGCGCCACCCTCGATGCGGTAAAGAAGAAGGGCTTCGTCCAGTGTGGCGTGAGCGACGGTCTTCCAGGCTTCTCGGTACCTGATGCGCAGGGCAAGATCGTCGGTATCGACGCCGATGTCTGCCGCGCCGTGGCCGCTGCCGTATTCGGCGACGCGACCAAGGTCAAGTTCAGCCAGCTCAACGCCAAGGAACGCTTCACCGCGCTGCAGTCGGGCGAAGTCGACGTGCTGTCGCGCAACACCACCTGGACCAGCTCGCGCGATGCCGGCATGGGCCTGGTGTTCGCGGGCGTGACCTACTACGACGGCGTTGGCTTCCTGGTCAATAAAAAGCTCGGCGTTTCCAGCGCCAAGGAGCTCGACGGTGCGACCATCTGCATCCAGGCCGGTACCACCACCGAGCTGAACGTGTCGGACTTCTTCCGGGCTAACGGCCTGAAGTACACCCCGATCACCTTCGACACCTCCGACGAAAGTGCCAAGTCGCTGGAATCCGGCCGTTGCGACGTACTGACCTCGGACAAGTCGCAACTGTTCGCCCAGCGCTCCAAGCTGGCCGCGCCGACCGACTACGTGGTACTGCCGGAAACCATCTCCAAGGAGCCGCTCGGCCCGGTGGTGCGTAAAGGCGACGAAGAATGGTTCAGCATCGTCAAGTGGACCCTGTTCGCCATGCTCAACGCCGAAGAGGCCGGCATCACCTCGAAGAACGTCGAGGCCGAAGCCAAGGCCACCAAGAACCCGGACGTCGCCCGCCTGCTGGGTGCGGACGGTGAATATGGCAAGGACCTCAAGCTGCCCAAAGACTGGGTAGTACAGATCGTCAAGCAAGTCGGTAACTACGGCGAAGTGTTCGAGAAGAACCTGGGCCAGGGCACCGACCTGAAGATCGACCGTGGCATGAACGCCCTGTGGAACAACGGCGGCATCCAGTACGCGCCACCTGTGCGCTGATGGCTGCACCCTGCGGCGGCATCCCGCCGCTGCAGGTTGTTCGGATCCCTATTTTTCGGGGCACTTCATGCAAAATCAAATTGGCGCACCCAAGGGCCTTTCCCTGAACGACCCGCGCGTGCGCGCCTGGTTGTTCCAGCTTGTCACGATCGCCTTTGTGGTGGGGCTGGGCTGGTACCTGTTCCACAATACCCAGACCAACCTGCAACACCGGGGCATTACCTCGGGTTTCGACTTTCTCGAGCGTAGCGCCGGTTTCGGCATCGCCCAGCACCTGATTCCCTATGTGGAGTCCGACAGCTATGCGCGGGTGTTCGTCATCGGCCTGCTCAATACCCTGCTGGTGACGTTCATCGGGGTGATCCTGGCGACCGTCCTCGGCTTCGTCATCGGCGTGGCGCGGTTGTCGCCGAACTGGATGATCAGCAAGCTGGCGACCGTGTATGTGGAAACCTTCCGCAACATTCCGCCGTTGCTGCAGATCCTGTTCTGGTACTTCGCTGTATTCCTGACCCTGCCGGGGCCAAGGGGCAGCATCAACATCGACGACACCTTCTTCATCAGCAACCGTGGCCTGAACATGCCGGGTGCCTCGATGGCCGACGGCTTCTGGCCGTTCGTGGCCGCCCTGGTGCTGGCGCTGATGGCGATCGTGTTGATGGTGCGTTATGCCAACAAACGCTTCGATGCGACCGGCGAGCCGTTCCACAAGTTCTGGGCAGGGCTGGCGCTGTTCATCGCCATTCCAGGCGCCTGCGCGCTGCTGTTCGGCAGCCCGGTGCATTGGGAGGTGCCGCAGCTCAAGGGCTTCAACTTCGTCGGTGGCTGGGTGTTGATCCCCGAACTGCTGGCGCTGACCCTGGCGTTGACCATCTACACGGCGGCGTTCATTGCCGAGATCGTGCGTTCCGGCATTCGTTCGGTGAGCCACGGCCAGACCGAAGCGGCCCACTCGCTTGGCCTTCGCGACGGCCCGACCCTGCGCAAGGTGATCATCCCCCAGGCACTGCGGGTGATTATTCCGCCACTGACCAGCCAGTACCTGAACCTGGCGAAGAACTCGTCACTGGCGGCCGGTATCGGTTACCCGGAGATGGTCTCGCTTTTTGCCGGTACCGTGCTCAACCAGACCGGCCAGGCCATCGAGGTGATCGCGATCACCATGAGTGTCTATCTTGCCATCAGCATCAGCATTTCGCTGCTGATGAACTGGTACAACAAGCGCATCGCGCTGATCGAGCGGTGAGGATACGCCCGTGAATGCTCATGTTTTCAAACCCGACATGCCGCCACCGGTGAAAACCGTCGGCGTGCTCGCATGGATGCGTGCAAACCTGTTCTCCAGCTGGCTAAACACCCTGCTGACCGTGTTCGCCGTGTACCTGGTGTGGCTGATCGTGCCACCGCTGGTGCATTGGGCGTTGATCGACGCCAACTGGGTCGGCACCACCCGCGCCGACTGCACCCAGTCGGGCGCCTGCTGGGTGTTCGTGCAGCAGCGCTTCGGCCAGTTCATGTACGGCTACTACCCGGCCGAGCTGCGCTGGCGTGTCGACCTCACCGTGTGGCTGGCCGTGCTCGGTGCGGCACCGCTGTTCATCAAGCGCTTCCCGCGCAAGGCCTTCTACGGCCTGGGCTTTCTGGTGCTGTATCCGATCATCGCCTACACCCTGCTGCATGGCGGCGTGCTGGGCCTGAGCAATGTCGCCACCAGCCAGTGGGGCGGCCTGATGCTGACCCTGGTGATCGCCACCGTCGGGATCGTCGGCGCCTTGCCACTGGGCATCCTGCTCGCCCTTGGCCGGCGCTCGAAGATGCCGGCGGTGAAGGTGGTCTGCGTGACCTTCATCGAGTTCTGGCGTGGCGTGCCGTTGATCACCGTGCTGTTCATGTCGTCGGTGATGCTGCCGTTGTTCCTGCCGGAAGGCATGAGCTTCGACAAGCTGCTGCGGGCGATGATCGGGGTGATCCTGTTCCAGTCGGCCTATGTCGCCGAGGTGGTCCGCGGAGGCCTGCAGGCCATCCCCAAGGGCCAGTACGAAGCCGCCGCTGCCATGGGCCTGGGCTACTGGCGCTCGATGGGCCTGGTGATTCTGCCGCAGGCGCTCAAGCTGGTGATCCCCGGCATCGTCAACACCTTCATCGCCCTGTTCAAGGACACCAGCCTGGTGATCATCATCGGCCTGTTCGACCTGCTCAACAGCGTCAAGCAAGCCGCTGCTGACCCGGCCTGGCTGGGCATGGCCACCGAGGGCTACGTGTTTGCCGCCCTGGTGTTCTGGATTTTCTGTTTCGGTATGTCCCGCTACTCCATGCACCTGGAGCGCAAGCTGGACACTGGCCACAAGCGTTAGGAGTTTCGAAATGAGTGAAGCGATCAAGCAGCCTGCCGGCCCCGAAGGCATCATCCAGATGCAGGGCGTGAACAAGTGGTACGGCCAGTTCCATGTACTCAAGGACATCAACCTGAACGTGCGCCAGGGCGAGCGCATCGTCCTGTGCGGGCCATCCGGCTCAGGCAAGTCGACCACCATCCGCTGCCTCAACCGCCTGGAAGAACACCAGCAGGGCCGCATCGTGGTCGATGGCGTGGAACTGACCAACGACCTCAAGCAGATCGAAGCCATCCGCCGAGAGGTGGGCATGGTCTTCCAGCATTTCAACCTGTTCCCGCACCTGAGCATTCTGGAAAACTGCACCTTGGCACCGATGTGGGTGCGCAAGATGCCTCGGCGCAAGGCCGAGGAAATCGCCATGCACTACCTTGAGCGGGTACGTATTCCGGAGCAGGCGCACAAGTTCCCAGGGCAGCTCTCGGGTGGCCAGCAGCAGCGTGTGGCGATTGCCCGGGCGCTGTGCATGAAGCCGAAGATCATGCTGTTCGACGAGCCGACCTCGGCGCTGGACCCGGAAATGGTCAAGGAAGTGCTCGACACCATGGTCGGCCTGGCCGAGGACGGCATGACCATGCTCTGTGTGACCCACGAAATGGGCTTTGCCCGCACCGTGGCGAACCGGGTGATCTTCATGGACAGAGGGGAAATCGTCGAGCAGGCGGCGCCGGATGACTTCTTCGACCGCCCGCGCAGTGACCGGACCAGGCTGTTCCTCAGCCAGATCCTGCACTGATACACGCAGTGAAAAAAAGGGGCCGCGCATGCGGCCCCTTTTTCTCAGTTCTCTTCCTTCGCCGGGCTCGGCGCCGGTGGTGGTCGTAGCCCCACCTCGGCAATCAGCTTGAGCTGCTGACCATTGCGCATCACCTCGATGGTGATCTTCTCGGTCGGCTTGATCCGCGCCACCTGGTTCATCGACTTGCGCCCGTCACCGGCCGGTTCACCGTTGATGCTCAGGATCACATCGCCCAACTGCAGCCCGGCCTTCTGCGCCGGGCCGTCGCGGAAGATTCCGGCCACCACGATGCCCGGGCGGCCCTGCATGCCGAACGATTCAGCCAGCTCCTGGCTCAACGGCTGCACTTCGATGCCCAGCCAGCCACGGATCACCTGGCCATGCTCGACGATCGACTTCATCACCTCCAGTGCCAGCTTGATCGGAATGGCGAAGCCGATGCCCTGGGAACCGCCGGACTTGGAGAAAATCGCGGTGTTGATGCCGACCAGGTTGCCATTGGCGTCGACCAGTGCACCCCCGGAGTTACCCGGGTTGATGGCCGCGTCGGTCTGGATGAAGTCTTCGTAGTTGTTCAGGCCCAGCTGGTTGCGGCCGGTGGCACTGATGATGCCCATGGTCACGGTCTGGCCAACGCCGAACGGGTTGCCGATGGCCAGTACCACATCACCGATGTGGATGTTGTCGGAGCGGCCGATGGTGATGGCTGGCAAGTTCTTCAGGTCGATCTTCAGCACCGCCAGGTCGGTTTCCGGGTCGCTGCCGATCACCCGTGCCAGGGTTTCACGGCCGTCTTTCAGGGCCACGACGATCTGGTCGGCGCCGCTGGTGACGTGGTTGTTGGTGAGCAGGTAGCCCTCGGGGCTCATGATCACCGCCGAGCCCAGGCTCGACTCCCAGCGGCGCTGCTTGGGCAGGTTGTCGCCGAAGAAGCGGCGGAACTGTGGGTCTTCGAACAGCGGGTGGGCGGTCTTGTTCACCACCTTGGTGGTGTACAGGTTGACCACGGCCGGGGCGGCGAGGGTCACGGCGTCGGCGTAGGACACCGGGCCCTGCATGATCCGCGTGGTTTGCGGAGCTTGCTGCAGGTTGACGTCCTGGCTGGGCAGACCGACCCACTCCGGGTAGCGCTGGATGATCAGTACGGCGATCAGAATACCGGTAAGCAGGGGCCAGCCAAAGTAACGCAACGCCTTGAACATGAACGAGTCCTGGAAAGAGCGGGGGCCGGTGGCCGCGCAATGGGGCATGAGCGCGCGCGATCATACACCGGTTCCCCCGATGCCGGCGACGGCCCATAATGGCCCGCATTATACGGGCGTTCTTCAGGCGTTGCGCCCGTGAAAAGCGCAGATTTCGAGGAGATTTTCATGGCCGTCGCTCTCAACACCCTGGTCGAGGAAGCCGAACGCTACCTGGGCAGCGCGAAGATCCAGGACTATTGCCCCAATGGCCTGCAGGTCGAGGGCCGGCCACAGGTCAGCCGCATCGTCAGCGGCGTCACCGCCAGCCAGGCCTTGCTGGATGCCGCGGTCGAAGCCGAGGCCGACCTGATCCTGGTACACCATGGCTACTTCTGGAAGGGCGAGAACCCCTGCGTGACCGGGATCCGACAGCGCCGGCTGAAGACCCTGCTCAAGCACGACATCAGCCTGCTGGCGTTTCACCTGCCGCTGGATGTGCACCCTGAAGTCGGCAACAACGTGCAGCTGGCGCGGCAACTGGACATCACGGTCGAAGGCCCGCTGGACCCGGAAAACCCCAAGGTGGTCGGGCTGGTCGGTTCGCTGGCGGAACCGGTGACCGCGCGCGATTTTGCCCGTCGGGTGCAGGAAGTGCTCGGGCGTGAGCCATTGCTGGTTGAAGGTGACGCGATGATCCGCAGGCTGGGCTGGTGCACCGGGGGCGGGCAGGGCTACATCGACACGGCGATCGCTGCGGGAGTTGACCTGTACCTCACGGGCGAGGCGTCCGAACAGACCTATCACAGCGCCCGCGAGAATGGCGTCAGCTTCATTGCTGCCGGGCACCATGCTACCGAGCGCTATGGAGTGCAAGCCCTGGGTGACTACCTGGCGCGGCGCTTTGCCCTCGAGCACCTGTTCATCGATTGCCCGAATCCGATCTGACATCGGTGTCGCCGGCTTCCACAGGTTCGGCGTCAACCTCCAAGGCGGCGCGGTCCCTGTAGGCGCGGGTTTACCCGCGAAGGGCCGGGCCTGCCAGCCCCAAACCCCCAGTCATATCGTTAGACTTTTTCGATCTAGCCCGCCTCCTAAATAGAAGCAGCCGCTGTGATAAAGTGGCTCGCTCGAACACGGCCCGCAGGCCGTCCATAAGATCGTTTTTCGTGAGTAGCCATGGTCGACAAACTGACGCACTTGAAACAGCTGGAGGCGGAAAGCATCCACATCATCCGCGAGGTGGCCGCCGAGTTCGACAACCCGGTGATGCTGTACTCGATCGGCAAGGATTCCGCCGTGATGCTGCACCTGGCGCGCAAGGCCTTCTTCCCGGGCAAGCTGCCGTTCCCGGTGATGCACGTCGACACCCAGTGGAAATTCCAGGAGATGTACCGCTTCCGCGACAAGATGGTCGAGGAAATGGGCCTGGAGCTGATCACCCACGTCAACCCTGAGGGGGTGGCGCAGGGCATCAACCCATTCACCCATGGCAGCTCCAAGCACACCGATATCATGAAGACCCAGGGCCTCAAGCAGGCGCTGGACAAGCATGGTTTCGACGCCGCCTTCGGTGGCGCGCGCCGCGACGAAGAGAAGTCCCGGGCCAAGGAACGCGTGTATTCGTTCCGTGACAGCAAGCACCGCTGGGACCCGAAGAACCAGCGCCCGGAGCTGTGGAACGTCTACAACGGCAAGGTCAACAAGGGCGAGTCGATCCGCGTCTTCCCGCTGTCGAACTGGACCGAGCTGGATATCTGGCAGTACATCTACCTCGAAGGCATCCCGATCGTGCCGCTGTACTTCGCCGCCGAGCGTGAAGTCATCGAAAAGAACGGCACCCTGATCATGATCGACGACGATCGCATCCTCGAGCATCTTTCCGAGGAAGAAAAGGCGCGCATCGTCAAGAAGAAGGTGCGTTTCCGTACCCTCGGCTGCTACCCGCTGACGGGCGCTGTCGAGTCGGAAGCCGAGACGCTCACCGACATCATTCAGGAAATGCTCCTGACGCGCACTTCCGAGCGCCAGGGCCGAGTCATCGACCACGATGGCGCCGGTTCCATGGAAGACAAGAAACGTCAGGGCTACTTCTAATTTTCAGGGTCACTCCATGTCGCACCAATCCGATTTGATCAGCGAAGATATCCTCGCTTATCTGGCTCAGCACGAGCGTAAAGAACTGCTGCGTTTCCTCACCTGCGGTAACGTGGATGACGGCAAGAGCACCCTGATCGGGCGCCTGCTGCACGACTCGAAGATGATCTACGAGGACCACCTCGAGGCCATCACCCGTGATTCGAAGAAAGTCGGCACCACCGGCGAAGAAGTCGACCTGGCGCTGCTGGTAGACGGCTTGCAGGCCGAGCGCGAGCAGGGCATCACCATCGATGTCGCCTATCGCTACTTCTCGACCGCCAAGCGCAAGTTCATCATCGCCGATACCCCGGGCCACGAGCAGTACACCCGCAACATGGCCACCGGCGCGTCCACCTGCGACCTGGCGATCATCCTGGTCGATGCCCGCTACGGCGTGCAGACCCAGACCCGTCGCCACAGCTACATCGCTTCGCTGCTGGGCATCAAGCACATCGTGGTCGCAGTCAACAAGTTGGACCTCAAGGGCTTCGACGAAGGCGTGTTCGAGTCGATCAAGGCCGACTACCTGAAGTTCGCCGAGGCCATCAACCTGAAGCCAAGCAGCCTGCACTTCGTGCCGATGTCGGCGCTCAAGGGCGACAACGTGGTCAACCACAGCGAGCAATCGCCTTGGTACGCCGGCCCGACCTTGATGGAAATCCTCGAGACCGTCGAAGTGTCGGCCGACCGCAACGTCACCGACCTGCGCTTCCCGGTGCAGTACGTCAACCGCCCGAACCTGAACTTCCGCGGCTTCGCTGGCACCATCGCCAGCGGCGTGGTGCACAAGGGTGACGAAGTGGTCGTGCTGCCGTCGGGCAAGAGCAGCCGGGTCAAGTCCATCGTCACCTACGAAGGTGAACTGGAAAACGCCGGCCCGGGCCAGGCCGTGACCCTGACCATGGAAGACGAGATCGACATCTCCCGTGGCGACCTGCTGGTACACGCCGACAACGTACCGCCAGTCACCGACCAGTTCGACGCCATGCTGGTGTGGATGGCCGAGGAGCCGATGCTCCCGGGCAAGAAGTACGACATCAAGCGCGCCACCAGCTATGTGCCGGGCTCGATTGCCAGTATCACCCACAGAGTTGATGTGAACACCCTGGAGCAGGGCGCTGCCAGCGCGCTGCAGTTGAATGAGATCGGCCGCGTCAAGGTTGCCCTGGACGCCGCGATTGCCCTGGACGGTTACGACAGCAACCGCACCACTGGTGCGTTCATCGTCATCGACCGCCTGACCAACGGCACCGTGGGCGCCGGCATGATCATCGCGCCGCCAGTCCTGCCGCACGGCGGCGCCGGGCAGCATGGCAAGCTCGCTCACGTGTCCACCGAAGAGCGCGCCCTGCGTTTCGGCCAGCAGCCGGCCACCGTGCTGTTCAGCGGCCTGTCCGGCGCTGGCAAGAGCACCCTGGCCTATGCCGTTGAGCGCAAGCTGTTCGACATGGGCCGTGCGGTATACGTGCTCGATGGCCAGAACCTGCGCCACGATCTGAACAAGGGCCTGCCACAGGACCGCGCCGGCCGCACCGAGAACTGGCGCCGCGCCGCCCATGTGGCGCGCCAGTTCAACGAAGCTGGCTTGCTGACCCTGGCGGCGTTCGTCGCCCCGGATGCCGAAGGCCGTGAACAGGCCAGGGCGCTGATCGGCAAGGAGCGCCTGGTGACCGTTTACGTTCAGGCCTCGCCGCTGGCGTGCCGTGAGCGTGACCCACAGGGCCTGTACGCAGCCGGTGGCGACAACATCCCGGGTGAAAGCTTCCCGTACGACGTGCCGCTGGATGCTGACCTGGTGATCGATACCCAGAGCACCAGTGTTGAAGAAGGCGTGAAGCAGGTGCTGGATGTGCTGCGGCAGCGTGGCGCGATCTAAGCGTTGATGCTTGTGAAAAACCCCGCTTCGGCGGGGTTTTTTGTTTGTGGGGATTTTCTATGGTTGATTTATATTTTGACTAATTGACAAGTTGACATATTTTTCGCGGCGGCCTAGCCTTTAGACACACGGGCTATTCAGGCCCTGAGGAGGGTCTATGAGTGCGGTCACCCACGATGCCATTCATCCCGCGCTAGCAAGCATCGAGGCTGCCAAGGCTGCATTGCGGGAGCGCTTCGAGGAGCATCTTGCCCGAGCGTCGGCTGCGGTAGTGCTCAAAGCCGTGGCGCTTGCGGACGAGAAGGCTTTTGCTGCGCTCGCCAAGGTCGAGGTTGAGGCGAAACGCAGTATCGCAACGCGCAACCAGGAAGCGGTGGCCAGGATGAAGGCGCGCGCCTTTGAACGGGTAGACAGCCGCTGTGAGCTGCTTGACGCCAAAGCAGCGTGCGAAATCCTGGGCATTACCAAGCAAGCACTGAGTCAGAAGACCAAGGCGGGGAAACTCCTGGCCTACACCAAGACCGGCAATCGCAGAAAGTTTTACCCATCGTTTCAGTTTGCCGAAAACAAGCCAAGGTCAATCGTTGAGGCATTGATGACATCGCTTGATGTTGATCCTGCTGATACGGAAGCAATGAACACGCTCGTTCAGCACTTGGTCGGCAGAATGGACTACTCCGATCCAGGTGAGCCGAGCAACGAAGTGCCCCGGTTTGAAATGCTGGATGATCCAGCCGCTCTGGAAATCATCAAGCGTGACTACCGGAATGCGTTGATGGCGGGACAGTGAAGGCGGGCCTCGTGAGAGGTTCGCCTTTTTCGTGCTTACTCCAGTACTACACCCAGACTTTCCAGGAATTCCACAGCCGTCTCGCCATTCAATAGCAGTGCATCCATTACCAGCTGGTGGCTGATCGCCTCGACTTGGCGCCTACGGCCCTCGAACAGCACAAGGTTGCACCCGTCCATTGACCCGGTCACGGTGTAGACCGCTGACTGATAGAGCAGGCCATCGACCTCACCGACATTCATGCATGCCTGGCTGATTTTTTGGGTGAGTGCATATCCCTCTCGCCCCTGTCCCTTGGCCTGGACGATATCGCGCACTTTGTGGTGGGTGGCTCTATTCGCCAATGCGGCCACGTCAACCACGTTCAATACACGCGCCGCCTTGAGTCGATGCAGTGACGTTTGCGCTAGTCGCCAGAGACTTACTGACTGGTTATCAACACCCTGGCCAGGCTGGAAGGACTCGGCCACGGCAACTTCCTCAGTGAGACCGAGGTAATAGACACCGATCTGTTTGGCGGGATCGGCATAGCGGGTGTCGGAGTCTGCTCGGTACTTGACGGGGTTGGCATCGTAAAGGGAAGGCTGGACGCGGTGCAGCACTGTAGCCACAGGTATGTGGCGTATCAGCTCCGGATAACGCCTCAGTGTCTCCAGCACTTGCCTGGCGATTATATTTTCGGGCTGTTTCGCCATGCGACTCATGAAAAGCCTCCGAGCAACTGCCGGGGTGTTAGCAGGTGCCGCCAAATGAATGGAATGAGCTACCTAGCCCTTCTTGTCCTCGATGGACTTGAAGTGCTGGTCATAGTCACTATGGCGTTCGCAACCTTGTTTGTAAGGATCCATGTCGCAGGCGAACTTCTGGTCCTGCAGATTAGGCAAAATGAGGATCCTGCCATCGGCGCAACCGGATAGAAGCAGCATCAATACCCATACAGACTTGTTCATTGCACGTCCTTGAACAGGGGAAGTTCCTTGGATTTTTGTCAGGCGATGATGCGTGCGATCACTGCCACAGCGCAGCCCTCCAATTCGTTTGCTGGGTAGTAGAGGAGGTCAGATCCATCCGGATGTCCGGCCATCTCGATAAAGTGTTCGAGTAAGCGATCCTGCCAGGCGGAGGTACCAGATGCCTGCAGCAATTCCTCAACCACCGTCGTGAATTCGGCGCAGGTGTAGTCGGCAAGGGAGTGTTTTTGGCTGATCACCATTTCACCTCCGATGAAAGCGCGTACTGCAGTGCACTCATGATCCGCATGTTCTCGGCGTCGTACATCGCACCGCCAAAGGCGGGTGGGTCGAGGTGGCAGATTTGATAGTTGCGCACGCCTTTTGCGGTTTCACCAAAAGGCGCCCGGGGTGGCCAGCCTTGCTTGATGCGATTGAGCTGCGAGGTAACGAATTGTTGGGAGTAGATCGGGTCTTCGGCGATTGCCAGCCAGAAGGCATGAGAGAAATCGTCAAAGTTTTCGAAGGTCTGCTCAGCAAGCTTGTTTGCGATGTGCTCGGGGAGCTGAAATGCCATGTCCGCGTTTCTCTCTTGAAGTGATATCGAAATCATGGCTGTGCTTGTTTAGGATGGAAATATTCACCGTGCTACATTGGGTGTAGGTTCTTTTTGAAGAGTTTGTAGGAGTGTTCTCACTCCAAAGGGAGGCACCCCGCCGGAGCGGGGTTTGCATTCAGTTTTCCTTGAATCCAGGTTTTCCGTTAGCTGCACGCCACGCTTTGATAATGCTCAGAACTGCTTCAAGCTCACCTTGCTCATCATTTTCAGGCCAGTAAATCAGGTCTGTACCGCTAGGGTGCTCGGTAACTGCAGAAAAGTGCTCCAGCAATGGATCCAGTATCTCATCTGGCTCCTCGGCATTGGCGCGATAGATTTCCTTTAAAAACTCAATGAACTCCAACTCTGTATAATCGCTGTAGTTGGGCTTGATGCTCATGACTTATCTCCATAATGAATCTTATGATGCGCCGCTGGCGTGACAACCCTTAAATTGTCGATGTCATACACCTCGCCGCCTTCGCTGATTGGCACTACATGATGCAGCTCAAAACTCTTCTTTTTTCCATAAACGTCGGGGTTTCTTGCTCTGGGAGCGTGCCCATTTTCCCGCATGCGAATAATGTTCTGTTTGGAAAACTGCCTTGAGAGCTCGGGATCATTTGCTACGATTTTCCAGAGTTTTTCTCGAAAAGCATCGTAACTCCGAAATTCAATACCTCTAAGCTGATCAGCAATATGTGCCGGTATCGGGGCGCCTTCTCCGCGTGTTGCCTCGCCAAGCCAGAGGCCTGTGACTTGTGCACCGACTCCTGTAGCGATACCTGGCTCATACCTCGGACTCTTGAACACCACCAGGATAGGCGGCAATCCCGAGTCTATCGGGAAGGTGATGATCAGCCGTTCCTGATCCAGCAGATCCAGTGCAGGATAGCTTTCCGTTGTGTTGCTTACAGGGTTGAGGCTGCTGCCGGTGTAAACAATCGTGCCCGGCGGAGCGGGTGGCACGCTAGTGGAGCTACCTTCACCACCTCCGGGCGGGCTGGCGGGTGTCCAGGTCAGGATGCGCTGTGGATTCTCCAGTGCGAGGTTGTATACCTGCCGTTCGGCATCAAATGTTGCGGCCTTTACCGGCACTGCCTTACCGCCGGGAACCACGTACAGGCTGATGTCGTTTGCGTCTTCACTACCAGCAAGTAAATAAGGTACGTCCACGCTTGCTGACGAAAGGGCGAGGGCGGCCAGATCAGGCCCGTCTGGTGGAGAAAGGCTGGAAAGAGGGGTGCTGATCAGGTACCGCCTTTCCGAATTACCCAGCGTTGCAGGCCAGGCTGCGGAAAGTATGGCTACAGCCAAGGGGGCCGTTGTGGTAGCCAATCGACCTATTGCTGCGACGATTGCTCCGCGAATGGCAACCGACGCGACATCCGCAGCAAAGGTCGCCAACCCGATCGGGATGACGGTCGTCGCAGAGGCAGCGGAGTGGGTGTCGTTGATGTAACTGATGCGGTGGCGTGCTGCCTCGGCTTGGCGCCGGGCCGCTTCTTCGGCAGCTATCCGCGCTGCTTCTGCTTGCTGACGTGCAGCCTCCTCGGCAGTTGCACGTTCGGCTGCAAGCCTTGCCTGCAGTTGTTCCATTTCCATCGCACGCTGGGTGAGATTCGCCATTGACGCGCTGAACTGCTGCAAATAGCGAATGGACTCCGTGAGCGCCAGTGCCCGGTGGTAATCCGCCCAAAGCACGCCGGCTCGGCGGTTGGCCTGTTCATCGACGAGGTCCTGTAGTGCCTCGGTTTGAGGCTTGGAAAGTGGGCCGACGATGTTCGGGTTGGAGTCGCTGACAACGGGTACTTCGGCTTGCTTCGCTGCGATCAGCGCATTGGCGGCATTTACATAGGCCGAAAAACGCTGGACGAGAGTATCGGTTTCCTGGGTTGGGGTTGATTGAGCCACTTGGTGCTGCAGGAAGCTGGGCAGGCAGTCGAAGCAGATCTGCTGTTCATGAAGAATTTGCCCATACCGCCGTTCGATGGCTTTGGGAAGGTCTACAGCAGGTTGCGCAATTTCTGCATCGTCGACCTGGCGAGCCATTTCAGGCAATTCCACCGCCAACGCGTGAAACTTCTGCGCCGCGATGTGCAAGCGGTAGGCGGCATCGACAGACGCGTTGAAAGTCTCCCAGACCTGTCGGCCCCATGCCTCGCCAGAAGTGCCTATCGGGAATGCGCCATCGTCGTTCAGCCGGGTGGCGAAGGAGTCGTAGCGCTTGTAAAAGGGAATGGCGCCGTAAAAGCTGGTTGCTACGGGGACAATCTGAAGATACTCGGCGCGCTTCTGTTGCAAGCTCGTCGTGGCAAGCTGCTGGCGTAGCTCCAAATGCGGGACGGGCTGACCCGCGGCTCCCGCGATTGCCTGTTGTTCGATGGCGGCGCGTTCAGCGCTGATTTGCGCGGGAAGTTGCTCAAGAGCGGGTGCATATTGTTCGGCGTGGATATTGGTGACGGCAGTAAACTCCTCGCCAAAAACCGTTCGCCAGCCTTTCTCCTGCGCGAAAGGGCTAGGCCCTCCAGTACCTCGAGGTCGCCCTGCATCCAGCCCCCAGCCGCCATAGCCGGTCCCGGACAACGGGGGCAACGGGCTGAGAGGCACTCGATCCGGTGCTTGCGCGCGCGTCAAGACGCCCTCATTCAGATTCAGCGCACCGCGCGAATCACGAAAGGGTTCACCAAATTTGACGGTTTCATTTTGAGCCATGTAGTCATCCTCCTGGTCGCTACATGGCAAAGCGTGCTCCAGGCAGTTTTTCCTGTATGTCAGGCGCTGCTCGTCAATCGGTAGGAGGATTCCTGCTGACTGTAAAAATCTGTTCTAGATGTGTTTTTCAGCAACAGGAATAACGCGTTTTTCCTTAACCGCCTTGTAAGAAAAACTCGAATAGATCTCCTTCACCCCCGGCAACCGCTGCAGTACTTCCCGGGTAAATTCCCCAAACGACTCCAGGTCCCTCGCCAGAATCTCCAGCAGAAAGTCATACCGTCCAGAAATGTTGTGGCAAGCCACAATCTCGGGAATCTCCATCAGCCGTTGCTCGAACGCCAAAGCCATGTCCTTGGTATGCGAATCCATCATGATGCTGACGAACGCCGTCACCCCGAACCCCAGCGACTTGGGCGACAAGATGGCCTGGTAGCCGGTGATATAGCCGTTGTCTTCCAGCAATTTGACCCGCCGCCAGCACGGCGAGGTGGTCAATGCGACCTGGTCGGCAAGTTCGGAAATGGTCAGGCGGGCGTTGGCCTGCAGGGCGGCAAGCAGGGCGCGGTCGGTGCGGTCGAGGCTTGAAGGCATATTTTGCCCTCCTGGTGCTGTATTTGTTGTTTTCATTCCAAAACAGACGCAAACGCGTGGGCAATTTTGGAAAAGATCAGACAGCTCGGTGGCATAAGCTTATAACAAACCACCAGAGGCTGTTGCCATGCGCGACTCCCATAACAACACCGGTTTTTCCACCCGCGCCATCCATCATGGCTACGACCCGCTTTCCCACGGCGGCGCCCTGGTGCCGCCGGTTTACCAGACTGCGACCTATGCCTTCCCCAGCGTCGAATATGGTGCGGCCTGCTTTGCCGGGGAGGAGGGTGGACACTTCTACAGCCGTATCTCCAACCCGACCCTGGCCTTGCTGGAGCAGCGCATGGCGTCACTGGAAGGGGGCGAGGCGGGCCTGGCGCTGGCGTCGGGCATGGGGGCCATCACCTCGACGTTGTGGACCCTGCTGCGCCCCGGTGATGAGCTGATCGTCGGGCGCACGGTGTATGGCTGTACCTTCGCCTTCATGCACCATGGCATCGGCGAGTTCGGCGTGAAGGTGCGGCATGTCGACCTCAATGACGCCAAGGCACTGAAAGCTGCGATCACCCCAAAAACCCGGATGATCTACTTCGAAACCCCGGCCAACCCGAACATGCAGGTGGTCGATATCCCGGCGGTTGCCGAAGCGGCGCGAGGGCATGACCTGCATATCGTTGTCGACAACACCTATTGCACGCCCTACCTGCAGCGGCCACTGGAGCTGGGGGCCGATCTGGTGGTGCACTCGGCGACCAAGTACCTCAGTGGCCACGGCGACATCACCGCCGGACTGGTGATCGGGCGCAAGGCGCTGGTGGACCGGATTCGCCTGGAAGGCCTCAAGGACATGACGGGGGCAGTGCTGTCACCGCACGATGCCTCACTGTTGATGCGCGGCCTCAAGACGCTCGCGTTGCGCATGGACCGTCACTGTGCGAATGCCCAGCAGGTCGCCGAGTTTCTTGCATGCCAGCCGCAGGTGGAGCTGATCCAGTATCCGGGGCTGCCATCGTTCGCCCAATACGAACTGGCGCAGCGGCAGATGCGCTTGCCGGGCGGGATGATCGCTTTCGAACTCAAGGGTGGGATCGACGCCGGGCGGCGCTTCATGAATGCGCTGCAACTGTTTGCCCGGGCGGTGAGCCTGGGCGATGCCGAATCGCTGGCGCAGCATCCGGCGAGCATGACCCATTCCAGCTATACGCCCGAAGAGCGGGCGCATCACGGCATTTCCGAAGGGCTGGTGCGGTTGTCGGTGGGGCTGGAGGATGTGGAGGATCTGCTGGCGGATATCGAGCAGGCGTTGAGCGCCTGTGCATGATGCATGGTTCGGGAAGCTCTGCCTGATGCCTTGCACTGGCATGCACGAGCACTCTGGCTGGGCTGGTGCAATGACCAGCGTATCCCAGAGGAGTATCACCATGAAAATGTCTGCAAACGACCTCGACCTGATCATCCGCCGCGCTGGCGGTGATGACGATGAGGATGGTCAGTCGTGGCGCAAGCCTTGAGCTGACGGGGCGCCCCGCTGCGGCGGGGTTGCCTGGCATGTTCCGGTCACGCAAGAAAAAGGCCTCTTTCGAGGCCTTTTTCAATTTATCGGTTCAGCGCTTGAGCCCGTAGCTCTCGTCGAGCATGCCCGGTGAGTTCGGCGACTTCGGTGCATAGTCACGTGGCACTTCGGCGGTGTCCTTAGGTGGGGTCAGGCGGTCACGCGGCCCCTGGGTGCCCTCGGAGTGCAGGGCGGCCAGCAGGCGCTGGCGGGTCAGCTCGTCGAGCGCCAGGTGGTTGGCACCGTCGGCCAGGTGATCCTGCACGTCCTGGTAGCTCTGAGTCAGTTTCTTGACCAGTACCGCAGTGCTGTTGAAGTGGGTGACCACCTGGTTCTGATAGCTGTCGAAGCGCTGCTGGATATCATCCAGCTGACGCTGGGTGCTGCTGGGCGCTGCATTGGGCAACAGGCGGGCCACGATGAAACCGACCGCCACACCGATGACCAGGGCCAGGGTTGGCAACAACCAAACAAGGAGCGAGAGTTCCACGAGTCCTTCCTCTATAAACGGCTTTGCTTTACGTTAACGGCTCAGACCTGCGCTGTATACCGCGAGCGATCGCAAATCAGAACAGAATTCCTCACCTAGACGAATCGACCCCCTTCGAGGTCACGGAGTAGTGCCTTGCTTGTCCGCGAAACCCCCTTGTTCATCGATGGCCCGATCGGCCAGCTGGAAGCCTTGTACCTGGACGTGGCCGATGCCCGCGGTGCGGTGTTGATCTGCCACCCCAACCCGGTCCAGGGCGGCACCATGCTCAACAAGGTGGTCTCGACCCTGCAGCGCACCGCCCGCGACGCCGGCTACGTGACCCTGCGCTTCAACTACCGCGGTGTAGGCCAGAGCGCCGGCAGCCATGACATGGGGGCCGGCGAAGTGGCCGATGCCGAGGCCGCCGCAGCGTGGCTGCGCGCGCAACACCGTGAGCTGCCCTTGGTGCTCATGGGCTTCTCGTTCGGTGGCTTCGTCGCCACCAGCCTGGCCGGGCGCCTGGAAGCGCAAGGCGTGGAGCTGCAGCAGCTGTTCATGATCGCCCCGGCGGTAATGCGCCTGACCGCCGACTTCCCGCTGCCGCAGCGCTGCCCGATCGCCGTGGTGCAGCCTGAGGCCGACGAAGTCGTCGATCCGCAGCAGGTTTACGAATGGTCCGACGCACTGGGGCGCCCCCACGAGCTGCTGAAAGTGGCAGAATGCGGACACTTCTTCCATGGCAAGCTGACCGATCTGAAGGATCTGCTGCTGCCGCGCCTTTCGAACTGAGCCAAGCCTGAATAAGCGAACACCCATGACCACGCGCATCCTCACCGGTATCACCACCACCGGCACCCCGCACCTGGGCAACTACGCCGGCGCCATCCGCCCGGCGATCGTCGCCAGCCAGCAGCCGGGTGTCGACTCGTTCTACTTCCTGGCCGACTATCACGCCCTGATCAAGTGTGACGACCCGCTGCGCATCCAGCGTTCGCGCCTGGAAATTGCCGCGACCTGGCTGGCCGGTGGCCTGGATCCCGCCAAGGTGACCTTCTACCGGCAGTCCGACATCCCCGAGATCCCGGAGCTGACCTGGCTGCTGACCTGCGTCGCCGCCAAGGGCCTGCTCAACCGCGCCCACGCCTACAAGGCCTCGGTGGACAAGAACCTCGAAACCGGCGAAGACCCTGATGCCGGCGTGACCATGGGCCTGTACAGCTACCCCGTGCTGATGGCTGCGGACATCCTGATGTTCAACGCCAACAAGGTGCCGGTCGGCCGTGACCAGATCCAGCACGTGGAAATGGCCCGTGACATCGGCCAGCGCTTCAACCACCTGTTCGGCCAGGGCAACGACTTCTTCGCCCTGCCGGAAGCGGTGATCGAGGAGAGCGTGGCGACCCTGCCGGGCCTGGACGGGCGCAAGATGTCCAAGAGCTACGACAACACCATCCCGCTGTTCACCAGCGCCAAGGACATGAAAGACGCCATCTCGCGCATCGTCACTGACTCGCGGGCACCTGGTGAAGCCAAGGACCCGGACAATTCGCACCTGTTCACCCTGTTCCAGGCCTTCTCGACGCCGTCGCAGTGCGCCGAGTTCCGCGAAGAGCTGCTCCAGGGCCTGGGCTGGGGCGAAGCGAAGCAACGCCTGTTCCAGCTGCTCGACGGCCAGCTGGCCGAGAAGCGCGAGCACTACCACCAGCTGATTTCGCGTCCGGCAGACCTGGAGGACATCCTCCTTGCCGGCGCCGCCAAGGCGCGCCAGATCGCCACCCCGTTCCTCGAGCAACTGCGTGAGGCCGTGGGCCTGCGCTCGTTCCGCAGCAGCGTGCAGGCCAGCACCGAAGTGAAGAAAAAAGCCGTCAAGAGCGCGCGCTTCGTCAGCTTCCGTGATGAAGACGGCAGCTTCCGCTTCCGCCTGCTGGCCGCCGATGGCGAGCAACTGCTGCTGTCGCGCAGCTTCGCCGACGGCAAGAGCGCCGGCGCCGTGAGCAAGCAGCTGCAGCAGGGTGGCGACGCCGACGTGCGCGTTGATGGCCTGGGCTTCAGCCTGTGGCTGAACGATGAGCAGGTTGCCGACGGGCCGCAGTTCGACAGTGCCGAAGCCCGTGATTCGGCCATCGAAAGCCTGCGTGTAGCGCTTCAGCCGCAACAAGACTGAGGCATTTCGCCGCAAGTCTGATTGCCATTAAGCGGGCCTGTCGCTACAGTGACGGCCCGTTTTTTGTTGCCTCGCTAACGAAATCATGACGCCCCTAGAACGATATCAAGCAGATCTGAAACGTCCCGACTTCTTCCATGACGCGGCGCAGGAAACTGCGGTACGTCACCTGCAGCGTCTGTACGACGACTTGGTGCGCGCGCAGAACAACAAGCCGGGCGTGTTCGGCAAGCTGTTCGGCAAGAAGGAGCAGACGCCAGTCAAAGGCCTGTACTTCTGGGGTGGGGTAGGGCGTGGCAAGACCTATCTGGTCGACACTTTCTATGAAGCGCTGCCGTTCAAGCAGAAGATGCGCACGCACTTCCACCGATTCATGAAGCGCGTCCATGAGGAAATGAAAACCCTCAAGGGCGAGAAGAACCCGCTGACCATCATCGCCAAGCGCTTCAGCGAAGAAGCCAAAGTGATCTGCTTCGACGAATTCTTCGTGTCCGACATCACCGACGCCATGATCCTCGGCACCTTGATGGAAGAGCTGTTCAAGAACGGCGTCTCGCTGGTGGCGACCTCCAACATCGTCCCGGACGGCCTGTACAAGGACGGCCTGCAGCGCGCACGCTTCCTGCCGGCCATCGCCATGATCAAGCAGTACACCGACGTGGTGAACGTCGACAGCGGCGTCGACTACCGTCTGCGTCACCTGGAGCAGGCCGAGCTTTACCACTTCCCGCTCGATGACGCGGCGCACCAGAGCATGCGCGCAAGCTTCAAGGCGCTGACGCCGGAATGCACCCAGGCCGTCGAGAACGACGTGCTGATGATCGAAAATCGCCCGATCAATGCCCTGCGCACCTGCGACGACGTCGCCTGGTTCGACTTCCGCGCCCTGTGCGACGGGCCGCGCAGCCAGAACGACTACATCGAACTGGGCAAGATCTTCCATGCCGTGTTGCTGAGCAACGTGGAGCAGATGGGCGTCACCACCGACGACATCGCCCGCCGCTTCATCAACATGGTGGACGAGTTCTACGACCGCAACGTCAAGCTGATCATCTCGGCCGAGGTCGAGCTGAAGGACCTGTACACCGGCGGGCGCCTGAGCTTCGAATTCCAGCGGACCCTCAGCCGTTTGCTGGAAATGCAGTCGCACGAATTCCTGGCGCGTGCGCACAAGCCATAAGTAAACAGGGGGCCGCACAGCAGCCCCCTGGCCTCAAGCCTCTTGCATGAATTGTTGCCGATACTGGTTCGGCGACAACTCCGTGTGCTGGCGGAACAGCCGCGCAAAGAAACTCGCATCGTCATAACCGACCTCATAACTGATGGTCTTGATGCTCTTGCGTGTGCTCGACAGCAACCCCTTGGCTGTCTCGATGCGTAACCGTTGCAGGTAGTGCAGCGGTTTGTCACCGGTCGCCCCTTGAAAACGGCGCATGAAGTTGCGGATGCTCATGCCATGGTTGCGAGCCACGTCCTCGAAGCGGAACTTGTCGGCGAAATGCTCCTCCAGCCAGTGCTGGATCTGCAGGATGATCAGGTCCTGGTGCAGCTTCTGGCCGCCGAAGCCCATGCGCCCTGGGGTGTAGTTGCGCTGCACTTCGTAGAGGATGTCGCGGGCCACGGCACGCGCTACATTGGCGCCGCAGAAACGCTCGATCAGGTAGATGTACAGGTCACAGGCTGATGTGGTGCCGCCGGCGCAGTACAGGTTGTCGGCGTCGGTCAGGTGCTTGTCCTGGTTCAGGCGAATCTTCGGGAAGCGCTCGGCGAAACTGTTGAAGAAGCGCCAGTAGGTGGTCGCCTCCTTGCCATCGAGCAGGCCGGATTCGGCCAGCCAGAACACCCCGCTGGCTTCGGCGCAGAGCACGGCGCCGCGGGCGTGCTGTTCGCGCAGCCAAGGCAGTACCTGTGGATAACGTTGCAGGAGGTTGTCGAAATCGTCCCAGAAGGCCGGGAGAATGATGACGTCGGCATCGTCGAGGCCGCCATCGACCGGCAATTGCACATTGCTGAAGCTGTCCACCGGCTGGGCGTCGGGGCTCACCAGGCGAATCTCGAACATGGGCTGCAAGCCCAGGCCCAGCTGCTTGCTGTAGCGCAAGCTGGCGAGGTGGAAGAAATCCTTGGCCTGCATCAGGGTCGAAGCGAACACCTTGTCAATGGCCAGGATGCTGACGCGCCGCAACGACGCGGAGGGTTGGGTAAACATCATTGTCATTGTTCTTATAGGGTAGAGTGGTCAATCACCGGCTGGATCGTCTTATTTTTTGGCGATTGTGTCTACCCCGCCCCCTCAAGGTCTGCACCAAACCCTGTGGGCGCGGGTTTACCCGCGATGAAGCCGATACCGGGTTCAGCTCAAGGCGCCGGGTTCGGTTGCTCCTGATGGATCGCCTCGATCGCCGCGAGCAGTTCGTCACTGAGGTTCAGCTGCAGGCTGTCGAGGTTGCTCTGCAGCTGCACCAGGTCGGTTGCGCCGATGATGTTGCTGGTGACGAATGGCTGCCGGGTCACGAACGCCAGGGCCATTTGTGCCGGGTCCAGGCCATGCGCCCGGGCCAGTTGTACATAACGGCTGCAGGCTGCCACGGTCTGCGGGTTGGAGTAGCGGGCGAAACGGCTGAACAGGGTCAGCCGGCCTTTTTCCGGCCGGGCACCGTTCTCGTACTTGCCCGAGAGCATGCCGAATGCCAAGGGCGAATAGGCCAGCAGGCCGCATTGCTCGCGGATGGCCACCTCCGCCAGGCCCACTTCGAAGCTGCGGTTGAGCAGGTTGTAAGGGTTCTGGATCGACACCGCCCGCGGCCAGCCGCGGCTATCGGCCAGGTGCAGGAACTTCATGGTGCCCCATGGCGTTTCGTTGGACAGGCCGATATGCCGGATCTTGCCGGCACGTACCTGTTCGTCGAGCACTTCGAGGGTTTCTTCCAGTGGGGTGAACAGGTCGTTGGCCAAGTGCTGGTAGCCCAGTTTGCCGAAGAAGTTGGTGCTGCGCTCCGGCCAGTGCAGCTGGTAGAGGTCGATGCGGTCGGTCTGCAGGCGCTTGAGGCTCTGGTCCAGCGCTGCGACGATGTGCTGGCGATTGTGCTTGAGCTGGCCGTCGCGGATGTGGCTGATGCCATTGCCGGGCCCGGCGACCTTGCTGGCCAGCACCCAGTCATCGCGATCGCCGTTGGCACGGAACCAGTTGCCGATGATGCGCTCGGTGGCGGCATAGGTTTCCGGGCGTGGCGGCACCGGATACATCTCGGCGGTGTCGATGAAGTTGATGCCGCTGGCCTTGGCCAGGGCAATCTGCTCGAACGCCTCGTCCTGGGTGTTCTGCTCGCCCCAGGTCATGGTGCCCAGGCACAGGGCGCTGACGTCGAGGTCGGTACGGCCGAGCTTGCGGTATTCCATCGGGAAAACACTCCTTGGCAAAAGAAGCCCATCAAAGCAGGTTGAAATTTTTCGCGCAATCTGGATAATTCTGCCCCTCTCCGTGTGGCGGAAGTGATGCACCACCACGCAGGAAGAACCCCGTCGAACATTGGCGTGCCCGACCCGAGCCCCCAAAAGCGTCAGCGTTCGGCTGCGCGCTTGCCCTTGGCAAGCTGTGCACTATCCAGTAAGATTCGCCGTCTATTTTTCGCTGGGCGGCCTCTGAGGCTTTAGAGAATGAAAACTTTTACTGCTAAACCGGAAACAGTAAAGCGCGAGTGGTTCGTAGTCGACGCCGCTGGCCAGACCCTGGGTCGTCTGGCTACCGAAATCGCTAGCCGTCTGCGTGGCAAGCACAAACCAGAATACACCCCTCACGTTGACACCGGCGACTACATCGTCGTCATCAACGCTGAACAGGTTCGTGTGACTGGTGCCAAGTCTTCCGACAAAATGTACTACTCCCACTCCGGTTTCCCAGGCGGTATCAAGGAAATCAACTTCGAGAAGTTGATCGCCAAGGCCCCTGAGCGTGTTATCGAAACCGCGGTCAAAGGCATGCTGCCTAAGAACCCGCTGGGTCGCGACATGTACCGTAAGCTGAAAGTGTACGCGGGTGCTGCTCACCCACACACTGCTCAGCAGCCTCAAGAACTGAAGATCTAACGGGAAAGTTCATTATGTCGGCGACTCAAAATTACGGCACTGGCCGTCGCAAGACCGCAACCGCTCGCGTATTCCTGCGTCCGGGTACTGGTAACATTTCCATCAACAACCGTTCTCTGGACGTGTTCTTCGGTCGCGAAACCGCTCGCATGGTTGTTCGCCAGCCGCTCGAGCTGACCGAAACCGTTGAGAAGTTCGACATCTACGTCACCGTTTCCGGTGGTGGTGTCAGCGGTCAGGCCGGTGCTATCCGTCACGGTATCACCCGCGCTCTGATGGAATACGACGAAACCCTGCGTGGCGCTCTGCGTCGTGCTGGCTACGTCACCCGCGACGCTCGTGAAGTCGAGCGTAAGAAAGTGGGTCTGCGTAAAGCGCGTAAGCGTCCTCAGTACTCCAAGCGTTAATACCGCTTCGGCAGTCGAAGAAAGCCCGGTTCCTTGGAACCGGGCTTTTTTTTGTGCTTGAACTAACCTGTCAGCATGTCGGTGACCACTGGTCGCATAGACGCAGATCAAGCAAAGCGCGGGTTATGGCTCCCTGTGGGGGTAATCACCTTGTCACTGTGTGGATTTGTTTCTTACCATGGCGACCAATTTTTAGTGCCACAGACACAACCTAAGTACAGGTCAGGTCCAACTGGCCAAGCAAGCTGATGGGAGAGGACTGAATGAGCAATGACGGCGTCAACGCAGGCCGGCGCCGCTTCCTCGTAGCCGCGACATCCGTGGTCGGGGCAGCGGGGGCAGTGGGGGCTGCGGTACCGTTCGTGGGGTCATGGTTTCCCAGTGCCAAGGCGAAGGCAGCCGGGGCACCGGTGAAGGTCAATATTGCCAAGGTCGAGCCGGGGCAGCAGATGGTTGCCGAATGGCGTGGCCAGCCGGTATTCATCGTGCGGCGTACCCAGGAGATCCTTGGCAACCTCAAGAAGATCGAAGGTGACCTCTCCGATCCTCAATCGAAAAGCTCGGTACAGCCGACCTATGTCGACCCTGAGGTCCGCTCGATCAAGCCGGAAATCCTCATTCTCGTCGGCCTCTGCACGCACTTGGGTTGCTCACCGACCTTTCGCCCGGAAGTTGCGCCCGCAGACCTCGGGCCGAAGTGGGTCGGTGGCTATTTCTGCCCTTGCCACGGCTCCCACTACGACCTGGCCGGCCGTGTCTACAAGGCGCAACCGGCGCCTCTCAACCTGCCAGTACCGCCGCATTCTTATGAGTCGGACGACATTGTCGTCATCGGCGTCGACCAGGAGAAAGCATGATGAGCAAGTTCATGGACTGGATTGACGCGCGCTTCCCCGCCACCAAGATGTGGGAAGACCACCTGAGCAAGTATTACGCGCCCAAGAACTTCAACTTCCTGTATTTCTTCGGCTCGCTGGCACTGCTGGTGCTGGTCAACCAGATCGTCACTGGCGTGTGGCTGACCATGAGTTTCACGCCCTCGGCGGAAGAGGCCTTTGCCTCGGTCGAGTACATCATGCGTGACGTCGAGTACGGCTGGATCCTGCGCTATCTGCACTCCACCGGCGCTTCGGCATTCTTCATCGTGGTCTACCTGCACATGTTCCGCGGCCTGCTCTATGGCTCGTACCAGAAGCCTCGTGAGCTGGTGTGGCTGTTCGGCATGCTGATCTACCTGGCGCTGATGGCGGAAGCGTTCATGGGCTACCTGCTGCCCTGGGGGCAGATGTCCTACTGGGGTGCCCAGGTGATCATCTCGCTGTTCGGTGCCATACCGGTGATCGGCGGCGACCTGACCCAGTGGATCCGTGGTGACTACCTGATTTCGGGCATCACCCTGAACCGCTTCTTCGCCTTGCACGTGGTGGCCTTGCCGATCGTGATTCTCGGCCTGGTGGTGCTGCATATCCTGGCCCTCCACGAAGTAGGCTCGAATAACCCCGATGGTGTCGACATCAAGAAGAAAAAGGACGAGAACGGCATTCCGCTCGACGGCATTCCGTTCCACCCGTACTACACGGTGAAAGACATCGTCGGTGTGGTGGTGTTCCTGTTCGTGTTCTGTGCCGTGGTGTTCTTCTTCCCGGAGATGGGCGGTTATTTCCTGGAAAAACCCAACTTCGAGCAGGCGAACGCGTTCAAGACGCCCGAGCATATCGCGCCTGTGTGGTACTTCACGCCGTTCTACGCGATCCTGCGGGCGGTGCCTGACAAGCTCATGGGTGTAATCGCCATGGGTGCCGCAATTGCCGTGCTGTTCGTGCTGCCCTGGCTCGACCGCAGCCCGGTGCGCTCCATGCGCTACAAGGGCTGGATCAGCAAGCTCTTCCTGCTGGTGTTCTGCATTGCCTTCGTCATCCTCGGCATCCTCGGCGTACTGGCGCCTACGCCTGGGCGTACCTTGCTGTCGCAGGTGTGCACGGTGCTGTACTTCGCCTACTTCGTGTTGATGCCGTTCTACACAAGGCTCGAGAAGACCAAACCGGTTCCGGAAAGGGTGACTGGCTGATGAAAAAGTTGATTGCAGTATTTTTGCTGGCAGTGATGCCTGCCTTTTCCTTCGCTGCCGAACACGGCCTGGAGCTGGACAAGGTCGATATCGACCTGACCGACAAAGCGGCCATGCAGGACGGTGCGCGCACCTTTGCCAACTATTGCATGGGTTGCCACAGTGCCAAGTTCCAGCGTTACGAGCGGGTTGCCGATGACCTCGGTATCCCTCATGAGTTGATGCTCGAGAAGCTGGTGTTCACCGGGGCCAAGATTGGCGATCACATGCAGATCGGCATGCAGCCCAGCGACGCCAAGACCTGGTTCGGTGCTGCCCCGCCCGACCTTACCCTGGTTGCGCGGGTGCGGGGTACCGACTGGCTGTACACCTACCTGCGCAGCTTCTATGAAGACAAGTCGCGCCCGTACGGGGTCAACAACAAGGTGTTCCCGAACGTCGGTATGCCCAACGTGCTGGTCGGCCTGCAAGGCAACCAGGTGATTGGCTGCAAGCAGGTGCAGATGGTGGTCGATGGCAAGAAGCAATTCGACCCATTGACGGGTAGCCCGCTCACCCATGAAGCCTGTGACCAGCTGACCATTACGCCGAATTCCGGTACCCTGAACACCGAGCAGTTCGACGAGAAGGTCAAGAACCTGGTGACCTTCCTGGCCTATTCGGCCAACCCGGTCAAACTGGAAAGCCAGCGCATCGGTACCTACGTGTTGCTGTACCTGGCTTTCTTCTTCGTATTCGCCTACTTGCTCAAGCGCGAATACTGGAAGGACGTGCACTGATCACGCAGTAATTTCTGGTAGTTGAACGCGCCCGCGGGGGCCTGGCAAATTTGCCAGGCCCCCGCGGGCGCGTTTTCATTTAGAGTTTACAAGCATCCCCTGCGAGGAGGCGCTACATGGGCGCAACCAACCGGTTAGCCTGTTATTCCGACCCTGCTGACCATTATTCTCATCGGGTACGCCTCGTGCTCGCCGAGAAGGGCATCAACGTGCAGGTGATCGACGTCGACCCTGCGCGTCTGCCAGCCAGGCTGGCAGAGGTGAACCCTTACGGCAGCGTACCGACCCTGGTCGATCGTGACCTGGCGTTGTATGAGTCGACCGTGGTGATGGAATACCTCGAGGAGCGTTACCCGCATCCGCCGTTGATGCCGGTCTACCCGGTGGCGCGTGGCAATAGCCGTCTGCTGATTCATCGTATCCAGCGTGACTGGTGCGCCCTGGCGGATACCCTTCTCGACCCGCGCAGCGCTGAGGCCGCCCGTGTCGAGGCGCGCAAGGCGCTGCGCGAAAGCCTGACCGGCGTCTCGCCGCTGTTCGGCGAGTTTGCTTGCTTCATGAGTGAGGAGCAAAGTCTGGTCGACTGTTGTCTATTGCCCATACTGTGGCGTTTGCCGGTTATGGGTATCGAATTGCCGCGGCAGGCCAAGCCGCTGCTGGATTACATGGAGCGGCAGTTCGCCCGCGAGCCTTTCCAGGCGAGCCTGTCCTCTGTTGAACGTGAAATGCGCAAGCTTTAAGGAGCCGTTGATGAACTCCAGTCGCCCCTACCTGGTTCGAGCACTGTACGAGTGGATCGTCGACAACGATTGCACCCCCCATATGCTGGTCAATGCCGAATTCCCGGCGGTCCAGGTACCACAAGGTTTTGCCAGCGATGGCCAGATTGTCCTGAACATTTCGCCGAGTGCCGTGCGCAACCTGCACATGGATAACGAGGCGGTAAGCTTCGAGGGGCGCTTCAGTGGCGTTGCCCATTCGTTGTTCGTGCCAGCAGGTGCCATCCTGGGGATCTATGCCCGCGAGAACGGCCAAGGCATGGTCTTCGAGCTGGAGCCACCGCTGATGGATGGCGATGAACAGGAAGACGATGCTGTCGAGCCGGATGACGATGGCCCGCCGGAAGGGGGTGGCCAGCCTCCACGTCCAAGTGGGCGACCCAGCCTGAAAGTGGTCAAGTAATAAAAAAGGCGATCCGTATGGATCGCCTTTTTTTTTGCCAGGCTGAGCTTACAGGTCGCTGATGGTGCGAACCTGGTCCCGATTGATGCGGGTGCGCTTGCCGTCGAGCTGCTGGAATTCGTAGAAGCCAGAGTCCTTGTCGAAGTGCGGGGCGTCGACAGCCTGGATTTCGCGGCCGTCGTTGAGGGTGATCAGGCTTGGGGTCGAGCAGCCAGCCAGGGTGGCGAAGGTGCCGAGCAGCAGGGCGGGCAGCAGAAGCTTTTTCATGCGGTATTTCCTGGAAATTGAACGGGTGGGGCATGTTGCCGCCGAGGCCAGCCAGTGGCGGGTCGCGGCGGCAACTGAATCAGTCGATGTACTCGAACAGCTTGACGATCTTCTGCACGCCAGAGACCCCTTGAACCACGGCGGTGGCGGAGTTGGCCTCTTGCTGGGTCACCAGGCCCAGCAGGTAGACGATGCCGTTCTCGGTGATGACCTTGATGCGCGAGCTGGGCACGGCATTGTCGGTGAGCATCTGGGCCTTGATCTTGGTGGTCAGCCAGGCATCGTTGTTGCGCGCCAGGATCGAGGAGGGCTGCATCACCTGCAGTTCGTTGTGTACCTTCTTCACTCGCTGGACCTGGCTGGCAGTCTGTTCGGCCAGGCTCTTGAGGTCGGCACGCGGGGTTTGCCCGGCAAGCAGGACGATACCGTTGTAGCTGCTGACGACGATGTGCGAACCCTTGTCCAGGTCAGGGCTGGCCTTGGCAATGTTCACCGAAGCCTTGGTTTCGATCAGCGAGTCGTCGATCTTGCTGCCGATGGTGCGGGTGCCGCGATCATCCTCGATCGGCGAGTTGCGGGTCGAGGTCAGTACCGAGCTGCAGCCGGTGACGCTCAGGCACAGGGTAAGGGCCATCAGGCCGAGGCGTATGGGGGTCATTCTTCACTCCCGAACAGTTGGCTGTCGATCAGATCGCACAGGCAGTGGATCGCCAGCAGGTGGACTTCCTGGATACGTGCGGTGACCATCGACGGTACGCGGATTTCCACGTCTTCTGGCAGCAGCAGCGATGCCATGCCGCCGCCGTCACGTCCGGTCAATGCTACGACAATCATTTCGCGATCATGTGCGGCCTGGATCGCTTGAATCACGTTGGCAGAGTTGCCACTGGTCGAAATCGCCAGCAGTACGTCGCCGGGCTGGCCCAGGGCGCGAATCTGCTTGGAGAAGATTTCGTTGTAGCTGTAGTCGTTGGCGATCGAGGTCAGCGTCGAGCTGTCGGTGGTCAGGGCGATGGCCGGCAGGCTCGGGCGCTCACGCTCGAAGCGGTTGAGCAGCTCCGAAGAGAAGTGCTGGGCATCGCCAGCGGAGCCGCCGTTGCCGCAGGCGAGCATCTTGCCTTCATTGAGCAGCGCATTGACCATGACCAGGCTAGCCTGCTCGATGTGCGGTGCCAGGATGTCCATTGCCTGTTGCTTGGTGTCGATGCTGGCCTGGAACAGCCGGCGAATTCGGGATTGCATGTCCATCTGGTGACCTTAAGTGGGGCGGTGGCCGGCGCGGCGCGCAACAGGGACCAGCCCGCGAAACATAGAGCAAAAAAATCGGAGTGGGTTCAGCATTCGAAGGCGTTTTTCAGCCATTGAAGTGGCCGGCCTGCATGGTGGCTGCCCTGCAGGGCGACAACGTCGAAGCGGCAGGGGTGATTGGCCCAGCGGGACTCCTTCTGCAGGAACAGTGTGGCGGCAAGCACCAGTCGTTTCTGCTTGCGCCCGTCAATGCTGCCGAGGGCGCCACCGAAGTCCGCGTGCAACCGGTAGCGGACTTCGACGAATACTACTGTATCGGCGTCGAGCATGACCAGATCAAGCTCGCCGCCTTTGCATCGCCAATTGCGCATCAGCAGTTGCAGGCCTTGCCCTTGAAGGTACTCAAGGGCTTGGGTTTCTGCTGCCTGGCCGGCGCTGCTTGGCGATGCTGCGGGCATCAGCGCGAGGTATCTGGCAGGCGCTTGACCTGGCCACCAGCAAACTCGGCCCATGGCAACTGGCGCTCGACGCGCTGGCTGGCGTTGATGCTCAGGCTGCCGGACAGGCCTTGCACGCGATTGTCTGGCAGTGCCTTGAGCTGGCCCAGGCGCGGCGCCAGGCTGTAGGCGTCGACACCCATCGCATACAGGCGGCCGAGGCTGCCGGCGGCCTGTGGCCACTGCTGTACCACCTGCTGGCGCAGGCTGTTGCTGGTGTCGAGCAGCCATGGCGTTTCGCAGAAGCGAATGCCGTTCATGTCGTTGTACTGGTTGACGTCGCCGCTGGCGCTGTACAGGTTCGAGGTGGCGTAGACCGGTACGTCCCCGGCGTACTGGAAGTTCAGCGTCGGTTTGATCTGCTGCGCCTGCTGTGGGGTCGAGGCGAGGAAGATGAAGTCGATGTCCTGGCGGCGCGACGGTTGTGCCGCGATGGTACCGCCCACGGTGCTCTGCAGGCTCTGGGCGCGGCCTTCGCTCTGGCGCAGCTGGAACAGGTTGGCGATCTGCTGGGCGAGGGCGACCGGCTGGGCGATGCGCTCGGCGGCGATGATGGTACCGCCATTGCCTTCCCAGTCCTGGCGGAAGGCGGCCAGCACGCGGTCACCCCACTCACCGCTCGGTACCAGGGCAACGGCGCGGACCATGCCATCAGCACGGGCGCGGCGCGCCACTTCACGGGCTTCGTCCTCAGCGGCGAGGCCGAACTGGAACAGTTGCGGTGGTGCTTTCTGGCCGGCATCGGCGTAGTTCAGGGCGAGGGTGGTGATGGGCAGTTGGCTGTTGCCGGCGAGCTGCTTGACCAGCGGCTTTTCAAGCGGGCCGACCACCAGTTGCACGCCATCGGCCTGGGCCTGGCGATAGAAGGCATCGAGCGAGCCGATGCGCGAGCTGTCGTAGACCTGCACGGCAGGCGCTTGCCCGCCCGCTTGCTGGGCCTGGAAGTGGGCGGCCATGAAGCCGTCACGCAGGGCCCGGGCAACGCCGGCCAGCGGGCCTTCCTGGGGCAGCAGCAGGGCGATCTTGGTCAGCGGCTGGCTGGCCAGTTCCTTGAGCTTGGTCAGGGCCAGCGGCAGTTGCTTGGCGGCTGGGTGATCGGGGTGCTGCTTGCGCCAGGCTTCGATGGCCGCTTGTTGCTGCTCCAGGGTGCCGGCGCTTTTGACGGCCAGCGCCAGGCTGGTCCAGCCGGCCAGGATTTCGTTGTTGGCTGGCTGTTGCAGCTGCTCGGCCGGCAGCGAGGCGACCAGGGTCCAGATCGCGTCATGGTTCGCGCTGGCGGCCTGGCCACTGAGCAGCGGGCTCAGCAGTACGCGTTGCTGGGCGGCGGCCATGGCCTGGCCATCGGCCTCGAGGGCTGCGGCATGGACGCTGTAGGTGCGCACCTGCTGTTGCTCCGGCAGCTCTGCAATGTGTTGCAGGCTCGGATGGGACAGCGCGGTCAGGGCGGCCTTGGGCTGGTTGCGGCTCATGGCGAGTTCCGCGCCAAGGGTGGCGGCGAAAATCTGCTGGGCCGGCTTGAGCGTGTCCATCGGCACCTGTTCGAGGATGCGTGCCGCGCGTGGGAAGTCCTTCTGCTTGTAAGCCAGGTCGGCTGCGCTCAGGCGCAGCAGGGCAGCGTCTTCCGCGGACTTGCTGGTGGCGGCCTTCTCGAGCAGTTGCTCGATGCTGGCGTCCGGGGTGCGTGGCAGTTCGCCCAGGCTGGATGAGGGCGAGCTGGCGCAGGCTGCCAGCAGGGCAGCGAGGCAGAGGGCTGTGAACAGCCGCAGGCAAGCGATCATGTAAAGGTCCTGTTACTCGATCAAGTTGGCCGGCAATTGTACCCAAGCAGCAGCCGGGGCGCGATCTGCCGTTAGCGGAACCTTCACTATAGGTGGCGTGCGCAGGAGGGCCGAAGAAGTTCTTTGCGCCCTGTTACCGGCGCTCGGGCTACAATGACGCCTTTGATCCGAAAGGCAGGGTGTGTGCAGTGACTGATGTGGCCGGGACTTCGAAATCCACCATGGGGACGCTTTATGTGGTCGCGACGCCCATTGGCAACCTTGATGACATGAGCGCCAGGGCGCTCAAGGTGCTGGCCGATGTCGCCCTGATCGCTGCCGAGGACACCCGGCATTCGGTCCGCCTGCTGCAGCACTTCGGCATCGACACGCCGTTGGCGGCCTGCCATGAACACAATGAGCGCGACGAGGGTGGCCGCTTCATTGGCAAGTTGCTGGCCGGTGAAGATGTGGCGCTGGTATCCGATGCCGGTACCCCACTGATTTCCGATCCGGGTTACCACTTGGTGCGTCAGGCCCGTGCCGCAGGCGTCAGCGTGGTGCCCGTGCCTGGCGCCTGCGCCCTGATTGCCGCGCTGTCGGCAGCCGGCCTGCCATCCGACCGCTTCATCTTCGAAGGCTTCCTGCCCGCCAAGGCTGCGGGTCGTCGTGCGCGTCTGGAGCAGGTCAAGGAGGAGCCTCGCACGCTGATTTTCTACGAGGCGCCACACCGCATTCTGGAGTGCCTCGAGGACATGGAGCTGGTGTTCGGTGCCGAACGTCCGGCGCTGCTGGCGCGTGAGCTGACCAAGACCTTCGAGACCCTCAAGGGGCTGCCGTTGGCTGAGCTGCGTGCGTTCGTCGCCGGCGACAGCAATCAGCAACGGGGTGAGTGCGTGGTACTGGTGGGTGGCTGGAGTGCGCCTGAGGGCGAGGAAGCGATCAGCGCCGAGGCCCAGCGCGTGCTGGACCTTTTGCTGGCCGAGTTGCCGTTGAAAAGGGCGGCGGCATTGGCGGCGGAAATCACCGGTGTGCGCAAGAACCTGCTGTATCAGGTGGCCCTGGAAAAGCAGAAAGCGCAGTAGTGGCAATCAGGCATAGTTGACGGTATCGCTTGTTCTTGCGCGCGCGTGCCGTTAACCTTGTCGGCGGAGAGTCGATCGGACAGTCGCTGCCGTCTTTTGTTCCGCAAAAGGCGGGGGAGGAAAGTCCGGGCTCCATAGGGCAGAGTGCCAGGTAACGCCTGGGAGGCGCGAGCCTACGGAAAGTGCCACAGAAAATAACCGCCTAAGCACTTCGGTGCCGGTAAGGGTGAAAAGGTGCGGTAAGAGCGCACCGCACGGCTGGCAACAGTGCGTGGCTAGGTAAACCCCACTCGGAGCAAGACCAAATAGGGTTCCATCAGGCGTGGCCCGCGTCGGAACCGGGTAGGTTGCTAGAGGCGTCCAGTGATGGCCGTCGTAGAGGAATGACTGTCCTCGACAAAACCCGGCTTACAGATCGACTCTCCACCTTTCCTCTCCTGCTTGAATCGATAGCAGATTCCTCTTGGTAATACCAAAAAGATCTTACTCTTGATAATTCACTTTAACTTCGAACGACAGCTGTTTGAGTCGGTTTGATTTTTCTCGCGTTTTTCCCCTCCTGGCAGTCCTTCCGCATTCCTTTGTTGCGCTAAATCTCGGTCCTGTAAGGGATTTCCTTATGAACGTGCCTTGACGGTGCAGCGGGCGGATTCCTATAGTGTGCGCAAGTGGCAGAAAGTGGGATGAAGTGGGTTTTCTGACACAAAAAAGCTAACATTGTGGGGAATCGCAGCCGTGTTCCGCGGAGCCAACGCCGTCAGCCTCGATGCCAAGGGCCGTCTCGCCATGCCGAGCCGGTACCGTGACGAGCTCGATTCGCGTTGCAATGGTCAGTTGATCGTGACCATCGACGCCGTAGACCCCTGCTTGTGTGTTTATCCCCTCGATGAGTGGGAACAGATTGAAGCCAAGTTGCGTGCCTTGCCGTCGTTGCGTGAGGAAAACCGCCGCCTGCAGCGTTTGCTGATCGGCAATGCGGTTGACCTGGAGCTCGATGGCAGTGGGCGTTTCCTGGTGCCGCCCCGCCTGCGTGAGTACGCCAAGCTGGACAAAAAGGCGATGTTGGTGGGGCAGCTGAACAAATTCCAGCTGTGGGATGAGGATGCCTGGAACGCGGTTTCGGCAGCCGACCTTGCAGCTATCCAACAACCGGGTGCCATGCCCGACGATTTGCGTGACCTGATCCTGTGACCATAGATAGCGGCTTCAACCACATCACCGTCCTGCTCGACGAAGCTGTCGAGGCATTGGCCCTGCGCGCCGACGGTTGCTATCTGGACGGCACCTTCGGGCGTGGCGGCCATAGCCGCCTGATCCTCAGCAAGCTCGGGCCGCAAGGGCGGCTTCTGGGCTTCGACAAAGATCCTCAAGCGATTGCCACCGGGCAAGCGCTGGCGGCCGAAGACGGCCGCTTTGTCATTGTGCAGCGCAGCTTTGCCGAGCTCGGTTCGGAAGTCGCCGAGCGTGGTCTGCACGGCAAGATCAGCGGCATCCTGCTTGATCTGGGCGTGTCTTCGCCGCAGCTGGATGACCCTGAGCGCGGCTTCAGCTTCCTCAATGACGGCCCGCTGGACATGCGCATGAACCCACATCAGGGCATCAGTGCCGCTGAGTTCATCGCTACCGCACCTGTCGAAGAAATTGCCCGTGTGTTCAAGGAATACGGCGAAGAGCGTTTTGCCGGGCGCATGGCGCGTGCCGTGGTCGAGCGCCGCGAAAAGCAACCCTTCACCCGCACCGCCGACCTGGCTGAAGTGCTCAAGGTTGCAAACCCGGCCTGGGAAAAGGGCAAGAACCCGGCGACCCGGGCCTTCCAAGGCCTGCGCATCCACGTCAACAACGAATTGGGTGATTTGGAGGCTGGCCTCGAAGCAGCGCTCGACGCCCTGGAAGTGGGCGGCCGCCTGGCGGTCATCAGCTTCCATTCGCTGGAAGACCGCATCGTCAAACTGTTCATGCGCAAGCTGGTCAAGGGCGAGGCCGACAATCTGCCACGCAACCTGCCGGTACAGCACAAGGTCTTCGAGCCGAAGATCAAGCTGATCGGCAAGGCCCAGTTTGCCTCCGAGGCCGAACTCAAGGCTAACCCACGGTCGCGCAGCGCCGTGATGCGGGTTGCGGAGAAGCTTCGGTGAGCCGGCTTTTCGCCAAACCTCTGCCAGGCGGAAGCTTCCTGATGCTTCTGCTGTTTATCGGCGTGCTGGTTTCGGCCATCGCCGTGTCTTACAGCGCCCACTGGAATCGCCAGTTGCTCAACACCCTGTACGGCGAATTGAATGAGCGTGACAAGGCCCAGGCCGAGTGGGGCCGGCTGATTCTTGAGCAAAGCACCTGGACCGCCTCCAGCCGTATCGAGAGCCTGGCCTCCGAGCAACTGAAGATGCGTGTGCCTGCGGCTGACGAAGTGCGGATGGTGGCGCCATGATGAAGCTCGAAGGCGCACTCTACCCCTGGCGCTTCCGGGTCGTGATCGGCTTGCTCGCGCTGATGGTGGGTGCCATCTGCTGGCGCATCATCGACCTGCAGGTGGTCGACCGTGACTTCCTCAAGGGCCAGGGCGACGCCCGCAGCCTGCGTCATATTCCGATTCCTGCGCACCGTGGCCTGATCACCGACCGCAACGGCGAGCCGCTGGCGGTCAGTACCCCGGTCACCACCCTCTGGGCCAACCCCAAGGAAATGCAGGCTGCCAAGGATCGCTGGCCACAGCTGGCTGCGGCGCTTGGGCAGAACGCCCAGCAGTTGACCGAGCGCCTGACCCAGCAGGCCAACAAAGAGTTCATCTACCTGGTCCGTGGCCTGACCCCGGAGCAGGGCCAGCACGTGCTCGACCTGAAAGTACCGGGCGTGTATGGGCTGGAAGAATTCCGCCGTTTCTATCCGGCCGGAGACGTGACCGCCCACATGGTCGGCTTCACCGACCTCGACGACCACGGTCGTGAAGGTGTGGAACTGGCCTACGATGAATGGCTGGCCGGCGTGCCCGGCAAGCGGCAAGTGATCAAGGATCGGCGTGGTCGCCTGATCAAGGACATCCAGGTCACCAAGAACGCCAAGGCCGGCAAGACCTTGGCGTTGTCGATCGACCTGCGCCTGCAGTATCTGGCCACCCGCGAACTGCGCAACGCCATCGCCGAACAGGACGCCAAGGCCGGCAGCCTGGTGATCATGGACGTCAAGACCGGCGAGGTCCTGGCCATGGTCAACCAGCCGACCTACAACCCGAACAACCGCCGTAGCATGTTCCCGGCTGCCATGCGTAACCGGGCGATCATCGACGTGTTCGAGCCAGGCTCGACGGTCAAGCCGATCTCGATGAGCGCGGCGCTGCAGAGCGGCCGCTGGAAGCCGACCGACAAGGTCGAAGTGTATCCGGGCAGCCTGCAGATCGGCCGTTACACCATCAAGGACGTGTCCAAGAGCGAGGGGCCGATCCTCGACCTGACCGGCATCCTGATCAACTCTTCCAACGTCGGCATGAGCAAGATCGCCTTCGACATCGGCGGCGAGGCCATCTACCGCGTCATGTCCCAGGTGGGCCTGGGCCAGTACACCGGCCTCGGCTTCCCGGGCGAGCGCGTCGGCAACCTGCCTAACCACCGCGAGTGGCGCAAGGCTGAAACCGCGACACTGTCCTACGGCTACGGTGTGTCGGTGACCGCCCTGCAGCTGGTGCATGCCTACGCCGCGCTGGCCAACGACGGCAAGATGGTGCCGCTGTCGATCCTCAAGGTCGACAAGGCGCCGGAAGCGGTGCAGGCCATTCCGAAGGAAACCGCCGAAACCGTCCAGGGCATGCTGCAGCAGGTGATCGAAGCGCCGCGCGGCGTGTTCCGTGCCCAGGTGCCGTTCTACCACGTGGCCGGCAAGTCCGGTACCGCACGTAAGGCCACCGTCGGCTCCAAGGGTTACACCGAAAACGCCTACCGCTCGCTGTTCGCCGGTTTCGGCCCGATGAGCGACCCGCGCTATGCCATCGTCGTGGTCATCGACGAGCCGGGCAAGGGCGGCTATTTCGGCGGCCTGGTATCGGCCCCCGTATTCAGCAAAGTCATGTCGGGCACCCTGCGCCTGATGAACGTGCCGCCAGACAACCTGCCGCCGCCAAGCGATCCACAGCAGGCCAGCGCAGCACCCGCCAAGGGAGGGCGTGGATGATGACAATGCCATTGAGCAAGCTTTTCGCCCACGCCAGCCGCGATCCGCTGATCCGTGAACTGACCCTGGACAGCCGTCAGGTGCGCCAGGGTGACCTGTTCCTGGCCGTGCCAGGTGCCAAGGTGGATGGCCGTGAGCACATTGCCGATGCGCTGTCCCGTGGCGCGGCGGCCGTGGCCTATGAAGAGCAGGGCGTCAACGTGCTGCCGCTTACCGACGTGCCGTTGATTCCGGTGAAAGGCCTGATCGGCCAGCTGTCGCAGATTGCCGGGCGTTTCTACGGCGAGCCGAGCCGCCAGCTGAACCTGGTGGGCGTGACTGGCACCAACGGCAAGACCAGCGTCACTCAGCTGGTGGCCCAGGCGCTCGATGCGTTGGGCCAGCGTTGCGGCCTGATCGGCACCCTGGGCACCGGCTTCTATGGCGAGTTGCAGAGCGGCCGCCTGACCACGCCCGACCCGATCGCCGTGCAGTCGACCCTGAACGACCTCAAGAAAGGTGGCGCCAAGGCCGTGGCCATGGAGGTGTCCTCCCACGCCCTGGAGCAGGGCCGGGTCGCCGCACTGGAATTCGACATCGCGGTCATGACCAACCTGTCACGCGACCATCTGGACTACCACGGCAGCATGGAGGCCTACGAGGCCGCCAAAGCCAAGCTGTTCGCCTGGCCGAGCCTGCGTTGCCAGGTGGTCAACCTGGATGATGACTTCGGTCGCCGCCTGGCCGAAGACTTCGCCCACCGCCCGAGCGTCGACCATATCGAAACCCGGCTGCTCAGCTATAGCCTGGAAAACCCGGACGCTTCGCTGTTCTGCCGCGAAGCGCATTTTGACGACAATGGTGTGTGCGCCATCATCGTCACCGCCCAGGGCGAACGCACCCTGCGCAGCCAGCTGCTTGGCCGCTTCAACCTGAGCAACATGCTTGCCGCGGTGGCCACGCTGCTGGCACTGGACTACTCGCTGGACGAGGTTCTCAAGGTCACCCCGCACCTGCAAGGGCCGGTCGGCCGCATGCAGCGCCTGGGTGGCGGTGACAAGCCGCTGGTGGTGGTCGACTACGCCCATACGCCCGATGCGCTGGAAAAAGTCCTCGAAGCCCTGCGTCCGCATGCGCACGGCAAACTGCTGTGCCTGTTCGGCTGCGGTGGCGACCGTGATCGCGGCAAGCGCCCGCTGATGGCCGAAGTGGCCGAGCGCCTGGCCGACCGCGTACTGGTCACCGACGACAACCCGCGTACCGAAGACCCGCTGCGCATCTTCGACGACATTCGCCCGGGTTTCGCCAAGCCTGCGGGCGTCGAGTTCGTCGTTGGCCGTGGCGCAGCCATTGCCCATCTGATCGCCACCGCTGCCGCCGATGACGTGATCGTGCTGGCCGGCAAGGGGCATGAGGATTACCAGGAAATCAATGGCGAGCGCCATGCGTTCTCCGACCTGATCGAAGCCGACAAGGCACTTGCAGCCTGGGAGGCTCCGCATGCTTAAGCCCATGACCCTCAGCCAGCTGACCGGCGCCTTGAACGCGCGCCTGGTCAACGCCGACGCCAGCTTCACCGGGGTCAGCATCGACAGCCGTAGCGTCGCTGCCGGCCAGCTGTTCGTTGCCCTGACCGGGCCGCGCTTCGATGGCCATGACTACCTTGCCGACGTGCAAGCCAAGGGCGCCGTCGCTGCGCTGGTCGAGCGCGAAATTGCCGATGTCGATCTGCCGCAGCTGGTGGTCGCCGACTGCCGTGTCGCACTCGGCCAGCTTGGTGCGCTGAACCGCGCTGCCTTCGACAAGCCAGTCGTCGCCATCACCGGTTCCAGCGGCAAGACCACGGTCAAGGAGATGCTGGCCAGCATCCTGCGGACCCGTGGCTTGGTGCACGCCACCCGCGGCAACCTGAACAACGACCTCGGTGCTCCGTTGACGCTGCTGGAAATCGCTTCGGAGCACAGCGCCGCCGTGATCGAGCTGGGTGCTTCGCGCATCGGCGAGATCCGCTACACCGTCGGCCTGACCCAGCCGCAGGTGGTGATCATCAACAACGCCGGCACCGCTCATGTCGGTGAATTCGGCGGCCCGGACAAGATCGTCGAAGCCAAGGGCGAGATTCTCGAAGGCCTGGGCGAGGGCGGCACCGCCATCCTCAACCTGGCCGACAGGGCGTTCGACATCTGGCGCAAGCGCGCTGGCAGCCATCGTATCTTCAGCTTCGCCCTGGACAACCCGCAGGCCGACTTCCATGCCAGCAACATCGGCCGTGATGCCCGTGGCTGCCCGTCGTTCACCCTGCATGGGCCTGATGGCAGTGTGCCGGTGCAGCTGAACCTGCTGGGTACCCATAACGTCAGCAACGCCCTGGCCGCTGCCGCCGCTGCCCATGCCGTTGGTCTGAGCCTTGGCGGCATCGCCGCGGGCCTCAACGCAGTGCAGCCGGTCAAGGGCCGCACCGTGGCGCAAATCGCCCCCAACGGTGTGCGCGTGATCGACGACAGCTACAACGCAAATCCCACCTCCATGTGCGCGGCCATTGATATACTCCGCGCCTTTTCCGGGCGCACCGTTCTGGTGCTGGGGGATATAGGTGAACTTGGCCAGTGGGCGGAAGAAGGTCACCGTCAGGTGGGCGAGTACGCGCACGGCAAGGTCGATGCCCTTTATGCGGTGGGTTCCAACATGATTCATGCGGTCAAGGCGTTCGGCGCCAATGGCCGCCATTTCGCAACTCAAGCTGAGTTGATCGACGCTGTTCGCGCCGAAACTGCCAGCGAAACCACTATTTTGATCAAGGGCTCGCGCAGCGCTGCGATGGAAAACGTCGTGGCCGCACTGTGCGGTGCCAGCGGGGAGAAACATTAATGCTGCTGCTGTTGGCCGAGTATCTGCAACAGTTCCACAAAGGCTTCGCGGTCTTCCAGTACCTGTCCCTGCGCGGGATTCTTGGCGTACTGACCGCGTTGTCGCTGGCGCTGTGGCTGGGGCCGTGGATGATCCGTACCCTGCAGATTCGCCAGATCGGTCAGGCCGTGCGTAACGACGGCCCGCAATCGCACCTGTCCAAGTCCGGCACCCCGACCATGGGTGGCGCACTGATCCTGTCGGCCATCGGGGTCAGCACCTTGCTGTGGGCCGACCTGTCCAACCGTTATGTCTGGACCGTGCTGATCGTCACCCTGCTATTTGGTGCCATCGGCTGGGTCGACGATTACCGCAAGGTGATCGAAAAGAACTCGCGTGGCCTGCCGAGCCGCTGGAAGTATTTCTGGCAATCGGTGTTCGGCCTGGGCGCTGCGGTGTTCCTGTACATGACCGCCCCGACCACCGTCGAGACCACGCTGATCGTGCCGTTCCTCAAGGATGTCACCATCCCGCTGGGTATCGGCTTTGTCGTATTGACCTATTTCGTCATCGTCGGCTCGAGCAACGCAGTCAACCTGACTGACGGCCTCGATGGCCTGGCGATCATGCCCACCGTGATGGTCGGTGGTGCGCTGGGCATCTTCTGCTACCTGTCGGGTAACGTGAAGTTCGCCGAATACCTGCTGATCCCCTACGTGCCGGGCTCGGGCGAGCTGATCGTGTTCTGCGGCGCGTTGATCGGTGCCGGCCTGGGCTTCCTGTGGTTCAACACCTATCCGGCCCAGGTGTTCATGGGCGACGTCGGCGCGCTGGCGCTGGGCGCCGCGCTGGGCACCATCGCCGTGATCGTGCGCCAGGAAATCGTGCTGTTCATCATGGGCGGCATCTTCGTGATGGAAACCCTGTCGGTGGTGATCCAGGTCGCCTCGTTCAAGCTCACCGGCAAGCGCGTGTTCCGCATGGCGCCGATTCATCACCACTTTGAACTCAAAGGCTGGCCTGAGCCACGCGTGATCGTCCGATTCTGGATCATTACCGTGATTCTGGTGCTGATTGGCCTGGCCACCCTGAAACTGAGGTAGAAAAGCGTGTCATTGATCGCTTCCGACCAATTCCGCATCGTTGTCGGCCTCGGCAAGAGCGGCATGTCCCTGGTTCGCTTCCTGGCGAACCGGGGCATTGCCTTTGCGGTCGCCGACACCCGTGAGCAACCGCCGGAACTGGAAACCCTGCGTCGTGATTATCCGCAGGTGGAAGTGCGCTGTGGTGAACTGGACGTGGACTTCCTGTGCCGCGCCAACGAACTGTACGTGAGCCCGGGCCTGGCGCTGGCCACCCCGGCGCTGCAGCAGGCGGCAGCACGTGGCGTGCAGCTGTCCGGTGACATCGAACTGTTTGCCCGCCATGCCAAGGCGCCGATCGTGGCGATCAGCGGTTCCAACGCTAAAAGCACCGTCACTACCCTGGTCGGCGAGATGGCCGCCAAGGCCGGCAAGCGCGTGGCGGTGGGGGGTAACCTGGGCACCCCGGCGCTGGACCTGCTGAGCGACGATGTCGAGTTGTACGTGCTGGAACTGTCGAGCTTCCAGCTGGAAACCACCGACCAGCTCAACGCCGAAGTAGCCACCGTGCTCAACATCAGCGAAGACCACATGGACCGCTACAGCGGCCTGCCGGCCTATCACCTGGCCAAGCACCGGATCTTCCGTGGTGCCCGTCAGGTCGTGGTCAACCGCCAGGATGCCCTGAGCCGGCCGCTGCCGGTGGAAGGCCGTCCATGCTTCACCTTCGGCCTCAACCAGCCGGACTTCAAGGCCTTTGGCCTGCGTGAGGTCGACGGCGAGAAATACCTGGCGTACGAATTCCAGACGCTGATGCCGGTGCGTGAGCTGAAGATCCGCGGCGCCCACAACCAGAGCAATGCCCTGGCGGCCCTGGCCCTCGGCCATGCCGCCGGCCTGCCGTTCGCGCCGATGCTCGAAGCGCTGCGTGAATTCAAGGGCCTGGCTCATCGTTGCCAGTGGATCCGTGAGCGCAACGGCGTCAACTGGTACGACGATTCCAAGGCCACCAATGTCGGTGCTGCCCTGGCGGCGATCGAAGGCTTGGGCGCAGACATCGACGGCAAGCTGGTGCTGATCGCCGGCGGCGACGGCAAGGGCGCCGATTTCGCCGCCTTGCGCGAGCCGGTCAAACGCTTCTGCCGCGCTGTGGTGTTGCTTGGCCGTGATGCCGAACGCCTGGCCGATACCTTGGGCGATGGCGTGCCGCTGGTGCGGGTGAAGACCTTGGATGAGGCGGTGCAGCAGTGCGCCGAGCTGGCCCAGCCAGGCGATGCAGTGCTGCTGTCGCCGGCCTGCGCGAGCCTGGACATGTTCAAGAACTTTGAAGAACGCGGGCGCCTGTTCGCCCTGGCGGCGGGAGGGCTGGCATGATCTTCGGCGTCCTCAAGCCGTACCCCTCGCCGCTGATCAGCGGCCGTGGCGTCGACCTCGACTTTGCCATGCTGGCCGGTTGCCTGGCGCTGCTGGGGCTGGGCCTGGTGATGATCACCTCGGCGTCGTCGGAAGTGGCCGCCGTGCAATCCGGCAACCCGCTGTATCACATGTTCCGCCACCTGGTGTACGTGTTGCTCGGCCTGGCCGCTTGTGGCGCGACGATGATGGTGCCGATCGCCACCTGGCAGCGCATGGGCTTCATGATGCTGATCGGCGCCTTCGGCCTGCTGGTGCTGGTGCTGGTGCCGGGGATCGGCCGCGAAGTGAACGGTTCGATGCGCTGGATCGGCTTCAGCTTCTTCAACGTGCAGCCTTCGGAAATCGCCAAGGTCTTCGTGGTCATCTACCTGGCCGGCTACCTGGTGCGCCGGCAGACCGAGGTGCGCGAAACCTGGATGGGCTTCTTCAAGCCGTTCATCGTGCTGCTGCCAATGGCCGCTCTGCTGCTGATGGAGCCGGACTTCGGTGCCACCGTGGTGATGATGGGGGCTGCCGCGGCGATGCTGTTCCTCGGCGGGGTGGGCCTGTTCCGCTTCAGCCTGATGGTGGTGCTGGCGGTGGCTGCAGTGTTCATTCTGGTACAGGCGCAGCCGTACCGGATGGCGCGTCTGATCACCTTCACCGACCCCTGGTCCGACCAGTTCGGCTCCGGCTACCAGCTGACCCAGGCACTGATCGCCTTCGGTCGTGGCGAATGGCTGGGCGTCGGCCTGGGCAACAGCGTACAGAAGCAGTTCTACCTGCCTGAAGCACACACCGACTTCGTGTTCTCGGTACTGGCCGAAGAGCTGGGCGTGGTTGGCTCGCTGGTGACCATCGCGCTGTTCGTCTTCGTCACCATTCGCGCCCTGTACATCGGCCTGTGGGCGGAGAAAGCCAAGCAGTTCTTTGCCGCCTACATGGCGTTCGGCCTGGCCTTCCTGTGGATCGGTCAGTTCCTGATCAACATCGGGGTGAACGTCGGCCTGCTGCCGACCAAGGGCCTGACGCTGCCGTTCCTCAGTTATGGCGGCTCGTCGCTGGTGATCTGCTGTGCCTGCGTGGGGTTGCTGCTGCGCATCGAATGGGAGAGCCGCACGCACCTGGGCAGCGAGGAGCATGAATTCAAAGAGAGCGATTTTGCCGAGGAGACCACCCATGGCCGCTGACGGCAAGAACGTCCTGATCATGGCGGGCGGCACCGGGGGCCACGTCTTCCCGGCCCTGGCCTGCGCCCGTGAGTTCCAGGCCCGGGGCTACTCGGTGCACTGGTTGGGCACCCCGCGCGGCATCGAGAACGAACTGGTGCCGCAGGCCGGCTTGCCACTGCACCTGATCCAGGTCAGCGGCCTGCGTGGCAAGAGCAAGCTCTCCCTGCTCAAGGCGCCGTTCCCCCTGTTCAAGGCGGTGCTCCAGGCACGCCGTATCGTGCGCGAGCTCAAGCCGGTGTGCGTGGTGGGCTTTGGCGGGTATGTGACCGGCCCGGGTGGTGTTGCCGCACGGCTATGCGGTGTGCCGCTGGTGATCCACGAGCAGAACGCCCGCGCCGGCACCACCAACCGCCTGCTGTTGCCGCTGGCGGCGCGTGTCTGCGAAGCCTTCCCGGCGACCTTTGACGCCAGCGACAAACTGCGCACCACCGGCAACCCGGTGCGTCCGGAGCTGTTCATGGACGCCGTGCGCGCTCCTCTGGCCGAGCGCCGCGCACGGCTGCTGGTCATGGGCGGCAGCCTGGGTGCGGAACCATTGAACAAATTGTTGCCTAAGGCCCTGTCCGAAGTGCCGGCGAACCTGCGCCCAGAGGTGTTTCACCAGGCCGGCAAGCAGCACGCGCCGGCGACTGCCGAGCGTTACCGCGAGGTAGGGGTCGAGGCCCAGGTCGAACCGTTCATCAAGGACATGGCCCATGCCTATGGCTGGGCCGATATCGTGGTCTGCCGGGCCGGTGCCCTGACCGTCAGCGAACTCGCGGCGGCGGGCCTGCCTTCGATGCTGGTGCCCTTGCCCCATGCAATCGACGATCACCAGACCTACAACGCCCAATATCTGGCCCGGGAAGGTGCTGCCTTCCTCATGCCACAAGCGACAACTGGCGCAGCGCAACTCGCTGAACGCCTGAACGAGGTGCTGATGCAACCCGAGAAACTCAACACCATGGCAGGCACCGCACGGCGCCTGGCCAAACCTGCTGCAACCAGCACCGTGGTCGATATCTGCCTGGAGGTGGCCCATGGTTGAAAGCCAGAAAGCCATGCCCCAGCCAAAGATGGGCCGCATCAATCGCATCCACTTCGTCGGTATCGGCGGCGTCGGCATGTGCGGCATCGCTGAAGTGCTGCTGAACCTGGGCTACCAGGTATCCGGTTCCGACCTCAAGGCGTCGCCGGTGACCGAGCGCCTGGAGTCGTTCGGCGCTGAAATCTTCGTCGGCCATCGCGCCGAAAACGCTGCCAATGCCGATGTGCTGGTGGTGTCCAGTGCCATCAACCCGGCCAACCCGGAAGTCGCCACCGCTCTGGAGCGTCGAATTCCAGTGGTGCCGCGTGCCGAAATGCTCGCCGAGCTGATGCGTTATCGCCATGGCGTGGCGGTTGCCGGTACCCATGGCAAGACCACCACCACCAGCCTGCTGGCTTCGGTTTTCGCCGCCGGCGGCCTGGACCCGACCTTCGTCATCGGTGGGCGCCTGACCGCTGCCGGCACCAATGCGCAGCTGGGCACCAGCCGTTACCTGATTGCCGAAGCCGACGAAAGCGATGCCAGCTTCCTGCACCTGCAGCCGATGGTGGCCGTGGTCACCAACATCGACGCCGACCACATGGCGACCTACGAAGGCGACTTCAACAAGTTGAAGAAAACCTTCGTCGAGTTCCTGCACAACCTGCCGTTCTACGGCCTGGCCGTGATGTGCCTGGACGACCCTGTGGTGCGCGAGATCCTGCCGCAGGTTAAGCGCCCGACCGTCACCTACGGCTTCAGCGAAGAGGCTGACGTGCGCGCCATCAACGTGCGCCAGCAAGGCATGCAGACCCACTTCACCGTGCTGCGCCGCGACTGCGAGCCGCTTGAGGTGTCGGTGAACATGCCCGGCAACCACAACGTGCTCAACGCCTTGGCCACCATCGCCATCGCCACTGACGAAGGCATCAGCGATGACGCCATCGTCCAGGGCCTGTCCGGTTTCCAGGGCGTTGGCCGACGCTTCCAGGTCTACGGCGAACTGCCGGTCGACGGCGGCAGCGTGATGCTGGTCGACGACTACGGTCATCACCCGACCGAAGTGGCTGCAGTGATCAAGGCCGTGCGCGGTGGCTGGCCAAGCCGCCGCCTGGTGATTGTCTACCAGCCACACCGCTACAGCCGTACCCGCGACCTGTACGACGATTTCGTCCAGGTGCTGGGCGATGCCAACGTGCTGCTGTTGATGGAGGTCTACCCGGCCGGCGAAGAGCCGATCCCCGGTGCCGACAGCCGCCAGCTGTGCCACAGCATCCGCCAGCGCGGCAAGCTGGACCCGATCTACATCGAACGTGGCGCCGAACTGGCACCGCTGGTCAAACCGCTGCTGCGCGCCGGCGACATCCTGATCTGCCAGGGTGCCGGTGACGTCGGTGGCCTGGCCCCGCAACTGATGAAAAGCCCGCTGTTCGCTGGCGCCAAGCAGGAGAAGTCGAAATGACCAGCGCCTACGAACAACTGCATTCGACCCTCGACGTGAAAGCGTTCGGCCGGGTGGCCGTGCTGTACGGCGGCAAGAGCGCCGAGCGTGAGGTGTCACTGAAGTCTGGCGCCGCGGTGATCGACGCGCTGACCACCGCGGGTGTCGACGTGGTCGGCATCGATGTCGGTGACGACCTGCTGGTGCGCCTGCAGCGCGAGAAGATCGACCGCGCCTTCATCATCCTGCACGGCCGTGGCGGTGAAGACGGCAGCATGCAGGGCCTGCTCGAGTGCCTGGGCATCCCCTACACCGGCAGCGGCATCCTCGCTTCGGCACTGGCCATGGACAAGCTGCGTACCAAGCAGGTGTGGCAGAGCCTCGGCATTCCGACGCCGCGTCACGCGGTACTGGCCAGCGAGCACGATTGTGTTGCCGCCGGCACGGAACTGGGCTTCCCGTTGATCGTCAAACCGGCCCATGAAGGTTCCAGCATCGGCATGGCCAAGGTGAACAGCGTGGAAGAGCTGGTCACCGCCTGGAAGGATGCCGCCCGTTACGATTCGCAAGTCCTGGTCGAGCAATGGATTCACGGCCCGGAGTTCACCATCGCCGTGCTGCGTGGCCAGGTGCTGCCGCCGATCGCCCTGGGCACTCCGCACGTGTTCTACGACTACGACGCCAAGTACATCGCCAATGACACCCAGTACCGCATCCCGTGCGGCCTGGACAGTGCCAAGGAGCAGGAACTGATCGACCTGACCGCGCGCGCCTGCGATGCCATCGGCATCGAAGGCTGGGGCCGGCTGGACGTGATGCAGGACGAGCAGGGCCGGTTCTGGCTGCTCGAAGTCAACACCGCACCCGGCATGACCGACCATAGCCTGGTGCCCATGGCGGCGCGCGCGGCCGGCCTGGACTTCCAGCAACTGGTGCTGGCGATCCTGGCTGAAAGCGTGAAGACGCGAGGTTAACCATCATGCAAGGCGCAATGATACGTCAGCAGCAACCCGTTACCGGCCGCAGCAAGCCGGTGCCGCGTGGTGCCAGCCGACTGGTGGCCGACGAGCCCGTATCGGCGCGCCTGCCGCGGCCCAGCCTGGGTGGCCTCAAGCGTTTGCTGTGGCCGCTGGTGCTGGTAGCTGCGGGTTTTGGTGCCTATGAAGGCGCCATCCGCCTGATGCCGTATGCCGACCGCCCGATCACCAAGATCGACGTGCAGGGTGACCTCAGCTACATCAGCCAGCAGTCGGTGCAGCAGCGCATTGCGCCGTATGTGGCGGCGAGCTTCTTCAGCGTCGACCTCACGGCGATGCGCGCCGAACTCGAACAGATGCCATGGATCGCCCATGCCGAAGTGCGCCGCGTGTGGCCCGACGAAGTGGTGATCCGCCTGGAAGAACAGCTGCCGGTGGCGCGCTGGGGGGACGAGGCCTTGCTCAACAACCAGGGCCAGGCCTTTACCCCGCGCGAACTGGCCAACTATGAGCACCTGCCGCAGCTGGCCGGGCCGCAGCGCGCTCAGCAACAAGTCATGCAGCAATATCAGGTATTGAGCCAGATGCTGCGCCCCATGGGCTTTTCCATCGCTCGCCTGGAGCTGCGCGAGCGGGGCAGCTGGTTCCTGACCACCGGTGCGAGCAGTGCCGGGCCGGGTATCGAGCTGCTGTTGGGGCGCGACCACCTGGTGGAGAAGATGCGCCGTTTCATTGCCATTTACGACAAGACACTCAAAGAGCAGATCACCAATATCGCCCGCATTGATCTGCGTTACTCCAACGGACTTGCCGTTGGTTGGCGGGAACCGAACGCACCGACGACGGCCAAACCCGCCGTTGCGAAGAATTAGAGAGAGGCAGGACCATGGCAAACGCGCATAGCGGCAAAATGATCGTCGGGCTGGACATCGGCACCTCCAAGGTGGTGGCGCTGGTGGGTGAAGTGGGCGAAGACGGCACCCTCGAGATCGTGGGTATCGGCACCCATCCGTCCCGCGGCCTGAAGAAGGGTGTGGTGGTGAACATCGAATCGACCGTGCAGTCGATCCAGCGCGCGGTGGAAGAAGCCCAGCTGATGGCTGGCTGCCGCATCCACTCGGCGTTCGTCGGCGTGGCCGGCAACCACATCCGCAGCCTGAACTCGCACGGCATCGTCGCCATCCGCGACCGTGAGGTGAGCGTCGCCGACCTCGAGCGCGTGCTCGATGCTGCCCAGGCGGTGGCCATTCCGGCTGACCAGCGCGTGCTGCACACCCTGCCGCAGGACTACGTGATCGACAACCAGGAAGGCGTGCGCGAGCCGCTGGGCATGTCTGGCGTGCGCCTGGAAGCCAAGGTCCACGTGGTCACCTGCGCGGTCAACGCAGCGCAGAACATCGAGAAGTGCGTACGCCGCTGCGGCCTGGAAATCGACGACATCATCCTCGAGCAGCTGGCCTCGGCCTACTCGGTGCTGACCGACGACGAGAAAGAGCTGGGCGTGTGCCTGGTCGACATCGGTGGCGGCACCACCGACATCGCCATCTTCACCGAAGGTGCGATCCGCCACACCGCGGTCATCCCGATTGCTGGCGACCAGGTCACCAACGACATCGCCATGGCCCTGCGTACGCCGACCCAGTACGCCGAAGAAATCAAGATCCGCTACGCCTGCGCCCTGGCCAAGCTGGCCGGCGCCGGTGAGACCATCAAGGTGCCGAGCGTGGGCGATCGCCCACCGCGCGAGCTGTCACGTCAGGCCCTGGCCGAGGTGGTGGAGCCACGTTACGACGAGCTCTTCACTCTGATCCAGGCCGAGCTGCGCCGCAGCGGCTACGAAGACCTGGTGCCAGCCGGCATCGTCCTCACCGGCGGCACCGCGAAGATGGAAGGCGCCGTGGAACTGGCCGAGGAAATCTTCCACATGCCGGTACGCCTGGGCGTACCGCACAGCGTTCGGGGGCTGAGCGACGTGGTGCGCAACCCGATCTATTCCACCGGCGTGGGCTTGCTCACCTACGGCCTGCTCAAGCAGTCCGAGGACATGGTCCTGACCGGTAACAGCAACAGCAGCAGCAACAGCTATGGCGATGAACCGAAGGCCCCAGTGCTTGAACGCTTCAAGCGGTGGGTCCAGGGCAACTTCTAAGTTTCAAAGCAGTAGTGGTAGGCGCGACAACTAGAGAACTGTAAGGAGAGGGAAAATGTTCGAGCTCGTAGACAACGTCCCGCAAAGTCCGGTCATCAAGGTGATCGGTGTTGGCGGTGGCGGCGGCAACGCCGTCAACCACATGGTGAAGAGCAGCATCGAAGGCGTCGAGTTCATCTGCGCCAACACCGATGCCCAGGCGCTGAAAAACATCGGCGCACGCACCATCCTGCAACTGGGTACCGGCGTGACCAAAGGTCTGGGTGCCGGCGCCAATCCGGAAGTCGGCCGTCAGGCCGCGCTGGAAGACCGTGAGCGCATCGCCGAGGTGCTGCAGGGCACCAACATGGTGTTCATCACCACCGGCATGGGCGGCGGTACCGGCACCGGTGCGGCGCCGATCATCGCCGAAGTCGCCAAGGAAATGGGCATTCTCACCGTTGCCGTGGTGACCCGTCCGTTCCCGTTCGAAGGCCGCAAGCGCATGCAGATCGCCGATGAAGGCATCCGTATGCTGGCTGAGAGCGTCGACTCGCTCATCACCATCCCCAACGAGAAGCTGCTGACCATCCTGGGCAAGGATGCCAGCCTGCTGTCCGCCTTTGCCAAGGCTGACGATGTGCTGGCCGGTGCCGTTCGCGGTATCTCCGACATCATCAAGCGCCCAGGCATGATCAACGTCGACTTCGCCGACGTGCGCACCGTCATGGGTGAAATGGGCATGGCGATGATGGGTACCGGCTGCGCCAGCGGCCCGAACCGTGCTCGCGAAGCTACCGAGGCTGCAATCCGCAACCCGCTGCTCGAAGACGTCAACCTGCAGGGCGCCCGCGGCATCCTGGTGAACATCACCGCAGGTCCTGACCTGTCGCTGGGCGAATACTCCGACGTGGGTAGCATCATCGAAGCCTTCGCCTCCGACCACGCCATGGTCAAGGTCGGCACCGTGATCGACCCTGACATGCGTGACGAACTGCACGTGACCGTCGTAGCCACTGGTCTGGGCGCGCGCATCGAAAAACCGGTCAAGGTGGTCGACAACACCCTGCAGACTGCACAGCAGGTGTATGAGGCTTCCAACCCGGCGCCGGTGCGCCAGGAGCAGCCAGCCGTCAACTATCGTGACCTCGAGCGCCCGACCGTGATGCGCAACCAGGCCCACGCAGGTGCCGCTGCGGCAGCTAAACTCAACCCTCAGGATGATCTGGACTACCTCGATATCCCAGCCTTCCTGCGTCGTCAGGCCGATTGATGGAATTTATCAGGGGTATAAGGGTGATTGGTGTTCAGCAAAGGCCGGGTCTGTTATCATCCCCAGCCTTTGTTGATACCTGTTCGCATTATTTGCGCTGAAGCGGCCAATGCCATGATTAGACAACGCACCCTGAAGAATACCATCCGTGCCACGGGCGTCGGCCTGCACTCCGGGGAGAAGGTCTACCTGACCCTCAAGCCTGCGCCTGTCGACACCGGCATCGTCTTCCGTCGCGCCGACCTTGACCCTGTGGTCGAGATCCCGGCGCGTGCGGCCAACGTCGGTGAGACCACCATGTCCACCACGCTGGTCAACGGTGACGTCAAGGTCGATACGGTCGAGCACCTGCTCTCCGCCATGGCGGGCCTGGGCATCGATAACGCCTACGTCGAGCTCTCCGCCTCGGAAGTGCCGATCATGGATGGCAGCGCCGGTCCCTTCGTATTCCTGATTCAGTCTGCCGGCCTGGAAGAACAGGACGCAGCCAAGAAGTTCATCCGCATCCTGCGCGAAGTGACAGTGACGGAGGGCGACAAGAGCGCCACCTTCCTGCCATTCGACGGGTTCAAGGTGAGCTTCGAGATCGACTTCGATCACCCGGTCCTCAAGGGCCAGACCCAGAGTGCGGTCGTCGACTTCTCCAGCACCTCGTTCGTGAAGGAAGTCAGCCGCGCCCGTACTTTCGGTTTCATGCGTGACATCGAGTACCTGCGCAAGCACAACCTTGCGTTGGGTGGCAGTGTCGAGAACGCCATCGTGGTCGACGAGACGGGTGTGCTCAACGAAGACGGCCTTCGTTCCGATGACGAATTCGTCAAGCACAAGATCCTCGACGCCATTGGCGACCTTTACCTGCTGGGCAACAGCCTGATCGGCGAGTTCAAGGGCTACAAGTCCGGCCACGCGCTGAACAACCAGTTGCTGCGCAAGCTCATCACTGAAACCGATGCCTGGGAAGTGGTCACTTTCGAAGATGCCAGCACGGCACCGATCTCGTACATGCGCCCTGTTGCGGCTGTGTAAGTTCGAACACTCTCTAGTTCATTGAGGCCACCTTCGGGTGGCCTTTTTTATGGCTGTATGGCGGCCGTTGCGGGGGGAGGGTGCCTGGCATGAGCTTTTCAGCGCCTGTGAGACCGAGCGCCAGCACAAAACCGGAGGCAAGCGCCCCTAGCCTTTACCCTTCGCATGCGCCGCCAGCCGTTCGAGGGCGGCACGCAGCTTCGGATCGGCGATGCCTTCGGCGGAATCGCGGATACTTTCGGCGGCATCGTTCGACAGCTCGGTCGTGTTACCGCCACGCTTGGCCGGCACCAGGGGTGGCTGCACCTTGTAGAGGATGCGCTGCAGGTTGCCAAAGGCTTCCAGGGCCTGCAGCTGGCGCTGAAGACGCTTTTGCTGGTAGCGCAGGCGAGTCGCCCAATGACCGTCGGTCACCACCAGCAACAACGTGCCATCGCGCCACGAGGCCACATGGCAGTGCTCGCGGGCAGCGGGCTGCAGCTGGCTTTCCAGCAGGCGCTGCAGATGCGCCAGGCGTTCGGCCTGGTTCAGCAGCAGGCGCAGCGGGCGGTTCTGACGCAACAGCGTGGCGGGCGGCTGGGCGGAGGAGGGTTTGAAGGCCATGACGGTATGCATGAGGTAACAAGATGGCCAGTCTACCATTTTCGCAGGCAGTGCCGGCTTGTTCGCGGGTTGCGAGTCGCTCTCGCTGTTGTTTCATCAAGCTGCGGGTTGAACTCAGGGAAAATGCCCCTATCTTAGAGAAGCCCCCGCCAAAGCGCTGTGCCAGCATCGTGGCAATCGACCACTTTCCTCACCATCGTTTCCGGGTAGAATGCTCGTTCGCATGCGGCCTCAGGGCTGCACGGGCGACTCATGGGGCCGCCCTCCATCCCTACGTGTGGAAGATCCTGCCGATATGTTTGCGCCTTTGTTAAAAAAACTTTTTGGAAGCAAGAACGAGCGTGAAGTCAAACGCATGCTCAAGACGGTAGCTATCGTCAATGCCTTCGAAGAGAAGATGGTGGCCCTCTCCGATGAGCAACTGCGGGCCAAGACCGCAGAGTTCAAGGAGCGCCTGGCCAAAGGCGAGACGTTGGACCAATTGTTGCCCGAAGCCTTCGCCGTGGCCCGTGAGGCTGGCAAGCGGGTGATGGGCATGCGCCACTTCGACGTGCAGCTGATCGGCGGCATGACCCTGCACGAGGGCATGATCGCAGAAATGCGTACCGGTGAAGGCAAGACCTTGGTCGGTACCCTGGCCGTTTACCTCAATGCCCTGTCCGGCAAAGGCGTGCACGTGGTCACGGTGAACGACTACCTGGCCCGCCGTGACGCCAACTGGATGCGTCCGCTGTACGAATTCCTCGGTCTGTCCGTAGGCATCGTCTCAGCCTTCCAGCCGCCCGAAGAAAAGCGCGCCGCCTACGCTGCCGACATCACCTACGGCACCAACAACGAATTCGGTTTCGACTACCTGCGCGACAACATGGCGTTCAGCCAGGAAGAGAAGTTCCAGCGTGAACTGAACTTCGCCGTGATCGACGAAGTCGACTCGATCCTCATCGACGAAGCGCGCACCCCGCTGATCATCTCCGGCCAGGCCGAAGACAGCTCCAAGCTGTACATCGAGATCAACCGCCTGATCCCGCGCCTGACCCAGCACATCGAAGAAGTCGAAGGCCAGGTCACCCAGGAAGGCCACTTCACCATCGACGAGAAGAGCCGCCAGGTCGAGCTCAACGAAGCCGGTCACCAGTTCATCGAAGAAATGCTCACCCAGGCTGGCCTGCTGGCCGAAGGGGAGAGCCTGTATTCGGCGCATAACCTCGGTCTGTTGACCCACGTCTACGCCGGCCTGCGTGCGCACAAGCTGTTCCACCGCAACGTCGAGTACATCGTCCAGGACGGCCAGGTCCTGCTGATCGACGAACACACCGGCCGTACCATGCCCGGCCGTCGCCTGTCCGAAGGCCTGCACCAGGCCATCGAGGCGAAGGAAAACCTGAACATCCAGGCCGAAAGCCAGACCCTGGCTTCGACCACCTTCCAGAACTACTTCCGTCTCTACACCAAGCTGTCCGGCATGACCGGTACCGCCGACACCGAAGCGTTCGAGTTCCAGTCGATCTACGCCCTCAACGTCATGGTCATTCCGCCGAACAAGCCACTCGCGCGTAAAGACTTCAACGACCTGGTGTACCTGACCGCTGACGAGAAATACGCCGCGATCATCGCCGACATCAAAGAGAGCATGACCCAGGGCCGCCCGATCCTGGTGGGTACCGCCACCATCGAAACCTCGGAGCACATGTCGAACCTGCTGAAGAAGGAAGGTATCGACCACAAGGTACTGAACGCCAAGTACCACGAGAAGGAAGCCGAAATCATCGCCCAGGCTGGTGCCCCGGGTGCGCTGACCATCGCCACCAACATGGCCGGCCGTGGTACCGACATCCTGCTGGGCGGTAACTGGGAAGCCGAAGTGGCTGCACTGGAGAACCCGACCCCTGAGCAGATCGCCCAGATCAAGGCCGACTGGCAGAAGCGTCACCAGCAGGTGATTCAAGCCGGTGGCCTGCACGTGATCGCCTCCGAACGCCACGAGTCACGCCGTATCGACAACCAGCTGCGTGGCCGTGCCGGCCGTCAGGGTGACCCGGGTTCGAGCCGCTTCTACCTGTCGCTGGAAGACAGCCTGATGCGCATCTTCGCCTCTGACCGGGTGAAGAACTTCATGAAGGCACTGGGCATGCAGTCCGGCGAGGCCATCGAGCATCGCATGGTCACCAATGCCATCGAGAAAGCCCAGCGCAAGGTCGAAGGCCGCAACTTCGACATCCGCAAACAGCTGCTCGAATACGATGACGTGGCCAACGAACAGCGCAAGGTGATCTACCACATGCGCAACAGCCTGCTGGCGGCCGAGAACATTGGCGACACCATCGTCGAGTTCCGCCAGGAAGTCCTGGACGCCACCATCAGCCAGCATATTCCGCCGCAGTCGCTGCCGGAGCAGTGGGACGTGGCCGGCCTCGAAGCTTCGCTGGCCAGCGACTTCGCCATGAAGCTGCCGATCCAGCAGTGGCTGGACGAAGACGATCACCTCTACGAGGAGACCCTGCGCGAGAAGCTGCTGAACGAGATCACCGCCGCCTACACCGAGAAGGAAGACCAGGCCGGTATCGAAGCCCTGCGTACCTTCGAGAAGCAGATCCTGCTGCGTGTGCTGGACGACCTGTGGAAAGACCACCTGTCGACCATGGACCACCTGCGTCACGGTATCCACCTGCGTGGTTATGCACAGAAGAACCCGAAGCAGGAGTACAAGCGCGAGTCGTTCGCGCTGTTCCAGGAACTGCTCGAGTCGATCAAGCGCGACACCATCCGCGTGCTGTCGCACGTTCAGGTGCGCCGCGAAGACCCGGCCGAAGAAGAAGCCCGCCTGCGCCGCGAAGCCGAAGAGCTGGCCAGCCGCATGCAGTTCCAGCACGCCCCTGCGCCAGGCCTTGAAAGCGAGCAACTGAGCGAGGAGGGCGCCGAAGTGGCCGTGGCCGCTGCCCCGGTGCGCAACGACCTGAAGCTGGGCCGCAACGAGCCGTGCTGGTGTGGTTCGGGCAAGAAATTCAAGCATTGCCATGGTCAGATCGAGTGACCTGAGCTGATTGTTGTATCGTGACAACCCTGGGGGCCGCATTGCGGCCCCCTTTTTCCATATTCACCGCTTTTCTAGGAGCGCTCTAATGGCTGTTGGTCTTGGTCCTTTGCCCACCCTGCACCCGGTTCCGGGTTTTGAACTCGGTATCGCTTCTGCCGGCATCAAGCGTCCTGGGCGCAAGGATGTGGTGGTCATGCGCTGCGCCGAAGGCTCCAGCGTGGCTGGCGTGTTCACCCTCAACGCCTTCTGTGCAGCTCCGGTTATCCTCTCCAAGCAGCGCGTGCAGGGCACCGTGCGCTACCTGCTGACCAACACCGGCAATGCCAACGCCGGTACCGGCGCGCCAGGCCTGGCAGCTGCCGAACGTACTTGCGCCAAGCTCGCCGAACTGACCGGCGTGCCGGCCGAGTCGGTACTGCCGTTCTCCACCGGTGTGATCGGTGAGCCCCTGCCGGTCGAGAAGATCGAAGGCGCGCTGCAAGCCGCCCTGGACAACCTGTCGGAAAACCACTGGGCTGAAGCCGCCACCGGCATCATGACCACCGACACGCTGCCCAAAGGTGCCAGCCGCCAGTTCCAGCACGAGGGTGTGACTGTCACCGTCACCGGCATCAGCAAAGGCGCCGGCATGATCCGTCCGAACATGGCCACCATGCTCGGCTACATCGCCACCGACGCCAAAGTCGCTCCGGCCGTGCTCAAGGACCTGATCCTCGACGGCGCCAACAAGTCGTTCAACCGCATCACCATCGACGGCGACACCTCGACCAACGACTGCTGCATGCTCATCGCCACCGGCAAGGCCAACCTGCCGGAAGTGACCGAAGCCAGCGGCGCACTGTTCGAAGCGCTGAAGAAGGCCGTGTTCGAAGTGTGCATGGAAGTGGCCCAGGCCATCGTCCGTGACGGCGAAGGCGCCACCAAGTTCGTCACCGTGCAGGTCAATGGCGGTGGCAACCATCAGGAGTGCCTGGATGTCGGTTACGCCGTGGCCCACTCGCCGTTGATCAAGACCGCGCTGTTCGCTTCCGACCCGAACTGGGGCCGGATTCTGGCTGCCGTGGGCCGTGCCGGTGTGCCAGAGCTGGATGTCAGCCTGATCGACGTGTACCTGGGTGACGTGTGCATCGCCAGCAAAGGCGGCCGCAGCCCGAGCTACACCGAGGCACAAGGTTCGGCGGTGATGGCTCAGGAAGAGATCACCATCCGTATCGAGCTTGGCCGTGGCCAGTGCAGCGAAACCATCTGGACCACCGACCTGTCCCACGAATACGTGAAGATCAACGCCGAATACCGCACCTGATTTAACGGGGCCGCCTTGCGGCCCTTTCGCGGATAAATCCGCTCCTGCAACGATTATGCGGTCACTGCAGGAGCGGATTTATCCGCGATGGGCTGCAAAGCAGCCCCAGAATCCCCAAATGCATGGAGCCGAACCATGAGCTACCACCTGATCATCGGCGACAAGCTGTATTCTTCCTGGTCGCTGCGTGGCGCCCTGGCCCTCGAGCTGGCTGGCGTGCCCTATGAAGAAACGCTTATCTCGTTGAACCAGCCCGACACCCGCAAACGTATCCTCGAATTCTCCGCTACCGGCAAGGTGCCGCTGCTCAAGACTGAGCACGGTGTGATCGCCGATTCCCTGGCCATCGCCGAGTACCTCAACGAACGCCACCCCGAGGCCCAGCTGTGGCCGGCAGACGTTGCCGCCCGTGCCCAGGCCCGCTCGGCCTGTGCGCAGATGCACAGCGGCTTCTTCGTCCTGCGCGGTGCCATGCCGTTCGACCTGACCCGTGACCAGGGACTGGATAACATCCCGCTGGAGGTCCAGGTGGATATCGACCGCATCGTCGCGCTGTGGTCCGAATGCCGCCTGGTGGCGAAGGACAGCGGCCCCTTCCTGTTCGGCAAGCCGACCTTGGCCGATGCCTTCTTTGCCCCGGTCGCGGTGCGCCTGCGGAGCTACCGCGTAGAGGTACCCGCCGAGGCAGCCACCTATATCGAAACCATTTACCAGTGGCCGGCCTTCCAGGCCTGGCGGCAAGCTGGCCTGGCGGAGCGTGCAGGTTGAAACGAATCCATGTAGTCGCTGCGGTGATCCGCGGCAATGACGGGCGCATTCTGATTGCCCGCCGCGCTGATACCCAACACCAGGGTGGCCTGTGGGAGTTCCCGGGTGGCAAGGTGGAAGAGGGCGAGGGCGTCGAAGCGGCGCTCGCCCGCGAGTTGCGCGAAGAACTGGGTATCGACGTGACCCGTTCGCGGGCGCTGATCAAGGTCAGCCACGACTACCCGGACAAGCAGGTGCTGCTGGATGTCCGTGAGGTCGATGCGTTCACCGGCGAAGCCCATGGCGCCGAGGGCCAGCCGCTGGCCTGGGTCGCCCCGCGGGACCTGGCACAGTACGAATTCCCTGAAGCCAACAAGCCGATCGTCGCTGCTGCGCGCTTGCCGGATCAGTACCTGATCACCCCGGATGGCCTGGAAGTACCGCAGATGCTCAAGGGTATCCAGAAGGCCGTGGCCAGTGGCATCCGCCTGATCCAGTTGCGCGCTCCGGACATGTACGACCCTAAGTACCGCGATGTGGCGGTGGACGCGGTCGGGTTGTGCGCCGGCAAGGCGCAGCTGATGCTCAAGGGGCCGCTGGAGTGGTTGGGCGACTTCCCGTCCGCTGGCTGGCACCTGACCGCCTCACAGCTACGCAAGTACGCAGCAAATGGCCGCCCGTTCCCCAAGGAACGCTGGCTGGCAGCGTCGTGCCACAGTGCTGAAGAGCTGGCGCTGGCCGAGCAGATGGGCGTGGATTTCGTCACCCTGTCACCCGTGCAGGCGACCCAGACCCATCCCGAAGCGGTGCCGTTGGGGTGGGATGAAGCGCAGCGGCTGATTGCCGGGTTCAACCAGCCGGTTTACCTGCTGGGTGGCGTTGGGCCGGGTGATCGGGAGCGGGCTTGGCAGGCCGGAGCACAAGGTGTGGCCGGGATTCGCGCATTCTGGCCTGAGGCCTGAGTGTCTGGGGCCGCACAGCGGCCCCGTCAGCCCTGAGGTTTTTCCGCAGGCTGCCACAACACCTCGGCAACCCCCTGCCGCCGTCCAATGATCCGCGCTGCCACGAACAGCAGATCCGAAAGCCGGTTGATGTAAGCCAACCCGACCCCCTCCAACGGCTCCAGCGCATTCAACTGCTGGCATCGCCGCTCCGCACTGCGCGCCAGGCTGCGGCACACATGGGCCTGCGCCACCAGCGCCGAGCCACTGGGCAGGATGAAGTTCGTCAGCGGCCCCAGTTCTTCGTTCCATACATCGATCGCCGCTTCGAGCCGCTCCACTTCAGCCTGGTTCAAGGCCTGGTAGCTGGGCATAGCCAACTCGCCACCCAGGTCGAACAAGCGATGCTGGCATGGCGCCAGAACACTGCTCACCTCATCCAGCTTGTGCTCATCCAGGCCAGCCAGCAGCAGCCCGAGCTGGCTGTTGAGGCTGTCCACCTCACCGATCGCCTCGACCCGTGGGTGGTCCTTGGGTACCCGTCGCCCGTCGCCCAGGCCGGTTTCGCCTTTGTCGCCAGTGCGGGTGTAGATCTTCGACAGGCGATAGCCCATGTCATGCCTCCGTGTGGATCGGCGCAGCCGCTGGCGGCTGGCCGAGGGGCAGGCGCAGGGTGAAGCAGGTGCCCTGGCCGGGCGTGGACTGCACTTCCATCTGCCCCTTGTGGTTGTTGGTGATGATGAAGTACGAAACCGACAGCCCGAGCCCGGTGCCCTGGCCGATCTCCTTGGTGGTGAAAAACGGCTCGAAGGTGCGCTTGCGAACGGCTTCGGGCATGCCCACGCCGTTGTCCTCGACCTGGATCTCGGCCCACGGCGGATTCAGTTTCGTTCGCAGGATGATGCGCCCTGGCTCGCTGGGCTGCGGCCGCTGATGGATGGCCTGGGCGGCATTCTTGAGCAGGTTCAGCAGCACCTGCTCCAGCTCGTTGGCAGTGCAGGGCACCGGGCCCAGGTTGGGGTCGAACTGGCGGATGATTGCCTGGCCCTTGAAGTCGAAGCCGATGGTCAGGTCGAAGTCGTTGCTGGCGATCTCCACGGCCTGGTCGATCAGCGCCGGCAAGTCGCAAGGCGCCAGTTGGCGGTTGCTGCGACGGCTGAAGCTGAGCATGTGGGTGACGATCTTCGCCGCGCGGGCGCCGGCCTGCTGGATGCCGTCGAGCAGTTGCGGTACTTCGCGGTTTTCCAGGTAGCGGTTGACGTTGGCCAGGTCGATGCCCAGCTCACTGGCCTGTTCCTGGTTGCGCGGCAGCTCTGCCGAGAGGCGTCGGCGAATGTTCTGCACGTTGTGCAGGATCGCGCCCAACGGGTTGTTGATTTCATGGGCCATGCCGGCTGCGAGGCCGCCGACCGAGAGCATCTTTTCCGATTGCACCATCATCTCTTCCAGCGACAGGCGCTGGGTGATGTCGTCGATACGGATGACCACGCCGCGGCCGCCGCCGCCCATCAGCGGGTAGAAGGTCAGGGCGTAATGACGCAGGTCGTCGCCCTTGGGCCAGGTGACCCGCTCGATTTTCGCCACCCGGTGCTTTTCGACGCTTTCCTTGAGCTGCGGCAGGAACGGCTTGAGTGGTTCGAAGGCGATGAAGATCGGCTGGTTCAGCGCTTCGTCCAGCGGCGTGCCGGAAAGCACCGTGGCCTCGTGGTTCCACTGCGTGACATAGAGTTGCTCATCGAGGGCGATCAGGGCCGAGGGCATGGAGTCGATGATGCTGTTGAGGTAGTTCTGGAACCCGGTGAGCTTCTTCTCGATCTTGCTGCGCACCTGGACTTCCAGCTCCAGTTTGCGATTGGTGTTACGGGTTTCCTCGGCCAGGCCTTGGGCTTGGTCGTAGGCTGTCTGGAATTCATCGCGGGTGCGCTTGAGTTGCTGCTCGCGGGCCTCGATACGCGAAAGCATGGTGTTGAAGGCTTCGGCCAGGCTGCCGATTTCATCGTCGTTGCCGCGGGTGGCGCGCAAGGCATAGCTTTCTTCGCGGGTGACCTGACGGCTGAGTTCTTCGAGCTGGTTGATCGGCTGGGTGATCAGGCGCTTGATCTGCCGGGCGATGACCAACCACAGCAGGATGCTGAACACCAGGATCGCCAGGCTGGCGCTGAGCGTGCCGGTATAGAACGCCGTGGGCAGCTCACTGCTGGCCACCAGCAGCAGGTGCGCCGGTGGGCTGGCGTCGCGCGGGATGCGGATCAGCTGGGTGCTGCGAAACTCCATCAGGCGCCAGCCGTCGATGTTGCGGTAGCGCTTGGGCAGGGCCAGTGACTCGCCGTGCTGGAGCTGGGCCAGCATGTTGCCGTCGCCGCCGTAGATGGCCGCGGCTCGCAGCGGCGTGTAGCGGTCCAGCTCCTTGAGCAGGGCCGTGGCGGTCTCGGTCGAGTCGCCGGCACGGGCCGACAGTTGCGGGTTGGCCACCAGCTTGCCGATGGTCTGCAACGCCTGCGGCGCCATGCTCTCCTGGGTGATCCAGTAGGCGGCGCTGATGAAGGTCAGGTTGGCGACCAGCAGGATGGTCACCAGCAGTACCAGCAGGGCTGCCAGCAGTTTCTGCCCGACCGGGAGGTTTTCCAGGCGTTGGCGCAGGCTCATGGGCAAGGCAATGTCCGTATTGGGTTGACGTCAGGCGCTGGGCAAACCACGCGCTCGCAGGTTATCGACCAGGCGCTGGTGCAGGTGTTCCAGCTGCGGCAACGCCATGCCGTGGCGCTCGGCTGCCCGGCAGGCATGGCCCAGCAGGTAGTGCACTTCGGTACGCCGGCCAGCGCGCACGTCCTGGTACATGGAAGAGTAGTTGGCCGCAGTGGCCAGGATCACCCGCAGCACTTCTTCGCCCAGATCGGCTGCGGCTTGGGGCTGGCCGCATCGGCGCAGCAGCTCGGCCAGTTCCGTGCACAGTGCTTCGACCTCGCCGAGGTGCCCGAGCAAACCGCCGTTCTGGCAATCGTGCAGCACGGTCAGCGGGTTGATGGCGCAGTTGAGCGCCAGCTTGCGCCACAGGCGGGTAAGGATGTCGACCGTCCATTCGGCGGCAATGCCCGCGTCGTTCAGGTCATCGAACCACTCTGGCGGGGTGGGGTTGGCCGGGTCCCCCAGCCAGTTGAAACCATGACCGGCGAAGCGCACTCGCCAGTCGTCCTCGCGGAATGCACCTTCGGTGCTCGAGGCGAAGATGCAGCGGGCGAGGGGGGCCTGGTCGGCGACTTCGTCCTGGCTACCCAGGCCGTTCTGCAACAGCACCAGTTCCGCACCCTCAGCCAGGCGCGGCGCCAGGCGGGCAACGGCGGGAGCGGCATCGTAGGCCTTGCAGGCCACCAGCAGGCGATGGATGGGGCCGCCGGACTCAGCCGTTTCGGCCGGGATGGCGTAGCGGCGGGTTTGCTCCTGCTCGGCCAGCGTCAGGCCGCCGGCCTGCTGGTAGGCCTGCAGGCGCTGCGCATCACGCAGGATCAGGCGTACTGCCTTGCCGGCGCGTGCCAGGCGGCAGGCCCAGAGGCTGCCGAGGCTACCGGCGCCGAGAATATGCCAGGTGCTGCTCATCTGCGTTTCGCAACCCGTTATAATGAGCCCGCATTTTAACCCGCTAACACCGACGCGCTCCATGTTCAGACTGAGCGCGCGTTTATTTTATGGAGATTACCCATGCCTTCGTTCGACGTGGTATCGGAACTGGACAAGCACGAAGTGCAGAACGCGGTCGACAACGCCATCAAGGACCTCGATCGCCGCTATGACCTCAAGGGCAAGGGCAGCTTCGAGTTCAAGGACAAGGAGCAGACCGTGGTGCTGACCGCCGAGGAAGAGTTCCAGCTCGAAGCCATGCTGGAAATCCTGCGCCTGGCGCTGGTCAAGCGCAAGATCGACGTCAAGTGCCTGGAAACCAAGGATCCGTACGCCTCGGGCAAGGAAAAGAAACAGGAAGCCAAGTTCCGCGAAGGCATCGACAAGGACCTGGCCAAGAAGATCGTCGCCACCATCAAGGACGGCAAGCTCAAGGTCCAGGCCGCGATCCAGGGCGAACAGGTGCGTGTTACCGGCAAGAAGCGCGACGACCTGCAGGAAGCCATTGCCCTGCTGCGCACCAAGGAATTCGACATGCCGCTGCAGTTCAACAACTTCCGCGACTGATCGCAGGGTTGCCCGGAACCTCGATGGCGCAATGATGTCCATGGGGGCCGTGGCCGCTGGATGACCGGCGGCCTGCTTTACTGTGTACGTGCCGCACGGCATCAGGAGATGAATACATGGATTTGAACGCTGAAGTCGATCAGCTGGTCCGCCAGTCGCAGACCTGGATCCCCATGATCATGGCATATGGCAGCCGTCTGCTGCTTGCGCTGGTGACCTTGGCCATCGGCTGGTGGATCACCAACAAGGTCAGTGATCGCTTGGCCAGGCTTGTCGGCCTGCGGGTCGCGGACCCGGCGTTGCAGGGTTTCATTCGCACGTTGGCCAACATCGTCATGAAGGTGATGCTGGCGATCAGTGTGGCGTCGATGATCGGCATCGAGACCACATCGTTCGTGGCAGCCATGGGTGGCGCTGTGCTGGCTGTCGGCCTGGCGCTGCAGGGCAGCCTGGCGAACTTCGCCGGTGGCGTGCTGATCCTGATGTTCCGCCCGTTCCGCATCGGCGACTGGATCGAAGCGCAGGGTGTGGCCGGTACCGTCGATAGCATCCAGATCTTCCACACCGTGCTGCGTACCGGTGACAACAAGACCGTGATCATGCCGAACGGTAGCCTGTCCAACGGCATCATCACCAACACCAACCGCCAGCCGACGCGCAAGGTGGTGTTCGACGTCGGCGTGGACTACGAGGCCGACCTGCAGAAGGCGCGCAACGTCCTGCTGGAATTGGCACAGGACCCTCGCGTGCTGCCTGACCCTGCTCCGCAGGCGGTGGTCGCGACCCTGGGCGACAGCTCGATCACCGTGTCGCTGCGCCTGTGGACCAAGACCTCCGACTACTGGGATGTGATGTTCATGCTCAATGAGCATGCCCGTGACCGGTTGAAGGCCGAAGGGATCGACATTCCGTTCCCGCAGCGGGTCATCCGCGTGGTGCAGGAGACCGCCGCACAGTAATACCAGACGGGGCCGCGAAAGCGGCCCCGGTCTTTTGCCGCCGCCCTTACACTTGCTCACAGCAATTCCCCGCGTTTTCTGGCATATAGCCTGACCCCTCCTGCCTGCACCCGATACGCCATCATGAAACCATTGCTTTACATCACACCTCTTCGGGCCCTCTTGTTCGGTCTGACCCTGGCCCTGTTCGAGCTGCTCACCTACCTGGCCAGTGACGCCGTGATGCCGGCGATGCCGGTGGTGGTCGAGCACCTGCACGCCAGCCCCGAATACATCCCGCACGCGCTCAACCTGTACCTGCTCGGTGGCGTGGTGCTGCAATGGCTGATCGGCCCGCTGGCCGATCGCTATGGGCGCCGTCCACTGTTGCTGGCCGGCTGCGCGTTCTTCGGCGGCGCCTGCCTGGCCACCTACTGGGTGCAGGACATCGGCCTGTTCAACCTGCTGCGCCTGTTGCAGGGCATCGGCCTGGGCTTCGTGGTGACGGTCAGCTACCCGGCACTGAACGAATCGTTCAGCGAAGCGGACGCGGTGCGCATGATGGCGTTGCTGGCCAACATCGCCTTGCTGTCGCCGCTGCTCGGCCCGCTGGTCGGTACCCTGATGCTGCAATGGCTGGACTGGCGCTGGCTGTTCGTGGCCTTTGCCATCGGCGCGGTGTTGTGCTGGTTGCTGCTGCATCGGCTGATGCCGGAAACCCTCGGAGTGGAGCGTCGCGATGGTTCACGCCTGCCGTTCACCCCTATCCACCTGCTGCCACTGCTCGTCGGTTACGGCCAGTTGCTGGCCAACCGCAGGTTCGTTGCCGGCAGTGCCGCGCTGGGGCTGGTGGGCCTGCCATTGATTGGCTGGATCGGCCTGTCGCCGGTGCTGCTGATTCACGATGAGGGGCTGAGTACGATGGAATATGCGCTGTGGCAGTTGCCGGTGTTTGGTGGGCTGATCCTGGGCAACCTGATCATCAACCGCATCGCCGACCGCTACCCGCTGCCGGCCCTGGTGCGCGGCGCGCTCGGGCCGTACCTGGCCGGCTTGTGCCTGATGGTGCTGGCGACCTGGGTGTGGCCGACGGTGACCAGCGTGGTCGCTGGCATGTCGCTGTATGCATTGGGGTTGGGCGTGGCCAATGCGGTGCTGTACCGCATGACGCTGTTCGCCAGTGAGCAAAGCAAGGGGCTGGTGTCGGCGATGCTGGGGATGATCACCATTGCCTTGCTGGGGCTGGGTGGTGCGGTTCTGGCGATGATCGGGGCGGGGGACAGCTTGTTGCACTTTGCCCTGGCTGCCGGAGTGGCGGGTGCCTTGGCGTTGTGGCCGCTGTGGTTCGTGGTCGGTGGGCGGCCTGGGGAAGGGGCTGTGGCTGAATGATCTTTGTGTCTTTACCGGCCCTTTCGCGGGTAAACCCGCTCCTACAGGTTCTCCACTTGCCTTGAAGGCGGTGTGGTAACTGTGGGAGCGTGTTCACCCGCGAAGAGGCCGGTACAGGCAGTGAAGAACGATCAGGGCTGCTCGGCCGCCGGGTTATCCACCGGCACCTGCTTTCCCCGGCTCACTTCCTGGCGCCAGTGCAGCGCGATCAGGATCAGCGTGGGCACGCCCAGCAACGCAGTGATCAGGAAGAAGTCGTGATACCCGTATTTCTCCACCATCACCCCTGAATAGCCGCCGATCAGGCGTGGCAGCAACAGCATGATCGAACTGAGCAAGGCATATTGCGTGGCCGAGAATTTCAGGTTGGTCAGGCTCGACAGGTAGGCGACGAACGCCGAGGTCGCCAGGCCCGAGCTGAAGTTGTCCAGCGAAATGGTCACCACCAGCATTTCCAGGTTCGGCCCCATGTCGGCCAGCATCAGGAACAGGATGTTGGTGGCCGCCGAGGCCGCGCCGCCGATGAACAGGATCGGCAGGATGCCGAAACGCACGATCAGCAAGCCGCCGACGCCCGCTCCGACCAGCGTCATGATCAGGCCGAACACCTTGCTGACGCTGGCGATCTGGTCCTTGGTGAAGCCCATGTCGATGTAGAACACGTTGGCCATGACGCCCATGACCGTGTCCGACATGCGATAGGTGGCAATCAGGCCGAGCAGCAACAGGGCCTGCCAGCGGTAGCGGGAGATGAAGTCGTGCACCGGTGTCAGTACCGGGGCCAGGCCACGCCGGCCCATGCTCGAAAGGCAGGCCCAGGTCAGCAGCACGTAGAGGATCAGGCGCAGGAAGGCACGGTCTTCGAGCAGGAGGTCGAGAGGCGTCGCATCACCGGAAATGACGCTCGACCAGCCGGTGTTGAACATCTGGGTAAAGCTGGCCGGCACCGACACCAACAGGATGATCAGCACGAACACCGAGGCCATCTGATGCATCAGGCCATAGCGTGCGGCCGACAGCTGGGTGCGCATGGGCACCGCTGGCTCACGCATCACCAGGGTGGTGAACAGTGCCGGTAGCATCAACACACCGAACAGCACGTAAGTACCGGCCCAGGCCTTGTGCAGGTAGCTGAAGCCGGTGGAGCCGAACCATTCGGCGAAGAACAGCGCGCCTGCTGTCGCGAGCAGGGCGGCAACCCGGTAGCCGGCCATGTAGCTGGCGGCGAGGGCCGCCTGGCGCTGGTCGTCGGCAATCTCCAGGCGATAGGCATCGACGGCGATGTCCTGGGTGGCCGAGGCAAAGGCCACCAGCACCGCCAGGGCGATCAGCCAGGAAAGGTGCTGCTGCGGGTCGCACAAGCTCATGCCGACCAGCCCGATGACCACCAGCGATTGCGACAGCAACAGCCACGAGCGTCGTCGCCCCAGGCCGCCAAGCAGCGGCAGGCGCCACTGGTCGAGCAGCGGTGACCAGACCCATTTGAAGGCATAGGCCAGGCCGATCAGGCTGGCATAGCCAATGGTTTCACGGGCCACGCCGGCTTCACGCAGCCACACCGACAGGGTCGAGAACACCAGCATGTAGGGCAGGCCGGCGGCAAAGCCCAGCAGCAAAAGTACCAAGGTTGACGGGCTGGCATAGGCAGCGAGCGCAGCGCGCCAGGTTTTACGGGGCATGGGCCAACATCTGCCTCAAATTTGCGAAAACAAAGCGCGCACTCTAACCGCTGTGCTCCATCGGACGCCAGCCATGGAGCGTCAGATCCACACGATTATTGGTCACATTCACGCCCTCTGCGCGCAGTCTGGCCCGCTGTTCATCGCCCGAAGGCGTGCCCAGCGCCAGGCTCAGTCGCCCGCCAGCACCGAGTACCCGGTGCCAGGGCAGGCGCGTGTCGGCTGGCAACTGCCCAAGGGTACGCCCGACCCAACGTGCCGCTCGCCCAAGCCCTGCCAGCTCGGCGAGCTCGCCGTAGCTGACCACCTTGCCCTCGGGTACCTGGCCAAGCACCGAATACAGCGCCGTTCGTCGGGCTTCGGGCGATGCCAGGGTGTGCTCATATCCCTCAGGCATCACGGCTGCCCTGACCTGGGATGAAACCGGACGAATGGTCACGGCAAATGAGAGTTGAACTCAACGGCATGCTCCTGGGTCAGTCCTTGCTCTGGTCGGTGGTATCTGGATAATGCCCGGCTTTTTTCGTCAAATCGAACCTGTAGCGCGCTTATGTATTCTAGATCCTTACTTTGCCTGTTGACCGCTTCCCTGTGCGCCAGCCCGGTGTTCGCCGACACCGTGTGGATGAAGAACGGTGACCGGCTCAGCGGCAAGATCCGCGTATTCGACGGGGGCAAGCTGCTGCTGGAAACCCCCTATGGCGGCTCGATCTCGCTGGACTGGAAACAGGTCCAGACCCTGGAGAGCGACCAGGAACTGCTGGTCAAGCAGGACGCCTATAGCGGCGAAAAGGCCAAGTCACTGAAGGCTGCCGAGCCGGGCAAGGTGACCCTGGCCAACGGCGATGCACCGAAGACGGTCGACCTCGCCAGTGTTCAGCAGATCATGAAGCCGAAACCGCTGGTCGAGGACTTCATCTGGAAAGGCAACGTCGACCTGGCCATGGACTACAAGCGCGCCGAGACCAACAGCGACGACTACGACGTCGACTTCAAGACCACCGCTCGCCACGGCCGCTGGCGGCACAATGCCGAAGGCGAATACAACCGCGAAACCAAAGACGACGTCACTACCACCGACAACTGGAGCGCCGAATACGCGCTTGACCGCTTCCTCACCGAGAAGTGGTTCTGGCAGGGGCGCATGGAGTACAAGCGCGACCGCATCGAAGACCTCTCCCGCCAGCGCACGATCGGTACCGGCCCTGGCTACCAGTTCTGGGACGATGAACTGGGCGCGTTCTCGCTGGGCTCGCTGATCAACCGTACCGACTTCGAGTACCAGGGCGGCGCCAAGGACAATTTCTACTCGGCGGCGGTGAAGTGGGACTACACCCGCTACCTGATCGGCAAGAATGTCCAGCTGTTCACCAATGGCGAGTTCGCCAAGCCGCTGGGCGGTGTGGCCGACTACGCGCTGGATGCCGAAGTGGGGCTGCGCTACAAGGTCACCGAATGGGCTTCGCTCAACCTCAAGGCAGAGAAGGACATCATCACCGGGACGCGCGACAGCGATCTGGACAAGACCCGCTATACGGCAGGGTTCGGTGTGACCTGGTAACGCGCCGGGGGCTGCGCAGCAGCCCATTGGCGCTGGCAGCTGATAATGCTTATCTTGTCAGCATCCAGTCCGCCGTCAGGAGCCGCCCTCACGTGAGTACCAACGCCATTCGCCCCGCCCGGGAACTGCTGCTCAAGGAATACCGCGGCGTGCTTTCGACCCATTCCAAGTCCATGCCTGGCTTCCCGTTCGGATCAGTGGTGCCCTATTGCCTGGATGCCCAGGGCAATCCGCTGATCCTGATCAGTCGCATCGCCCAGCACACGCACAACCTGCAGAAAGACCCCAAGTGCTCGCTGCTGGTCGGTGAGCGCGAAGCCGAAGACGTGCAGGCCGTGGGCCGGCTGACGGTGATGGCCGAGGCACACAAGCTGGTCGACGAGGCTGCCATCGAGGCCGCCGCCGAGCGCTACTACCGCTACTTCCCCGATGCCGCCAACTACCACAAGGCCCATGATTTCGACTTCTGGGTCCTGCAGCCAGTACGCCATCGCTACATTGGCGGCTTCGGTGCGATCCACTGGCTCGACCAGGTAACCCTGGCCAATCCCTTTGCGGGCAAGGCAGAGGCGAGCATGATCGAGCACATGAACAGCGACCATGCCAATGCCATCGCTCATTATGTAGCGCTGAGCGACCTGCCGCGCAGCGTGCCGGCGCAGATGGTCGGCATCGACAGCGAAGGCATGCACCTGCGTATCGGCCAGGGCATCTACTGGTTGGCATTTCCCGCTCCCTGCAACACCCCGACACAAGTCCGCGAAGCCCTGGTTCTGCTGGCCCGCGCCGACCAATGGCCGACTGCGACTGAAGTCGAGGCTTGAAATAGCGAGCGCATGCATCCATCTGTAGGTCTTACAGGAAGGGTCTCTTCCGACGAGGAATGCTTTGATGCGTGCTTTTCTACTGCTGTTTCTCCTGTTTCCGGTGCTGGAGCTGTTCGTTTTCGTCAAGGTTGCCGGCGCCATCGGTTTCTTTCCGGCGCTGCTGCTGATCATCGCCGGTTCTGCTCTGGGTGTGCTGGTGGTCCGCGTGGCCGGCCTCGCCACCGCCCTGCGTGCCCGTGAAAGCCTGCAGCGTGGCGAACTGCCCGCCGAGGATATGTTCCAGGGCCTGATGCTGGCCGTGGGTGGGGGGTTGCTGCTGTTGCCCGGCTTCATCAGCGATGTGCTGGGCCTGCTGTGCCTGCTGCCGTTCACCCGCCATCTGGCGGCGCGCAAGATGCGCCAACGCGCCGAAGCCCAGGCGATGCGCCAGCGTGCGTTCCAGGACGAGCCGTTCCAGGCACCGCCGCGTGACGGCGGCCATCGGCCGAACGTGATCGAAGGCGAGTACGAGCGCCGCGACCAATAATCAGAGCTGTATCTTCCGGGGCCGCGCAAGCGGCCTCGGTCTTTTTGAGCGCCCTGAAATTTTTTGCATATCAAGCCTTGTAATTGCATATGGCGGCCTCATGTATGTGGTCACCGCAAGGTTTCTGGTGGTAACACCAGTCATGACAAAGGTGGTTCGCCCTTTGCGGGCCACCCCCGGCATCGCCGGATTGCATTAACCCGCCGGTTTCGTACCGGCCGATGAAAACCACTATTTGGGAGAGATCGACAATGAAGCTTCGTCCTCTGCATGACCGCGTAGTCATCCGTCGCAGCGAAGAAGAATCGAAAACCGCTGGCGGTATCGTCCTGCCGGGTTCGGCCGCAGAAAAACCAAACCGCGGTGAAGTCGTTGCAGTTGGCACCGGTCGCGTTCTGGAAAACGGCGAAGTACGTGCGCTGGCCGTTAAAGTCGGTGACAAAGTGGTATTCGGCCCTTACTCGGGCAGCAACACCGTGAAAGTCGATGGCGAAGACCTGCTGATCATGGCCGAGAACGAAATCCTCGCCGTTATCGAAGACTGATTTTCCCCGACTTCCCGTTACTCCAAAGATTTTTCAAGGATTAAACGATCATGGCTGCTAAAGACGTAAAATTCGGCGATTCCGCTCGTAAGAAAATGCTGGTTGGTGTCAACGTTCTGGCTGACGCAGTAAAAGCGACCCTCGGCCCGAAAGGCCGTAACGTAGTGCTGGCCAAGAGCTTCGGTGCTCCGACCATCACCAAGGACGGCGTTTCCGTCGCCAAAGAAATCGAGCTGAAAGACGCCTTCGAAAACATGGGTGCCCAGCTGGTCAAGGAAGTTGCTTCCAAGGCCAACGACGCTGCCGGTGACGGCACCACCACCGCTACCGTTCTGGCTCAGGCCATCGTCAACGAAGGCCTGAAGGCCGTCGCTGCCGGCATGAACCCTATGGACCTGAAGCGCGGCATCGACAAGGCCACCGCCGCCGTCGTCGCCGAGCTGAAGAACCTGTCCAAGCCATGCGCCGACTCCAAGGCCATCGCTCAGGTAGGCACCATCTCCGCCAACTCCGACAACTCCATCGGTGAAATCATCGCCGAAGCCATGGAAAAAGTCGGTAAAGAAGGCGTGATCACCGTTGAAGAAGGCTCGGGCCTGGAAAACGAACTGTCCGTCGTAGAAGGCATGCAGTTCGACCGTGGCTACCTGTCGCCATACTTCGTCAACAAGCCGGACACCATGGTTGCCGAGCTGGAAGGCCCGCTGCTGCTGCTGGTCGACAAGAAGATCTCCAACATCCGTGAGCTGCTGCCAGTTCTGGAAGCCGTTGCCAAGGCCGGCCGTCCTCTGCTGATCGTTGCCGAGGACGTCGAAGGCGAAGCCCTGGCTACCCTGGTGGTCAACAACATGCGCGGCATCGTCAAGGTTGCTGCGGTCAAGGCACCGGGCTTCGGCGACCGCCGCAAGGCCATGCTGCAGGACATCGCCGTCCTGACCGGCGGCCAGGTCATCTCCGAAGAAATCGGCCTGACCCTGGAAACCACCACCCTGGAGCACCTGGGCAACGCCAAGCGCGTCATCCTGTCCAAGGAAAACACCACCATCATCGACGGTGCTGGCGTTGACGCCGACATCGAAGCACGCGTCAAGCAGATCCGTGCCCAGATCGAAGAAACCTCTTCGGACTACGACCGTGAGAAGCTGCAAGAGCGTCTGGCCAAGCTGGCTGGCGGTGTTGCCGTGATCAAGGTCGGTGCTGGCACCGAAGTTGAAATGAAAGAGAAGAAAGCCCGCGTTGAAGACGCCCTGCACGCTACCCGCGCAGCCGTCGAAGAAGGCGTGGTGCCTGGCGGTGGTGTGGCCCTGGTTCGCGCCCTGGCAGCCATTGCCGGTCTCAAAGGCGACAACGAAGACCAGAACGTCGGTATCGCCCTGCTGCGTCGCGCTGTAGAAGCTCCGCTGCGCCAGATCACCGCCAACGCCGGCGACGAGCCAAGCGTTGTCGCTGACAAGGTCAAGCAAGGTTCGGGCAACTACGGCTACAACGCCGCTACCGGTGAATATGGCGACATGATCGAGATGGGTATCCTCGACCCAGCCAAGGTCACCCGTTCGGCTCTGCAAGCCGCAGCTTCGATCGGCGGTCTGATGATCACCACCGAAGCCATGGTTGCCGACCTGCCGGAAGACAAGCCAGCTGCTGGCATGCCTGACATGGGCGGCATGGGTGGCATGGGCGGCATGATGTAAGCCAGCCTTACCCCCTGCACCCAGAAAAAGCCCCGCCTAGTGCGGGGCTTTTTCATTTTCAAGCGACGCGATGCTCGGCGACTGGTGCCTCGACCATGCCCTTGCGGTACAGCACCAGGTAATACGAGCCCAGGCCGATCAACCAGCAGAACACCGCGGTCCACACGTTGTGCGACAGAAAGTGCGCGCCCTGCAGCATCCGACCCAGCCCCAGCGCCGAGCCGGCCACCAGGGCTACCCCGAACGCCACCCGCGCCAGTTTCGGCTTGCGGTCACGCAGCATGAAGAACAGGCCGAACAGGCAGAAACCGGTGGCGGCATGCCCACCTGGCCAGCACAGGCCAGGCTTGTCGGTCGCCGGGCGATGTTCCAGCAGCTTGCTGTAGGTTTCCTTGCCGCCGAACTGGGTCAGGCTCCAGGGGCATTGCACCTGGGTCACCTTCTTCAGTGGCGTGACGAAGGCGGTTGACAGCCCCAGCGCCAGCACCAGGCAACCCAGCTCGCGGCGCCAGCTGAACAGGCGCTTCCAGAAGAAGCTCGAAGCGAACGCGCCCAACGAGATCAGGCCAAGCAGGATCACGCCTTGCTTGACCCGGTCATGCATGACGGTTTCCAGCAGGTAACTGTGACGCCCGATGAACTGCCCGGCGGCGGGGTCGTAGAACAGGTTGGCGACGTCCATGTCGACCGAAGTCAGTTCCAGCAGGAGCAGGGTCGCGGCAACGGCCAGCGGTATGCCCAGGTAGAGCCAGAGGTTGATCGGACGCGGACGAGTGCGTTGTTGCATGACAGCTCCAGGGGGTAAAAAGACCGGGCATTGTCATGCGCCCGCTATTCTCTGTCCGTGAAGGATCAGTGAAAAAACTGTCAAGTTCGCTGAATTTGCCCCAGGGCTGGCACAGTACCGGCGATGGCCTTAAGCTGCGCCTGCCGCGCACCGTAGCGAAGCGCTGCACAGGAGAACCCGATGCGTATTCTTTTGGTTGAAGACAACCGCGATATTCTTGCCAACCTTGCCGATTACCTGGGCATGAAAGGCTACACCGTCGACTGCGCCCAGGACGGCCTGTCGGGCCTGCACCTGGCCGCCACCGAGCATTACGACCTGATCGTGCTCGACATCATGCTGCCCGGTATCGATGGCTATACCCTGTGCAAGCGCCTGCGCGAGGATGCCCGCCGCGACACCCCGGTGATCATGCTCACCGCCCGCGACCAGCTGGACGACCGCCTGCAGGGCTTCCGCTCCGGTGCCGATGATTACCTGCTCAAGCCTTTTGCCTTGTCCGAACTGGCCGCGCGCATCGAAGCGGTGCTGCGCCGGGCCCAGGGTGGCGGGCGCCGTACCCTGCAGGTCGCGGACCTGAGCTACGACCTCGATACGCTCGAAGTGACCCGCCAGGGCCGCCTGCTCAAGCTCAACCCGGTCGGCCTCAAGCTGCTCGCCGTACTGATGCAGAAAAGCCCGCACGTGCTGCGCCGCGAAGTGCTGGAAGAAGCCCTGTGGGGTGATGATTGCCCTGACAGCGACAGCCTGCGCAGCCATGTGCACCAGCTGCGCCAAGTGATCGACAAACCGTTCGAAAAACCGCTGCTGCATACCGTCCATGGCGTCGGCTATCGCCTCGCCGAGGGCCGCGATGGAGTTTAAGCAAAGCCTTGCCCAGCGCATCATCATCGCCTTTGCGTTGATGAGCGCGCTGGTGGCCGGCGCCTTCGCCTTCGGTATCGTCGCCACCGTGCATCTGGTTGAGGAGCGCCTGATCTCATCGGTGCTCGGCGGCGATCTGCAGCGCCTGCTGCGCATGGACAGCGTCAGTGACTGGAGCCACCGGCCGCGGCCTGACCAGCTGTTCTACTTCAGTGGCGGACGCGATGATTTTGAGCTGCCCAAGGACTTGCGCCACCTCGATGTGGGCTTCCATGAGGTATTTCGCGACCAGCTGTCCTACCACGCGATGGTCGAGATCGTCGATGGTCGCCGCTACGTACTGCTGCAGGACCAAAGCGATTTCGAAGAGCGCGAGCGGGTGCTGTTCGCCGTGGTGGTGGTGGGCTTCGTGCTCAGCCTGGTACTGGCCGTGGTGCTCGGCTGGTTACTGGCGCGCAGGGTCATGGCACCGGTCATCCGCCTGGCGCGCCAGGTTCGCCATCGTGACCAGTTGCTCGGCCTGGCGCCGCCTTTGGCACCCGACTACGCGGCCGATGAAGTCGGCCAGTTGGCGGTGGCGTTCGACGATACCCTCGGCCGGCTGCGTGATGCCCTGACCCGCGAGCGTTTGTTCACCAGCGATGTCAGCCATGAGCTGCGCACACCGCTGATGGTGCTGGCCACCTCGTGCGAGCTGTTGATGGAAAACCCCAATCTGGATACCCGCTCGCGCAACCAGGTGGAGCGCATCGCCCGCGCCACGGAAGAGATGCGCGAGCTGGTCAAGACCTTTTTGATGCTGGCGCGTGCCCAGCGTGACCAGGGCGCCGTGGCGTCCCAGGCAACCCTGCGCGAAGTCGCCGACGACTTGATCGGGGTGTGGCGCGATACCATCGAGCAGAAGGGCCTGGCGCTCTACTATGATGGCCAGGTCAGTGCAGGCCCATTGCTGTACAACGCCACCTTCCTGCACTCGGTGATGGGCAACCTGCTGCGTAATGCCGCGCATTACACGGATAGCGGTTATATCCGCCTGAGCCTGGAGCTCAACGGCTTCAGTGTCGAAGACAGTGGCGTGGGTATTCCGGAGGAAAAGCGCGAGGCCATGTTCCAGCCTTTCGTGCGTGGCGAGGAGCGGCGTGGCGAAGGCCTCGGCTTGGGCCTGTCGCTGGTACAGCGGATCTGCGATGACCAAGGCTGGCGGGTGACATTGACCTCGACGTCGCCGCACGGTTGCCGCTTCCAGGTGGACCTGAGCCAGAGCGCGGAAAAGACTGATCCCACCCTGTAATATGATGAAACAGTCCTGCCGTTTGATGACGTTATTTTCACATTGGCATGACCTGTTTCCCACGGTTTGTTACCTAAGGTAGGCGCATTGAAGATAGGAGCCTCTCGATGCGCAGCCCGATCAAACTCGAATTTTCCGAAAAGTACGACCAGCAACATGCCCAAGCGTACTTCCTCAAGCATCAGGATGGGCTGGCCCGGCGCCTGTCCCACAAGCGCGACGAGCATCTCGCCCGTCGGGCCCTGACGCTGGCCGGAGAACCGGGCCTGGTCCTCGATCTGCCCTGCGGAGCGGGCCGATTCTGGCCGCTGCTGGCGGAAAAGCCGAACCGGGTGATCATCGGCGCCGACAACTCCGAGGCGATGATCAAGACCGCCTGTGCCGCACAACCGCCAGAAGTGGTGGCGCGGGTACGTCCTTTGCAGACTTCGGCATTCGCGATCGATTTGCCGGATAATTCGGTCGACAGCATTTTCTGCATGCGGCTGTTTCACCATATCGGCCAAGCGGCTCATCGCAAAACCATTCTCGACGAGTTTCAGAGGGTTAGCCGTGACAGCGTAATCCTGTCATTGTGGGTGGACGGCAACTTCAAGGCTTGGCGCCGGCAGAAGCTCGAGCAAAAGCGCCGAGCCAACGCCGAGCAGGGCAGCTATCAGAACCGTTTCGTGTTACCGGCAGAAACGGTCGAAGCAGAATTCAAGGCCGCCGGCTTCAGAATCCAGGAGCGCCTCGACTTCCTGCCGTTCTATGCCATGTGGCGGGTATATGTATTGCGTAAGGGGTAGTGTTTGATGGCTGTAGCCCAAAATGGGGAGTCGCGGTTCGATTTTTACTGGCGCCAGCAAGGTGAATGGGTCGAGGAACCCAACCAGCGGCGCGGTGGTGAAAGTGGCGTACAACGTCTGAGGGATGGCAATGGCAAAGTGCTGTATGCCAAGCGTCAGGTTGGCCATATCTATCGCAGCCTGTTACACCCATTCGGCAGGCCGACGGTGTTGCGCGAGCTCGATGCACTGAACAGCTTCGAACAACTCGGCGTGCGCGTGCCACGTATCGTGTTTTGTGGTGCAGAGCGTGATCCTGAGCATCAATGGCGTGCGCTGCTGGTCAGCGAGGCGCTGGATGGCTTTGTCGAGCTCGACACCTGGCATGCAGATGGTGCGCGCGAGCGGTATCCCCAGGTGGTGCATGAACGCATGCTCAAGGACCTGGCCGACAACCTGGCACGCATGCACCTGGGCCATTGGCAGCATGGCTGCCTGTACGGCAAGCACGTCTTCATCAAGGTCATCGGCGAAGGTGAGCAGGCCCGCGTCGAAGTAGCACTCCTGGACCTGGAAAAGTGCCGACGACGCATCAGCTGTCAGCGGGCTGCAGGCAACGACCTGCGCCAGCTGCGCCGCCACTCGTCGTTAAATGACACGGAATGGCAAACGCTGCTCTATTTTTACCAGATGGCGTTTGGCAGCGCTGTCAAAGGGTTAGGGCAATGAAACTAGAAATCGCTCGAGCTTTGTTCCTGGTGGCTGGGTTGGCTGTGACCACGGCGGCGGTAGCTGCCTGGGAAGAGCCGCGGCCTGTGGTGTTCAGCAAGGCTGGCCAATGCGCGGTGCCGCATACGGTCAAGGCGCAGCAGAACAAGGCTGAACCAGACCAGGACTTGCTGTTGTTCCTCTTCGGCATGCGCCAGGGGCTGCGGCCGTTTGGCTGATGGCGCTCGAGCAAGATGAAGGCCTCGCGAACGCGAGGCCTTTGTTTTTGAGGCAGCCTGATCAGGCTGTCACCGGTTCCCTGGTAGCCGATTTGTGCGCCAGCAAGGTGTAGATGCAAGGCAGCACGAAGAGGGTGAACAAGGTCCCGATCGACATCCCGGTGGCAATCACCGTGCCGATGTCGAACCGGCTGACCGCCCCGGCACCGGTAGCCAAAATCAGCGGCACCATGCCGAACACCATGGCCGCCGTGGTCATCAGCACCGGCCGCAGGCGAATGGCGGCAGCCTCCTCGATGGCCTGGCGAATGCTCAAGCCCTGTTCCTCTCGCAACTGGTTGGCAAACTCGACGATCAGGATGCCGTGCTTGCTGATCAGGCCGATCAGCGTCACCAGCCCGACCTGGGTATAGATGTTCATGCTGGAGATGCCCAGGAACAGCGGAAGCAGCGCGCCACAGATCGACAAGGGTACGGTCACCAGAATCACCAGCGGGTCGCGGAAGCTCTCGAACTGCGCGGCCAGCACCAGGAAGATGATCGCCAATGCCAGGCCGAAGGTCACCCACAGGGCGCTGCCCTCCTGAACGTACTGCCTGGCCGCCCCGGCATAGTCGAAGGCAAAGCCCTCAGGTGCTTCTTCCCGGGCGATATCGCGCACCGTCTGCAACGCCTCGCCAATGCTGACCATCGGCACCCCTTGGATGATCGCCGAGTTCAGCTGCTGGAACTGGTTTAGCTGGCGCGGGCGGGCCCGGTCATGGAGGGTGATCAGCGTCGACAAGGGTAGCAGCTGCCCTTGCTCGTTCTTCACGTAGTAGTTGTTCAGCCAGCCGGCGTTGTCCCGGTAGGGCCGCTCCACCTGGGCAATCACTTTGTAGCTGCGACCTTCGAGGGTGAAACGGTTGATTTCAGCCTCGCCCAGCAGGGTGGCCAGGGTACTGCCCAGTGTATCCATGGACACGCCCATCTGCGCCGCCTTGGCCCGGTCGATGTCGACCACCACTTCTGGCTTGTCGAAGGCCAGGTCGATGTCGAGGAAAGCGAACTTGCCTGACGCCTGCGCCCTCTGCTTGACCCGCTGGGCGACTTCCAGCAGGGCAGGGTAGTCACCGGCGGTGTTGATCACGAACTGGAACGGCAGGCCCTCGCCGGTGCCCGGCAGCGACGGCAGGTTGAAACCGAAGATCTGCAGCCCACCGATCTGCTCGAGTTTGGCCTGCACCAGCGGCAGCAGCTCCATCTGCGTGCGTTGGCGTTCGTTCCAGGGCTTGAGCAGAAAGCCACCGATGCCGCTCTGCACACCGTTGAAACCGTTTATCTGGAACGACGAGTAGTACTCGGGGAAACTCTTGAACAGCGGCGTGAACTGGTCGGTATAGGCATTCAGGTAGTCAAGGTTGGCCGGCTGCGGCGAGCTGCTCATCATGAAGATCACGCCCTGGTCCTCGTTGGGCGCCAGTTCGTTCTGGGTGAACTTGAGCAACAGCGGGATCAGGCACAGGATGATCACGGCGAACACCAGTACCACCGGGCGGCTGTCGAGGGTGGCGTGCAGCACGCGCTGATAACGTACCTTGAGGCCGTCGAACAGCACATCGAGCCGATGGGCCAGGCCGCTGGGGTTCTGCTCCTGGCGCAGCAGCAGGGCGCACATCATCGGTGACAGGGTCAGGGCGACGATGCCGGAGATCACCACCGCCCCGGCCAGGGTCAGGGCGAACTCCTTGAACAGCGCACCGGTGAGCCCGGTGAGAAAACCGATGGGGGCGTATACCGCGGCCAGGGTGATGGTCATCGACACCACCGGCATGGCGATCTCCCGTGCGCCCTCCAGGGCAGCATCGAAGGGGGACTTGCCTTCCTCCATGTGCCGGTGAATGTTCTCTACCACCACGATGGCATCGTCCACCACCAGGCCGATGGCCAGCACCATGGCCAGCAGCGTCAGCAGGTTCAGCGAGTAACCCATCATCTGCATGAAGAACAGCACGCCAATCATCGACAGCGGAATGGTCACCACCGGGATCAGCACCGAGCGCAAGGCGCCGAGGAACAGGAACACCACCACGATGACGATCAGCACCGCTTCGCCGAGGGTCTTGATCACTTCATCGATGGAGGCCTGGATGAACAGTGTGGCGTCGTAGGCGATCGATACCTTCAGCGCCGACGGCAGCTGGCTCTCCAGCTCGGGCATGATGCGCCGTACTTCCTTGATCACGTCCAGCGGGTTGGCTGCCGGAGTGGCCTTGATGCCGATATAGACCGACGGCGTGCCGTCGAACGAGCTGACCGTGTCGTAGTTTTCCGCGCCCATTTCCACACGTGCCACATCACCCAGCAGCACCCGACTGTCGCCGGACACCTTGAGCGGCAGGGCGGCAAAGGCTTCGGCCGATTTCAGTTCGGTGCTCGCGTTGATGCTGGTGACCACGTATTCGCCCTTCACCTCGCCAGCGGCGGAGAGAAAGTTGTAGCGGCGCACGGCATTGGTCACGTCGCTGGCGGCAAGGCCGAAGCCGGCCAGTTTCACCGGGTCGATCCAGATGCGCATGGCGAACACCTGGTTGCCAAGGATTTCCGCCTCGGCCATGCCTGGCAAGGTGGCAAGCTTGGGCTGGATCACCCGTGACAGGTAGTCGGTGATCTGCGGGTTGCTCATTTCCTTGCTGTAGAAGCTGATGTACATCAGTGCCGAGGCGTCGGCGGCCTCCTTGCTGAGCACCGGGTCTTCGGCGTTCTGCGGCAGCTGGTTGCGCACTTCGTTGGCCTTGGCCAGCAGTTCGGTGAACAGGCGGTCGCTGTCGGCGCCGATGCGCGCGTAGATGGAAATCACCGAGAAGTTCTGGCGGCTGACCGAGGTCATGTAGTCGATGCCTTCGGCACTGGCCAGGCTCTGTTGCAGCGGCTGGGTGATGTAGCCCTGAATGGTCTCGGCGTTGGCCCCGGGGTAGGCGGTGGTCACCGTGATCAGGGCGTTCTCCATTTTCGGGTACTGGCGGATCTGCAGTTTGTGCCAAGCCTGGAAGCCGAGCAGCAGGATCAGCAGGCTGACCACGCTGGCCAGCACCGGGCGGCGGATGAACGGGTCGGTGAACGCCATGCCTGCCTCCTGCTCAGTCGCTGCGCGGTGCGCCCTGTTCGGGCTTGAGCACGCTGTCCTGGCCAATGCGGATGGCCGCACCAGGGGTCAGCTTGAGCTGCCCGGCGGTGACCACCTGCTCCCCGGCCTTGAGGCCCTTGCTGACCACCACCAGCCCATCGCGGCGTTCGCCGGTCTGTACGGTGCGCTGTTCGGCGCTGAGCTGTGGCTCGCCCTTATCGTCGGTGGTGGGTTTGCCGTCCTGGTCCTGCTTCGGCGTGGCGACGTACACCGAGTTGCCGTAGAGGGTGTAGGTGATTGCACTTTCCGGCACGACCACCTGGGGTTGCGGGTCGGGCAGCAGGATCAGCAGGTTGGCGAACATGCCTGGCAGCAGTTTGTCGTCCGGGTTGGCCAGGGTTGCGCGAACCAGCAGGTTGCGCGTGTTCTCATCGACCTTGGGGTTGATCGCGCTGAGGCTGGCTGGGAAGGTCTGGCCAGGGTAGGCGGCTACCTGCACCAGCACCTGCTGGCCCAGGCTCAGGCGCGGCAACGCCTGCTCCGGGACGTTGAAGTCGACGTACAGGCTGGACAGATCCTGCAGGGTGGCAATCACCGTGCCGGCGGCCAGGTACTGGCCGATGTCCACCTGGCGAATGCCGATGGTGCCACTGAACGGCGCGTTGATGCTTTTCTTGATCTTCTGTGCCTTGAGCTGTTCAACCACCGCCTGATTGCGCCGGTACTGGGAGGACAGGCGATCGAATTCACCGCGGGAGATGGCGGCATCACCGACCAGCTGGCTGCCGCGACCGAAGTCGACCTTGGCCAGCCCCAGGTCGGCCTGGGCAGTGCCGAGCAGGGCGGTTTCCTGGTCGTCGTTGAGCTGCAGCAGGGGTTGCCCGGCTTTGACCTTCTGCCCGGAGTCGAAATACAAGGCCTTGACGATGCCCTCCACTTCCAGGCTCAGTTCGACGCCTTGCAGCGCCTTGAGGCTGCCGACGGCAGGGAGGCGCTCCTGCCACTGGCGCTGTTCGGCCGGGGCGGCCGCAACGGTGATGGGCGGCCTGGGCGCAGAGAACATCTGGATCTGTTGGTAGATCGAGAAGCCCTTGTAGCCCCCCAGGGCCAGCACGATCAACAGAACGACAGCCAACATGATGAGCATGCGGCGGCGTAGCATAAGCCCGGTTCCTTGGATGCGTGATTGTTATTCGGTCAAACACGACAACGGGCGATCCTGCCCACGTGCGAATGGAGGAAGTATTGCAGAAGGGTGAGGGGATTGCCTGCGCCGGCCCTCTCACGGCTGAAGCCGCACCCACAGGGACCGCGCAGTCGGGTTTACGCGGTCCCTGCAGGAGCGGCTTCAGCCGCGATGAGGCCAGTGCAGGCAGCAGCAGAGTCAGACCAGGTGCAGGTGGTTGTCCCAGAACCCGGACGGCAGGTTCATCGGTTGCCCGATGAGCTCGGCCTTGCGGCAATCGTAGAAGCGACAGCGACCCTGCCCGGAAGTCACGACAAATCCGTCCTTGACCGCGCCGACCCCGGCGCAATCGGGCATCGGTGCATCGAGCTTCACCGCACCGCTGTCCAGGTCCCAGACGAACAGGCGGTTGGCCCGCGGTGCGGTCAGCGCTACCAGGCGCAGGTCGCTGTGGATGGCGACGCTGGCGGTGTACTGGGCCATCGATTGCAGCTGGCGCTCCGGCACCGGGAAGGCCTTGAACGGCTCGCCCGGGCGCTTGATCGCCAGCAGCTCGGCGGTCTCGTCGGCAGCCCCCATGAACTGCTGGCAGGCGGCAATGGTGCCATCGTCGCCCACTGCGAGGTGGCGCACGCTGTTCATCTGCTGGGCCAGGGTTTCCTTGCTCAGCAGGGTGCCGTCGCGCTGCATCAGCACCAGGCTGGGTTCCATGGCGTCGAGGTTCATCTCGACCCGGCTCTCGGCCTCGGTGCGGATACCGCCATTGGCCACGACCAGGGTTTCGCCGTCCGGCAGCCAGGCCACCTCATGGGGGCCGATGCCATGGGTCGGGATCTCACCGCTGTGCACCAGGCGCTCGCCCTCGAAACGGTACACACCGAGCACGCCGCGGCCTGGGTCGGTGGTGTCGTTTTCGGTGGCATATAGCCATTCGCCACCCTTGTGGATCACCGCATGGCCGTAGAAGTGGCGGTTTGGTTGCGAGGTGATGGTCTGCAGCAAGCGCCCATCGCGCAGGTCGACCAGATAGCTTTCGGTACCGGGGCGACGGGCGACGAACAGGGCGATCGGCAGCTCGGGGTGGTTGATGATGGCATGGCAACGCTGGGCGACCTGGGTGCTGAACACCTGGGTGCCGTCCAGGCGGAACCCGACCGCGTAATGCTTGCCGTCGCCATCGTCCCGCGCCGACAACAGCAAGGGTTCGCTGCCTTTGTTGCGCAGCAGGCTCCAGCCGCCCAGGGTCAGGGCGCTGAGCAATACGCTACCGAGTTTGAGGGCCTGGCGTCGCAGCATGATCAGTCACCGTCGTTGGCATTGAAGCCCAGCTGGATGTTCAGCGCCTTGGCCAGGTCGCCTTCGTGCAGGCGGTGGACGGCGTTCAGCGCATCGTAGATCTGATTGAGGGTCTGCTGCCCAGTGTCGTCGGCCAGCAGCTCGCCGAGGGTCTTCTGGTTGTCGGCCAGCAGTTTGAGCGCCGTAGCGTAGGCGTCGTCGATCTTCTGCGCCAGGGGTTTCTGATCGCTGGGCAGCAGGCTGCGCAGGCCCTGGTTGTCGACCCCGACCCACACCGCCTGGGCGGCCTTGAGGGTGGCTTCCAGGCTTTTCAGCGAGGAGTGGCTGCGCCAGGCTTCGGCCTGCAGCGGTTGTGGGATGCCCTTGCTCTGGCGGCCCATGGGGGCGCCCAGCTTCTTCTTCAGGGTGTCCAGGGCGGTGACCTGGGAGCGCAGCAGGTCGGCGATCGCCTCGTGCGAGTCGGCGTAGCGCTGGTTGGGGAACTTGGTCATCTGCGACAGCATGCCGTCGGTGCTGTTCCAGGTCTTGAGGATATCCTCGGCCAGGGCCTTCTGGTGATCGGCAATGGCGACCAGCAGCGGGCAATAGCGGGCCTTCTGCTCGGCAGTGGCGATGTCCGGCTTGCTGTCGAAAAGGATGTACTCGTAAGCCGAAAGGCCGCGCACCACGACGCTGGCCTTGCCCAGGGCGGCGGCATCGACCGGCTTGTCGCCATTGACCAGCTGCTCGACCTGGCGGCCGACCAGGTTCTTCTTGTCAGGCCAGAATTGTACCTGCCAGGCGCGGTTGCCTTCGGCCAGCGGGCCGACCAGCAGCGGTTGCAGTTCGGCCCAGGCTTTTTGCGCATTGAGGAAATCGGCGCGGGCGGTGTCCAGGCTTTCCTTGCCCTCACAGTAGGCCAGGGCGCTGGCGGCCAGCTGGCGGTCGGCTTCGACCCAGCGGCTGTAGGTCGGCAGGATCACCTGCTTGGCGATGGCGGCGGAAGTCACTGCCTGCGGGTCCTGCGGCGAGCAGGCACCCAAGGCGAGTGCGGCGAGGCTGGTGAACAACAGTTTGGGTCGGAACATGCCCGGCTCCTTGCGCGTTTTAAAGTGAGTTCAGGAAAGCCAGCAACGCGGCGCGCTGCTCGGCATTGAAGGTCAAGACATGGTCGCGCGCCGACTGTGCTTCGCCGCCGTGCCAGAGCACGGCTTCGAGCAGGTTGCGGGCGCGGCCGTCGTGCAGGTACTGGGTGTGGCCGCTGACCGTTTCGGTCAGGCCGATGCCCCACAGCGGCGGGGTACGCCAGTCCTGGCCGTTGGCGGCGAATTCGGTGCGCTCGTCGGCCAGGCCCGGGCCCATGTCGTGCAACAGCAGGTCGCTGTACGGGCGGATCACCTGGTTGGCCAGCTCCGCTTCGGCGGTGTTGGCGGCCGTGGTGAACTGCGGGATATGGCAGGCCTGGCAACCGGCCTGGAAGAACAGATTCTTGCCGGCCAGCACTTGCGGTGCGGCGACGTCACGACGTGCCGGCACGCCGAGATTGCGGGTGTAGAACGTGACCAGGCGCAGGATGTTGTCGCTGACCTCCTTCTCGTCGCCTTCACCGTCGCCATTGGGCGCGGCCAGGCAGTCGACCTGGGCAGGGGTGCAGTCGTCCTTCGGTTGCAAGCGGCTGGTCAGGCCCATGTCGCCGTTGAAGGCGTGCACGTTCTGCTGGTTGACGTTGGGCTGCCCGGCCTTCCAGCCGAAGCGGCCGATCATGGTCTTGCCCTGGGCGTCGTCCCAGACCCGGTTGGCGCGGCCGCGGATACCATCGTGGTTGCGGTCGTTCGGGTCTTCGTTGGCCAGGATGTCGGCTTCGGCGATGGCTTCGAGCAGGCCCAGGCCAATCATCGGCGGGGCGACACGGGCCGAGAAGCGCGTGTCGGGGTGCATCGGGCCATAGCCAAGCTGGGTGATCTGCAGGGTCGGGCGGCGCAGTTCGACCGGGTGGCCGTCCTTGAAGGTGACGGTCTGGGTGGTGTAGTTCACCCGCACCTTGCCCTCTGGCGCCACGCCGGGGATGGCCATGTCCTGCAGCTGGGTGCCGTAGACCGGCTCAGGGACCACGCCCAGGCGCTCGATCTGCTTGGCCAGGTAAGGCTGATCGGGGATCGACAGGCGCACCAGCATGCCCACGGCATTGCTGTCATCGGGCCCAGGTGGGTGCCCGCGGCCATCGCGCACGTGGCAGTTCTGGCAGGCCGTGGTGTTGAACAACGGGCCCAGGCCATCACGCGCGGTGGTGGTGGACGGGGCGATCACCCACGGGCTGCGGAAGAAGCTGTTGCCCACGGCGAAGTCCAGGCGCCGCTCGGCCGAGAGGTTGGCCGAGGGCAGGGAGAATGCCTTGCGGTCGTCGCGCTGGACTGTTGCCTGGCCGCCAGACAGCGCTTCGCCGGGCTCGGCCTTGGTGAAACGCGGGGCGTCGTCACAGGCGGCAAGGGCGAGGGTCAGCAGCAAAGGGGAGAGTCGGGACAGCGACGAGGACATGCAAAATCCTGGGCGTGGACGAAAAACCGGCGTGCAAGCTTAGCAGGCTGGCGTAATTTGAATAAGAGCAATTTGCAATTACCCGGGTGAAAAGGATGTGAAAGGCCAGCATTTTCATGGACTTCACCGGCCCTTTCGCGGGTAAACCCGCTCCCACAGGGACCACACAAGGTCGGAGCCTGTGGAGATCCTGTGGGAGCGGCTTTAGCCGCGAAGAGGCCGGCACAGAAAAAAGGCGACCCGAAGGTCGCCTCTTTTCAACACCCGCTCCGCGAATCAGAACTCGTGATCGGCGGTGTCCGGGTTCAGGTTGGCGATGCCCAGCTTGCCGGCAGCCTGCTCGATCGAGCCGGTCTGCTTGACCAGCGAGGCGATGGCATCACGCACGATCTGGTTGCCGGCAGCGTTGTCGGCGGCGATCAGCTGGTCGTAGTGCTCGCCCTTGAGCGCGTGGTCGACCATCACCTGGATTTTCGCTTCGGTGGCTTCGAGGTCGGCCTTGAGGGTGGCGTCGGCAGCCGGATCGGCTTTGGCCACCAGCGAAGACAGGCTCGGGCCGGTCAGCTTGGTGCCGTCGACACGGGTGTACTCGCCCAGGTAGACGTTACGGATGCCCTTGGCGTCGTAGAAGTGCGAGTAGTGGGTGTTGTCGCTGAAGCAGTCCTGCTCGTCTTCCGGCGAGTTGGCTTCCAGCGAGACCTTCATGCGCTCACCGGCCAGTTCGCCCAGCGACAGGCTGCCCATGCCGAACAGCATCTTGCGCAGGCCATCGGCCACCGGCTCGGCTTCCAGCGTGGCACGGTAGTTGTCGGCGACGTTCGGCTTCCAGTTGCCGACCATCTCTTCAAGGTCCTTGACCAGCAGCTCGGTGACCGCCTTCAGGTAGGCGCGGCGACGGTCGTTGTGGCCGCCGGTGGCACCTTTGCCTTCCAGGTAATCGGAAGCCGGGCGGTTGCCGGCGCCTGGGCCGGTGCCGTTGAGGTCCTGGCCCCAGAGCAGGAACTCGATGGCGTGGTAGCCGGTGGCGACGTTGGCTTCGGAACCTGCCAGTTCGTTCAGGCTGGCCAGCTTCTCAGGGGTGATGTCCTTGACATCGACTTTCTCTTCACCCACCTGGATCTCGGTGTTGGCGATGATGTTGGCGCTGGCCGCCGGGTTGCCCAGGGCATGCTCATAGCTCTTGTCGACATAGTCGATCAGGCCTTCGTCCAGCGGCCAGGAATTCACCTGACCTTCCCAGTCATCAATGATGGTATTGCCGAAGCGGAACACCTCGCTCTGCAGGTAAGGTACGCGCGCGGCAGCCCAGGCCTCTTTGGCGGCTTTCAGGGTTTCGTCGTTGGGCTTGGCAAGGAACGCGTCGACGGCGGTCTGCAGGGTCTTGGCGGTGCTCAGCGCGTCGCTGTACACGGCATAGACCATTTCGGTGTAGTGCTTGACCACGGCTTTGCCGGCCGCTTCGTCGACAGCCCCGGGCGCCGCCGCTGCGGTGCTGGCCGCAGCAGGTGCCTGAGCTTGCGGAGCGGCAGCCTTGTCATCCTTGCCTTCGCCGCAACCGGCGAGAGCGATGGCGATGGCCAGCAGACTGGCGGAGGCCAGGGGCATACGAATCATTGTGGGTTTTCCTGCGTCGTGTGGTTGGACCAAGGGGTTGGGCCGTGCGCCGTGGCACGCGAAACGACAACATCATGCGAAAGATTTGCATTTGCTGTAAAGGGGTTGGCGCGCAATTCATGCAAATGCGCGTCACGGGCCGAAATCGAGGGGGCAAGCCTTACAGCGCGGAGACCTGATTGCGCTGGGCTTGTTTGAGGAAGTTGGTCAGTTCGCGGGCCGACAACGGCTTGCTGTAGTGATAGCCCTGACCCTCATGGCAGCCTTGGGCGATGATGTAGGTTTCCTGCTCGGCGGTTTCCACGCCTTCGGCAATCACCTGCATGCCCAGGCTCTTGCCCAGCTGGATGATGGCGCGAACGATGGTCGCGTCATCATCATCGTCGAGCAGGTCCTGGACGAAGCTCTTGTCGATCTTGATCTTGTCCAGCGGCAGCGACTTCAGGTAGCTGAGCGACGAGTAACCGGTGCCGAAATCGTCGATGGCGATCAGCGCCCCCGAGCGGCGCAAGCTGAGCAGGTGCTGGGCGGCGGTGCTGATGTCTTCCATCAGGCCGGTCTCGGTCACTTCCAGCTCCAGGCTGCGCGGAGGCAGGCGGTAAGCCTGCAGCAGGTTGTTGACCACCCGCGGCAGCTTGCTGTGATGCAGCTGGACGGTGGACAGGTTGACCGCCATGCGTAATTCGCTGAAGCCCATGTCATGCCATTCGCGCAACTGCCGGCAGGCCTGGTCGAGTACCCACTCGCCAATCCTGATGATGCTGCCGTTCTGTTCGGCCAGCGGGATGAACTGATCGGGCGGGACCATGCCGAGCTCCGGGTGCTGCCAGCGCAACAAGGCCTCGACGCCGACCACGCGGTGGTCGCGGTAACTGATTTGCGGTTGGTAGACCAGGTACAGCTGGTTGCGCGGCAGGGCTTCGCGCAGGTCTTTTTCCAGCTCGCGGCGGCGGCGCATTTCGCTGTCGACGCTGGCGATGTAGAACTGGTAACGGTTGCGCGAGCGGGCCTTGGCCAGGGTCATGGTCTGTTCGGCCTTTTGCAGCAGCTTCTCGGTGCTGTCACCGTCCTCCGGGAAAAGGGTGATGCCGATGGTGGCGCGCAGGCGGATTTGCTGTTGGTCCAGGGCGAACGGCAGTTCGAGGTCGTCGAGAATGCTCTGGGCCAGCTCTGCCGCCTCGTAGGGCTGCTGGATATTGGCCTGGACCAGGGCAAACTGGTCGCCTCCCAGCCGTGCCAGGGAACCCAGGCGGCCACTGTGAGCGCGCAGGCGATCGGCCAGGGCCAGCAGCAACTGGTCGCCGGCCTGGTAGCTGAACTGCTCGTTGATGCCCTTGAAGTCGTCCAGGCCTACGCACAGTACGGCCACGCGATGTTGCAGGCGGCCGGCGTCGGCGAGGATCTTGTCGAGTTGCGCCTGCAATTGCTGGCGGTTGGGCAGGCCGGTGAGGAAATCGTACTGCGCCATGCGCTGCAAGCTGTTCTCGGCTTCGTGGCGCAGGTGGGTGTTGCGCTCGATCGAGGCCAGCAGCTGGTTGGCGGTATTGACCCAGAGGCCCAGCTCATTCTTCTCGTGGCCCTTGAGCAGCGGGATCTGGTGCTGGCTGGGGCGGTCAGGGTTGATCTGGGTAAGGTGCTCGATGATCTTCGACAGCGGCTTGGTCAGCAGCCAGTGATACACCAGGTAGAGCACCAGGCCCATGGCCAGGGCGCGCAGCACGCCGGAAATGAAGATGATCACCGCATTGACCAGGAAGTCTTCGCCATAGGACGACGTGTCGAGGGTGATGCTCAGGTCGCCGTAGTACTCGCTGTACGGGCCACGGCCGACCAGTTGGGTGGTGTAGGTGCGTTCCTGGCCGAGGATCAGGTCGGTCAGCCAGCGCATCGACATGTCCTGCAGCGGACGGGATTTTTCCGCCAGCATGGTTTCGTTGGGGTGGCCGATCGAAGCCATGCGCACCGACTCGTCCTGGAACAGGCCTTCCATCACCTGCATGCCCATTTCACGGTCGAGGCTGTACACCGCCTGGGTGGAGGGGTCGCGGAACATGTCGAGAATGCGTTGGGCGTCGTTATTGACGGCCTGGCGGGTCTTGTAGGTGTCGTAGACGATCTGCGCGCAACTGAGGACGACGCCGACCGCCAGCGCCGAAAGGAGCACGACCCTGAGCAACTTGACCGACAAGCTGTTCCGCAATTCCAGCTTCAATGGGGTTTTCCTTAATCCATGCGCATAACATCATTTTGCCATTAACCGTTGGCAATACACTATCGGCCGACCTTGGGTAGTGTATCGGTTGCCCGACCCTGCAACTTGAGTGCGCGGTATCAAACTTCCAGACGGTTGATGTTAGCGTGCTCTACGCGCTGAGCAAGACTTCGAAGGAAAACTGTCAGGCATGAAAAAGCCCGGCGCTGGGCCGGGCTTTTCGTTCAGGGCTGACTGAATCAGGCCTTGAAGGTCTTGCCTTCGAACTGCTCGGCAACGAATTTCCAGTTGACCAGGTTCCAGAACGCCTCGACGTACTTCGGACGCAGGTTGCGGTAGTCGATGTAGTAGGCGTGTTCCCAGACATCGCAGGTCAGCAGCGGGGTGTCGCCGCTGGTCAGCGGGCAGCCGGCGCCGATGGTGCTGGCCAGGGCCAGGGAGCCGTCAGCTTTCTTCACCAGCCAGCCCCAGCCGGAACCGAAGGTGCCGACCGAAGTCTTGGTGAACTCTTCCTTGAACTTGTCGAAGGAACCGAAAGCAGCGTTGATGGCATCAGCCAGGGCGCCGGTCGGCTGGCCACCGGCGTTAGGTGCCAGGCAGTTCCAGTAGAAGGTGTGGTTCCAGACTTGAGCGGCGTTGTTGAAGATGCCGCCCGAAGAGCTCTTGACGATCTCTTCCAGGCTCTTGCCTTCGAATTCGGTGCCTGGGACCAGGTTGTTCAGGTTCACGACATAGGTGTTGTGGTGCTTGTCGTGGTGATACTCCAGGGTTTCCTTGGAGATGTGCGGCTGCAGGGCATCGTGGGCGTACGGCAGCGGCGGCAATTCAAAAGCCATGGTGGATCTCCTGATTCAGGTCTGTTTGCGGTTTGCGCAAGGCCGATCACGGGCGGCCCGATGTACGTCGGCGAGTTTGAACTCTTTGCGACGCAAGGGCTGGATCATAGCACCGGGCCCGACGCATAACCACGCAACAAAGATAGGGAATAGAGGTTCCAGAGCGGTTGGCGGCCGCCGACCGGCGGCCCTCAGTTGAAGATCAGCTGCGCCGCCACGGCAAACATCATTACCGCCACCATCAGGTCAAGCATCCGCCAGGTGGCTGGCCGCGCCAGCCATGGCGCGAGCCAGGCCGCACCGATCGCCAAGGTCGAAAACCACAGCAGCGAAGCGCTGGCCGCACCTGCCACATAAGCCCCTGGCGCTGTCTGCTGGGCCCCGAGCGAGCCGATCAGCAGGACCGTGTCGAGGTACACATGCGGGTTGAGCAGGGTCACCGCCAACGCGCTCAGCAGGACCGCCTTGCGCGAGCGCATGCCCTGGCCCTCCTGGTGTTGCAGGCTCTGCTTGGAACAGGCACTGCGCAGTGCCTTGGCGCCATACCAGATGAGAAACACTGCCCCGCCCCAGCGGGCGATCGCCAGCAACGTCGGGTTGTGCGCCAACACCGTGGCCAGGCCGAACACCCCGGCTGCCACCAGGATCGCATCGCAGATGATGCACAGCGCAGCCACGGGCAAATGGTGCTCGCGGCGCAGGCTCTGGGCGAGGACGAAAGCGTTTTGTGCACCGATGGCCATGATCAGGCCGAAGGCCACCAGCATGCCGTTGAGATAGCTTTGCCACATGGCAATGACTCCAAAGAAGATGCTGGATAGTGTGGCGAGGTACGCTGTATAAGAAAAACAAATAACGCTGATCCGTCATTAGGAAAATCGATGTTCGACTACAAGCTGCTGGCTGCCCTCGCGGCGGTGATCGAGCAAGGCGGTTTCGAACGTGCCGCGCAGGTGCTTGGGCTGTCTCAGTCGGCCATTTCGCAGCGCATCAAGCTGCTCGAAGCGCGGGTCGGCCAACCGGTACTGGTGCGTGCTGCACCGCCGAGTCCGACCGAAGTCGGCCGGCAACTGCTCAACCATGTGCAGCAGGTACGGCTGCTCGAACGTGACTTGCAACGCCAGGTGCCGGCGCTGGACGAGGAGGGCATGCCGGAACGCCTGCGTATCGCCCTCAACGCCGACAGCCTGGCGACCTGGTGGGCCGGTGCGGTGGGAGCATTCTGCGCCGAGCATCAGTTACTCACCGACCTGGTGGTGGAAGATCAGGAGGTTGGCCTCAAGCGCATGCGGGCGGGCGAAGTGGCGGCCTGCCTGTGTGGCAGCGAGCGGCCGGTGGCTGGCGCACGCAGCCTGCCGCTAGGTGCCATGCGCTATCGGGCGCTCGCCAGCCCAGGGTTCATGGCGCGGCATTTCCCGCAGGGTTTCGCGGCGCAACGGCTGGCCCGCACACCGGCCATCGTCTACGGGCCAGACGACTTCCTGCAGCACCGTTACCTGGCTTCGCTGGGGATCGAGGATGGCTTCCTGCACCATTTGTGCCCGTCGTCCGAAGGTTTCCTGCGCATGACCGAAGCCGGCCTGGGCTGGGGCCTGGTGCCCGAATTGCAGGCTCGTGAGCAATTGGCCAATGGCCAACTGGTGGAAATCTGCAGCGATACCCCCATCGATGTGCCGTTGTACTGGCATCATTGGCGCAACGGCGGGCACCTGCTCGCGCAACTGACCGAACACCTGCGGCACACGGCACGGCATTGGCTGGTGCCCTTGTAGCGGCGGCTGGCGTCTGTTGCATCTGAAATCAAGGTGGAGTCATACATGCAAATTCTGGTCACCGGCGCGAGCGGCTTCATTGGCGGGCGTTTTGCGCGCTTTGCCCTGGAGCAAGGCCTGGCTGTGCGGGTCAGCGGCCGGCGCGCCGAAGGCGTGGAGCACCTGGTCAAACGTGGTGCACAGTTCATCCCTGGCGACCTGGGTGACCCTGAACTGGCCCGCCGCCTGTGCCAAGGCGTCGAGGCGGTGGTGCATTGCGCGGGCGCAGTGGGCAGCTGGGGGCGCTACCAGGACTTCCACCAAGGCAATGTGGTGGTCACGGAAAACGTCGTCGAGGGCTGCCTCAAGGAGCATGTGCGACGGCTGGTGCACCTGTCGTCGCCGTCGATCTATTTCAATGGGCGTTCGCGCCTGGGTATCCGGGAAGACCAGGTACCGCGTCGTTTTCACGACCACTATGCGCAAACCAAGCATATCGCCGAGCAGAAAGTCTTCGGTGCCCAGGAGTTCGGCCTGGAGGTGTTGGCGTTGCGGCCACGCTTCGTTACCGGGGCCGGTGATGCAAGTATCTTCCCGCGCTTGATGCAGATGCAGCGCAAGGGCCGTGTGGCGATCATCGGCAACGGCCTGAACAAGGTCGACTTCACCAGCGTGCACAACCTCAACGAGGCGCTGCTCAGCGCGCTGTTCGCCGAAGACCGTGCACTGGGCCAGGCCTATAACATCAGCAATGGCCAGCCGCTGCCGCTGTGGGACGTGGTCAACTACGTGATGCGCCAGATGCAGCTGCCGCAGGTTACCCGCTACCGCCCTTACGGCCTGGCCTACAGCCTTGCGGCGCTGAACGAAGCCGCCTGCATGCTGTGGCCCGGGCGCCCGCAGCCAACTTTGTCGCGTCTGGGCATGCAGGTCATGAGCCGTGACTTCACCCTGGACATCAGCCGCGCCCGTCAATATCTGGATTACCAGCCCAAGGTCAGCCTGTGGACCGCGCTGGATGAATTCTGTGCCTGGTGGAAGCATCAACCGCCGGGCCAGTGAACCCGATCGACGTATGATGGTCATCAGTGCGCCGTACGAGCGGTTTATACTCATGTCTCTTTGCTACCACCGCGGTTGAAGCCACCTATGCGTAACGATGCCCACGACGATTTCGATGATGTGCCCACCTTGCGGGCGGGTACCCCCGATGACGACGAGTTGCTGCCCGCGCACGTCTCGCGCAGCCGCCAAAAGGCTGCCAGGCCCGCCAGCAATGGGCCACTGTGGGCATTGCTGGGCGCGTCGTTCATCGCTTTGGCAGGGCTGGGCTGGTGGAGCTTTCAGCAGATTTCGCTGATGGAGCAGCAACTGGTGGCCACCCAGGAAAGCTTCGCGCGGATCAGCGAAGAAGCTGCCGGGCGTTTGCAGGCCATCAGCGGCAAGGTCGAGGCCAGCGAGTCATCGACTGCCACCGGCAGTGAAGCATTGAAGCTGCAGATCCGTCAGTTGCAGGCCAGCCTGGCCGAGCAGGGCAAGCAGCAGCAAGGTGTGGCCGGGCAGGCGGGTGACCTGGGCAAGCGCCTGGAGCAGGTGCTGGCCGATACCCGTGAGCAGCAGAAAGCGGTGACCGAGCTGCAGACGCAACTGCAGGCCCAGTTGAAGGCCGTGAATGCGGAGTTGGCGGCGCTGAAGTCGGGGCAAGTGGATGGCGGCAAGCTCGATGGCCAACTGAAGAGCCTGAGCGATGAAGTGGCCGCATTGAAAAAGCAGGGCAACCAGAAGGCTGCAGTGGAAAGCCTGGAGCAGGATGTGCTGGTGCTCAAGACCCAGATGGAAAACCGCACGGCGTCATCGAGTGGGGCGACGGTGCAGGAGTTCGATGCGTTCCGCGGGCAGACCACGCGCAACTTGAATACCCTGCAGAGTCAGATTCAGAACCTGCAGCAGCAGATCAATTCCCGGCCTTGAACCTGCAGGGGGCCGCAAAGCGGCCCCCGACGAGCTCGGTTACAGGCGCGGATAGTCGATGTAGCCCACCGGCCCTTTGCCATAGAACGTCTCCGGATGTGCCTCGTTCAGCGGAGCATCCGCCGCCAGCCGCGCCGGCAGGTCCGGGTTTGCTATGAACGGCACGCCGAACGCCACCGCATCGGCCTTGCCCGCCGCCAAGGCAGCGTTGGCGCTGGCCTTGTCGAAGCGTTCGTTGACGATATAGGGGCCACCGAATGCCGCCTTGATCAGCGGGCCGATGCTGTCGTCGGCCTCCTTCTCCCGCGAGCAGATAAAGGCAATGCCGCGTTTACCCAGTTCGCGCGCCACGTAGGTGAAGGTCTCGGCGCGGTCGGCATCGCCCATGTCATGGGCATCGGCACGTGGTGCCAAGTGCACGCCGACGCGACCTGGGCCCCACACGTCGATAGCCGCATCGGTCACTTCCAGCAGCAACCGCGCACGATTTTCCAGCGAGCCGCCGTACTGGTCGGTACGCTGGTTGGTGCTGCTCTGCAGGAACTGGTCCAGCAGGTAGCCATTGGCGCCGTGGATTTCCACGCCGTCGAAACCGGCGGCCTTGGCGTTCTCGGCAGCGCTGCGGTAGGCCTCGACGATGTCGGCGATCTCTTCGGTTTCCAGGGCGCGCGGGGTCGGGTAGTCGCTCAGCGGGCGCACCAGGCTGACGTGCCCTTTGGGCTGGATCGCGCTGGGCGCTACGGGCAGCTCCCCATTGAGGTAGCTAGGGTGGGAGATACGGCCAACGTGCCACAGCTGCAGGAAAATGCGCCCGCCAGCGCCGTGCACGGCCTGGGTGACGTTATGCCAGCCGCGCACCTGCTGGTCGTTCCAGATGCCGGGCGTGTCGGGGTAGCCGACGCCCATCGCGCTGACCGATGTCGCCTCGCTGAGAATCAGGCCGGCACTGGCGCGCTGTACGTAGTATTCGGCCATCAGCGCATTGGGCACGCGGCCTTCGTCGGCGCGGCAGCGGGTCAGCGGGGCCATGATGATGCGGTTGGGCAGTTGTACGTCGCCCAGTTGGATTGGATCGAAAAGCGTGGTCATAACGGTTACCTGCCTTGTCAAAGCGCTTGGCGCAGTTGTTCGAGGAACGCCTCGATGGTGGCTTCGTTGCGTTTGAAGAAGTGCCACTGGCCGACCTTCTGGCTGCTGATCAGGCCGGCCCGTTGCAAGGTGGCCAGGTGGGCAGAGACGGTCGACTGCGACAGCCCGCAGCGCTGGTCGATCTGCCCGGCACAGACACCGTTCTCGGTGCTGTGGTACTGGTCGGGAAACTGCGTTGCCGGGTCTTTCAGCCAGCTGAGGATTTCTCGCCTGACCGGATGGGCCAGTGCTTTTATGATTTCGTCGAGATCGAGTGGCATGGGTGGAGGCTCGTGCTGTAGCGGTATATCGCGATAGGGCGAAACTAACATCGTTATTTCGCGATATACAAATATGAAGAAGTTCTGAGCTGAGCGCGAATCGCTATATCGCGTTATAACGATATATGTGCCGGCAGTGCTAGACTGCGCCCATGAACTACCTCGCACACCTGCACCTGGGCGGCCCGGCGCCGCAGCAACTGCTTGGCAGCCTGTATGGCGACTTCGTCAAAGGCTCGCTGGAGGGGCGCTTTCCGCCTGCGCTGGAGGCGGCCATCCGGCTGCATCGGCATATCGACAGTTACACCGACCAGCATCCGGTGGTGCTGGCGGCAATGGCGCGCTTCCCACGGGAGCGGCGGCGTTTTGCCGGGATCGTCATGGATGTGTTTTTCGACCATTGCCTGGCGCGGCACTGGGGGGATTACGCCGAGCAGCCGCTGGGGCAGTTCACCCGAGATTTTTACCGGGTGCTGCTCGCCGAGCCCGAACTGCCAGGGCGGCTGGCACGGATTGCGCCGTTCATGGCGGCGGACGACTGGCTGGGGGCGTATGGCGATTTCGCCACGCTGGAGCAGGTATTCAACGGCATTGCCCGGCGCTTGTCGCGGCCTGAAGGCATGGCTGGGGTGATGGATGAGCTGGAGCGGTTGTATGAGCCGTTGCTGGCGGATTTTCGCGAGTTTTACCCACAGCTGCAGGCGTTTGCGGCGGCAGGGAGGGCATGACCTCAGCGCTTTGGCGTCTGTTGGATCGAGCGCCGCCCGTGCGGCGCTCGATCTCGCATTCCACGCTGCTCCAACGTCAGGTTCACGCAGCCCGCGCTTGACGCCGTGGCACTACCGCCACTTCCTCAGCCCCGAACAACGCCATGTGAATCGCCTGCTGCGCCTGAAACGCCAGCGCCGCACGTTCCTTCCCGCCACTGCCAATTGGCTTCAGCAAGTGAATGCACACCTCACCCCGAGGCTCGGCAAACAAGCGCAGCAAGTGCGAAACCAGATCATCGTCACCAATGAACGGCGCAACCGGGTCCGCTTCGCCATGGCGTAGGTACTGAATGGCCACCGGCTGCACAGCCACACCTCGATCGATGGCTCCGGCCAGCAAGCGGCCGTGGAAAGTGCGCAATTGGCGCCCGTCGGTGGTGGTGCCTTCGGGAAAGATCAGCAGCGGCCGTGCCTGGCCCAGTTGCTCGCCGATCTGTTGGCGCAGGCGTTGGCCGTCGCCGCCACCGCGGCGGATGAACAGCGTGCCGGCCTTTTCCGCCAGCCAGCCGGCCACCGGCCAGTGACGCACTTCGGCCTTGGACAGGAACGACAGCGGCAGCAGCATGCCGAGCAGGGGAATGTCGGTCCAGGAAACGTGGTTGCTGACCCACAACATCGGCTGTTGCGGCAGCTCACCGATTACCCGTACCTCGAAGGGCAAGGCGGCGACCAGGCGTTTCATGAACCAGCAGGACCAGCGCTGGCGAAGGTCGATCGAGGCCTTGATGCCCAAGCGTTCGCCCACGGCAATGACACCGGCCATGAGCATGCCCAGCGACAACACCAGCAGCAGCCGCGAGAGGCGGGCGACTACCCGCAGGCCAGGCATCAGACCGCTGCCTTGAAGTGGCGGGCGTAGCGCGGGCAGAGGTCGTCGCGCTTGAGCAGGATGAACACGTCGGCGACCTGGAAATCCTCGTCCCAGCACGGCTCGCCGCAAATTTTTGCGCCCAGGCGCATGTAGGCCTTGAGCAGTGGCGGCATTTCAGCGATGACGTTGTTCGGCAGGGCCAGGCTGGGCAGCGGGTTCTTCGGCACGGCACGCAGGTGCTCGGTGCACAGGTAGCGCTCGCGCAGGCGCTGCATGACCGCGTGGGCTTGCATGCCGCCGTCCTGCATGGGGATGCTGGCGCAGCCCATCAGGTAGCTGTAGCGCCCCTCGTTGAGCACCTCCGCCAGCTCACCCCAAAGCACGGCGATGGTGCCGCCGTTGCGGTAGTTGGCGGCGACGCAGGTGCGGCCGAGTTCGAGAATCGGGCCCTGCAGTTGCAGCAGGCCGTGCAGGCTGAATTCTTCTTCGCTGTAGAAACGCCCCAGGCTGCTGGCTGCCTGGTGGTCGAGCAGGCGCGTGGTGGCCACCAACTCGCCAGTGCTCAGGTCGCGCACGCCGATGTGGCGGCAGTGTACGTCGTAGTCATCCATATCCAGGCCCAGTTCGGCGCCTTTGAGCTTGGCCTTGAACTCCGCGCTGAACACCTTGTAGCGCAGGGCCTGGGCTTCCTGCAGGGCCGCAGCGCCGACCAGGCGTTCGGCTTGCAGACGGCGTTCAGTGCTGTTGTCGCCAGAGTGAGCGATCCGAGTCATTACGAGTCTCCATAAGCCAGCCATGAAAGGTTGCGGCCGGTCGGCTTTGTTGTGCAAAGTCAGCCTAGGTAGGCGCGGTGTCACCCCCGTGAACCTTTGGTGATGCTTGCATGACACACCCCGACAGCCCCCGTGAAGGAGCGCCCGATGGCTTGGTTGCAACGACTCAACGACCCCCTCCGCCAGCCCCTTGCCGGCACTTTGGGCGAGGCCTATGCCGCGCAGCTCGAACGCCTTGGCGCGGTAGCCCCGTTCGAACTGGCGGTGCTGGGCGGCCGCGCCATGGCCACGCCGGGCCTGGCGTTCCTCATCGGTTACCAGGCTGCCTTGCGCGTGCTCTGGCCCAGTGCACCGGCCAGCCTGGGTGCGCTGTGCGCCACCGAGCGGCGTAGCGTGCGCCCGGCAGACATGCATACCCGGCTGGTCGGTTTGCGCCTCAATGGCGCCAAGGATTTCGTCACCGCCGGCCTGGATGCCGAGTGGCTGCTGGTGGCCGCACGCAGCGAAGCGCTGGGTGAAGCGCCGCGCTTGAGTCTGGCGGTGGTCTACCCGGGGGAGGCCGGGGTTACGCTGGACGCATTGCCGACCCTGCCGCTGATGCCCGAAGTCGGGCATGGTCGCCTGCACTTGCAGGACGCGGCGTGCGAGCTGCTGGCTGGCGATGGCTGGGACGCTTACGTCAAACCGTTCCGCTCGCTGGAAGACTTGTACGTGCTCGCGGCGCTGACCGCCTGGCTTTACGGGGTAGGGCAAGAGTGTGGCTGGCCGCAGGAGCTGCGCCTGCGTCTACTGGCGCTGTTGGCGGCATGCGCCGAGGGTAGCCGACAGTGCCCTGACAGCGTCGGCTGCCACCTGCTGCTGGGGGGATTGTTTTCGCAGTTTCAGGAGCTGCGCGGGGCAGTCGACAAGGCGCTGCTGGCAGGGCCGGAGCAGTGGGCGCAACTTTGGCAGCGCGATCAGGGGGTGCTGGCACTGGCCACTGCGGCGCGCGAAAAGCGCCTGGCCAAGGCCTGGTTGGCAGCAGGGCTGTCATGAAAGCCTGAAAAACTGGGCGATCTTTCAGATCCCGGGGCCGCTTCGCAGCCCCCCTTGGGCGATAACGATGAAAGCACTGCTTCTGAGCCTTGCATTAACTGTGTGCCCCGCCTGGGCCGAGGTCTGGCCGGAACCGGACTGGCCAGTCGACGACACTGCCCTCGACTGGCAGGCCGTCGATGCCTACGCTTTCCCGGAGGGCAACGCCAGCGAGCGCAGCGGCATCCGCACCGACGCCTTGTTGATCATCCGTGACGGTCGCATCCTCCACGAACGCTACACCGCCCCCACCACCGCCAATACCGCGCACCTGACCTGGTCGGTCAGCAAGAGCGTGCTGGCCACCGTGCTCGGCGTGGCCCAGGGTGAAGGCCGCTTTCAGCTGCACGACCCGGCCGCACGCTTCTACCCGCCGATGCAGGCCCACCCTGATGTGCAGCTGGCCGACCTGCTGCACTGGGCCAGCGGCCTGGAGTGGCAGGAAGACTACGAGTACGCACCGCTGAAGTCTTCGGTGGTGGCCATGCTCTATACCCGCGGGCGCGACGACATGGCGGCCTATGCCGCTGCCCGCGCCAGTGCCGAAAAGCCTGGCCGGCGCTTTCTCTACTCCAGCGGCGACAGCAACGTGCTGGCTGCCACACTGCGCGGCATGCTCGATGCCAGTACCTATGCCGGCTACCCCTGGCAAGCGCTGTTCACCCCGTTGGGCATCGGCAGCGCGGTGTGGGAGCGTGATGGCGCGGGCACGTTCGTCGGCTCCTCTTACCTCTACCTCAGTGCCCGCGACCTGGCGCGCATCGGTTTGTTGATGCAACGCGATGGTCGCTGGCAAGGGCACCCGCTGTTGCCAGCAAGCTGGGTTGCGTTCAACCGCACAGCGTTCACCCAGGCCGCCGCAGTAGCCGGTGAACCCACCCCGGGCGGCCACTGGTGGCTCAACCTGCCACTGCCAGGAAGCCCGACACCGTGGCCCGACGCCCCGACCGATACCTATGCGGCGCTCGGCCACTGGGGCCAGGCGTTGTATATCGTGCCGTCGCAGAAGCTGGTGATCGTGCGCTATGCCGATGACCGCGACGGCAGCTACCGCCATAACGAACTGCTCAAGCGGGTGCTCGCAGCCCTGACCAGGGAGGGCGCATGAAGCGCGTGCTGTTGCTGACGATCGTCGCCTTGCTTGGCTGGGCATGGCTGGAGCGCCAGGCATTGGCGGACTTCCCGGGCATCCTTTCGGCCTATTCGGCCAAGGAGTACTGCTCGTGCCGCTTCGTGATGGGCTTCGACGAAGCCTATTGCCGGGGATATGTGAAGCAATGGTTGCCCCTGAGCCGGCTGGAGGAAGACGGCCCACAACGGCGTGTCCGCGCCGAAGGCCTTGGCCAGCGCAACCAGGCGGCCTGGCAGGGCGCGCAGGCGGGCTGCCGCTTGCTGCCATGAGGACGGGCGGGTAAGGTTGGCGGTCAAGTTTCACGAGACCTGCCATGTTCAAGCTGCCCCGTATCCTGCCTGCCCTGCTGCTGGCTTTGTGCCTGCCCGCCCACGCCAACTGGCACCTCGATGGCGAGTCCTCACGCCTGTCGTTCGTCACCGGCAAGAACGGTGACACTGCCGAGGTGCATCGCTTCCTGGTCTTGCACGGCAGCGTCGACCGCAAAGGTGCGGCAGCGCTGCGTATCGAGATGGACTCGGTGAGCAGCGGCATCCCGCTGCGTGACGAGCAGATGCGCGACAAGCTGTTCGAGGTGCAGCGCTTCGCCGAGGCGAACGTGAAGGCGCAGATCGACCTGCGGCCGATCAACGACCTGGCCGATGGCGCACAAATCGAGCTGCGCCTGCCGCTGACGGTCACCCTGCATGGCCAGTCGCACAGTTACAACGCGCTGTTGCTGGCCACTCGCCTGGATGAGCGGCGCTTTCAGGTGGTGACCCTCGAACCGCTGGTGTTGCGGGCCTCGGACTTCGGCCTGCTGCCGGGGCTGGAAAGCCTGCGCACGTTCGCCAAGCTGAAATCCATCAACCCGTCGGTACCGGTCAATGCGGTACTGATCTTCAACGCCCGCTGACATGTCGGGGCCGGTCTTCCCATGGCGGGGTGGCAATCAGTTCGAACTGCTGATCGACGGCCCCGAGTTCTTTCCGCGCATGCTCCAGGCGATCATGCGCGCCGAGTTCCAGGTCGACCTCGAACTGTATCTGGTCGAGGCGGGTGCGTGTGCCGAGGCTGTGGTGGAGGCGCTGGAGCAGGTGGCTTTGCGTGGGGTACGCGTGCGCTGCCTGTTCGATGACTATGGCTCGCTGGCCTTTACCGCAGCGTTGCGCCAGCGCCTGGTGGAAGCCGGGGTGTACTTGCGCTGCTATAACCGACTGCGCTGGAAGCGGGGTTTTCGCAACCTGTACCGCGACCATCGCAAGCTCTTGCTGGTGGACGAACGTTGGGCGGTGGTGGGCGGCACGGGCGTTACCGACGAGTTCTGGACGCCAGGTGAGCCGGCCAGTGCCTGGCACGAAGTGATGGTGCAGATGCAAGGGCCAGTGGTGAGCGACTGGCAGTTGCTGTTCGATCGCCAGTGGCAAGCCAACAACCGCCGCACCGCCTGGCGCCCGGCTGAAGGCTTTGGCCTGCCGCGCCTGCCCAAGGTGCCGGCGCAGGGCCAAGGCATGGGTCGCGTGGCCTATGCCGACGCCCGTCAGCACCAGGACATCCTGCATTCGCTGGTGCGGGCGATCAACAGTGGCAAACAGCGGGTGTGGCTGGCCACGCCCTATTTCCTGCCGACCTGGAGCGTGCGCCGGTCGTTGCGCCGCGCCGCCAGCAAGGGCGTCGATGTGCGGCTGCTGCTGACCGGGCCACGCACCGACCACCCTTCTGTGCGTTATGCCGGGCATCGCTATTACCCCCGCTTGTTGCGCGCCGGGGTGCGCATCTACGAATACCAGCCGTGCTTCCTGCACCTGAAGATGGTACTGATCGACGACTGGGTCAGTATTGGCTCGTGCAATTTCGACCACTGGAACCTGCGCTTCAACCTGGAGGCCAACATCGAGGCCCTGGACCCGCCGTTGACGGCTGCCGTGCAGGCCAGCTTCGAGCGCGATTTCGCCTTGAGCGAGGTGGTCGACCTTCACCACTGGCATGCCCGCCGGCTGTGGCGACGGGTGAAGCAGCGCATATGGGGCTGGCTGGACCGACTGGTGGTCAACTTGCTCGACCGGCGCGACTGAGAGCGGCTATCGTGCAGTGACTGTCCAAGGCAATCGAAGGAGTGGGTGCGATGACGGCCAAGAAGATTCTCATGCTGGTGGGCGACTATGTCGAAGACTACGAGGCCATGGTGCCGTTCCAGGCACTGAGCATGGTCGGCCACACGGTGCATGCGGTGTGCCCGGAGAAGGTCGCGGGGCAGACCGTGCGCACGGCGATTCATGATTTCGAAGGCGAGCAGACCTACAGCGAAAAGCCCGGGCACAATTTTGCCCTCAACTATGATTTCGTGCGGGTGCGGGCCGAGGGTTACGACGCGTTGCTGATCCCGGGTGGCCGTGCGCCGGAATACCTGCGCCTGGACGAGAAGGTGCTGGAACTGGTGCGGGCGTTCGACCAGGCGGGCAAGCCGATTGCCGCAGTGTGCCATGGCGCGCAGTTGCTGGCGGCAGCGGGTGTGCTGGAAGGGCGCCAGTGCAGTGCCTATCCGGCCTGTGCGCCGGAAGTACGCCTGGCCGGTGGCACGTTCATCGATATCGCGGTGGACCAGGCGCACGTCGATGGCAACCTGGTGACCGCGCCGGCGTGGCCGGCGCACCCGGCATGGCTGGCCGCTTTCCTCAAGGTACTGGGCACCCGTATCGCTTAACCGACTTGCTCGACCCAGTCGTTGAGGTTGTAGTAATTGGTCACCCGGGCAATCTTGCCGCAGTGAATGTAGAAGAAGGCCCCCGCCGGCAGCACGTAGGTCTGGCCATTGGCTGCCGGCAGCCCTTCGTCGTCGGCCAGGTATTGGCCATGCACGGTGAACTCCGCAGCCGCCCGGCTGCCGTCGGCGTTCTGCATCACCACGATGTCGGCCAGGCGCTCGCGGTAGCAGCGGTTCATCTTGTCCATGAACGCAGCGAACCTGGCTTTGCCCATCTGCCGCTCGCCCTGGTTGATGTCGTGGATCACGTCTTCGCTGAGCAGTGCCAGGAAGGCAGGCATGTCGCCAGCATTGAAGGCGGCGTAGTAAGCATTTACCAGTTCGGTAGCGGTCATGGAACAATACCTGTCGTGTAGGGAAAAGGCGGTGCGTTGGCTCGGATGATAGGGTTTCCCCTCAAGCCCGGCTTAGCCGAGCGCGTCATCCACATCGACAAAACGACCGCCAAGCATGGAAATACGCCTGTTGCACGGCGCCGCTATCGCGCCTTACATCGATGACCTCGCTCGCCTGCGCCTGACCGTGTTTCGCGAGTTTCCCTACCTCTACGACGGTACCCCGGAGTACGAGGCCGACTACCTGGCCAGCTATGCCCGTTCCGGGCGCAGCCTGGTGGTGCTGGCCCTGGATGACGGCCAGGTCATTGGCGCCTCGACCGCCCTGCCGCTGGTGGACGTAGCCCCGGAGTTCCAGCAGCCGTTCCTGGCCCTGGGGCGCGATCCGGCGAGTGTCTACTACTTCGGCGAGTCGCTGGTGCTGCCCGAATACCGTGGCCGCGGCCTGGGCGTGCGCTTCTTCATCGAGCGCGAATCCTATGCTCACAAGCTGGCCGAGTTCGACTTCTGCGCGTTCTGTGCCGTCGAGCGACCGGGAGGACACCCGCGTCGGCCTGCGGATTACAAGCCGCTGCATGGGTTCTGGCGCAATCGTGGCTTCCTGCACGACCCCTCCCTGCGCACCCGTTATGCCTGGCGTGACCTGGACGAGCAGGAAAGCTCGGAAAAGATCCTGTCGTTCTGGACCAAGGAGCTGCCGATTTGATCTGTCTCGCAGCCTGCCAGTACGCCATCGAGTTGCATGAAACCTGGGATGCCTATGCCGACCATCTGCAGGCGTTGTGCGCGGAGGCGGTGGAAGCGGGCGCCCGGTTGCTGCTGTTGCCGGAATACGCCGGGCTGGTACTCAGCGGCCAGTTGCCGACCGAGCAGCGGGGTCATCTCCAGGCTTCGATCGCCGGCATCCAGCCGCTCATCGAGCCGTGGCTGGCGCTGTGCGAAGGGATTGCCAGGCGCTGGGGCGTCTACCTGCAGCCGGGCAGCTTGCCGGTGCTCGACCTTGATGGGCAGTACCGTAATCGGGCCTGGCTGTTCGGTCCCAAGGGCAAACTCGGTTATCAGGACAAGCTGATGATGACCCGCTTCGAGCGGGAGCAGTGGGGCATTGCCGCCGGAGAGGGGCTGCAGGTGTTCGACACTGATCTTGGGCGCCTGGGCATCCTGATCTGTTACGACAACGAGTTCCCGATGCTGGCGCGGCGCCTGGCCGAAGGGGGTGCCGACCTGATCCTGGCGCCGAGCTGTACCGACACCGAGGCGGGTTACCACCGGGTGCGCATTGGCGCACAGGCGCGGGCATTGGAAAACCAGGTAGCCGTGTTGCAAAGCTCGACGGTAGGGGTGGCGCCCTGGTCACCGGCACTGGATGAGAACATTGGCCGGGCTGGGCTGTTCGTTCCGCCGGATCACGGGATGCCGGGGGACGGCGTGGTCGCGTTGAGCGAGACGTTGAGCCCGCAGAGCAGCCGGTGGATGGTGTGTGAGGTGGATCTTGAGCAAGTGCGGCGAGTGAGGCGGGAAGGGCAGGTGTTTACCCGCAGGGACTGGCCGGAGCAGTTCGAGAGGCTGCTGTGAGAGCGGCGTTGCCCGCGTAGCAGGCGACGCCACTGCATCAGGTTTACTTCACTTCGACGGCCAGGCTCTGGGCAATCTTGCTCTGCCACAGGGCAGGGCCAGTGATGTGTACCGACTCACCGTTGCTGTCGACAGCGACGGTCACCGGCATGTCCTTGACTTCGAACTCGTAGATCGCTTCCATGCCCAGTTCGGCAAAGGCCAGGACCTTCGACTTGCGGATGGCCTGGGCCACCAGGTAGGCAGCGCCACCAACGGCCATCAGGTACACGGCCTTGTTGTCCTTGATCGCTTCGATCGCGGTCGGGCCACGCTCGGACTTGCCGATCATGCCCAGCAGACCGGTCTGCTCAAGGATCTGGCGGGTGAACTTGTCCATGCGGGTAGCGGTGGTCGGGCCAGCTGGGCCTACCACTTCGTCACCGACTGGATCGACCGGGCCGACGTAGTAGATGAAGCGGCCCTTGAGGTCGACCGGCAGTTGTTCACCGCGGTTGAGCATCTCGACCATGCGCTTGTGGGCCGCATCGCGACCGGTGAGCATCTTGCCGTTGAGCAGGATGGTCTCGCCCGGTTTCCAGCTGGCGACTTCTTCCGGGGTGATGTCGTCGAGGTTGACGCGACGGGCGCTTGGGCCGGCTTCCCAGACGATTTCCGGGTAGGCGTCCAGCGACGGCGCTTCCAGCTCGGCCGGGCCGTTGCCGTCGAGCACGAAGTGGGCGTGACGGGTGGCGGCGCAGTTCGGGATCATGCACACCGGCAGCGAGGCGGCGTGAGTCGGGTAGTCCATGATCTTCACGTCGAGCACGGTGGTCAGGCCGCCCAGGCCCTGGGCACCGATGCCCAGCTGGTTGACCTTGTCGAACAGCTCCAGGCGGATCTCTTCGAGGCGGTTTTGCGGGCCACGGGCTTTCAGTTCGTGGATGTCGATGGACTCCATCAACACTTCCTTGGCCATGACCGCAGCCTTCTCGGCGGTACCGCCGATGCCGATGCCGAGCATGCCAGGCGGGCACCAGCCAGCGCCCATGGTCGGAACGGTCTTCAGCACCCAGTCGACGATCGAGTCGGACGGGTTGAGCATGGCCATCTTCGACTTGTTCTCCGAGCCGCCGCCTTTGGCTGCAACGTCCACTTCGACCTTGTCGCCAGGGACGATGGAGTAGTGGATGACGGCCGGGGTGTTGTCCTTGGTATTCTTGCGGGCACCGGCCGGGTCGGCCAGGATCGAAGCGCGCAGGACGTTTTCAGGCAGGTTGTAGGCGCGACGCACACCTTCGTTGATCATGTCGTCGACGCTCATGGTGGCGCCGTCCCAGCGCACGTCCATGCCCACGCGGATGAACACGGTCACGATACCGGTGTCCTGGCAGATCGGGCGGTGGCCAGTGGCGCACATGCGCGAGTTGATCAGGATCTGGGCGATCGAATCGCGTGCCGCAGGCGACTCTTCACGCAGGTAGGCCTCGTGCATCGCCTGGATGAAATCGACGGGGTGGTAGTACGAAATGAATTGCAGGGCGTCGGCGACGCTCTGAATCAGGTCGTCTTGCTTGATCACGGTCATGCAGCGCGCTCCTCTTAAAGACGGGAACATTCAAAAAGACGCCCGACGGTGCCGACCAGCGTGTCGAAGCGCCTTGCAAGGCGCGCCGGCAGACTGGCCGACGCAAAAGGGCGCGGCAGTATAGCGCGCCTCACCGCGCGAAACACCTGCGCGTGGTCAGGACCATGGTCGGCAGCTGGCAGGCATCCTTTTTGCTGCCGGTGCGCGCTTGGCATACAGTGACTCGATGATCGACGGAGACAGACTTACCATGCCCGAACTTTGCGTGGGCGAGCGCCGCTGGGCGGTGCCGAACGGCAGCAACCTGCTCGATGCCCTCAACGGTGCCGGGCTGAATGTGCCCTACAGCTGCCGTGCCGGCAGTTGCCACGCCTGCCTGGTGCATTGCCTGGAAGGGCAGCCGGCGGATGCCTTGCCCGAGGCCCTGGCGCTCGACAAGCATGCCCTGGGCTGGCGCCTGGCCTGCCAGTGCCAGGTGGTAGAGGACCTGCGTGTGGCCGTGTTCGACCCGCAGCAGGACGGGGTGCCGGCACAGGTGTGCGCGGTGGACTGGTCTGGCGACGTGCTGCGCGTGCGGCTGCGACCGGAGCGTGCGCTGCGTTATCAGGCGGGGCAGCATGTGGTGTTGTGGAATGGCGCTGTTGCCAGGCCTTACTCACTTGCCAGCTTGCCGGGGGATGATGACTTCCTCGAGTTTCATATCGATTGCCAGCATCCCGGTGCCTTTTGCGACAAGGCGCGTGGGCTGCAGGTGGGCGACGAGTTGCGCCTGGGCGAGTTGCGGGGCGGGGCGCTGCATTACGACCCGGACTGGCAGGCGCGGCCGCTCTGGCTGCTGGCAGCGGGCACTGGCCTGGCGCCGTTATGGGGCATCTTGCGCGAAGCGTTGCGCCAGGGGCATCAGGCGGAGATCCGGGTAGTGCATGTGGCGCGGGACAAAGCTGGGCACTACATGGCTGAGTCGCTGATGCAACTGCAGGGCGTGACGGTCGAGCTGGTACTGGCGGAGCAGATGGAGGAGGCGCTGGCGGGGTTGCGGCCGTCATCGCGGCAGACAGTGGCGCTGGTGTGCGGGGCGCCGGGGCGTGTCGAGCGGTTTGCCCGGCGGCTGTTCATTGCCGGGGTGCCGCGGGGGCAGGTGTTTGCCGATGTGTTCGTCGAGCATGCCTGAGGTGTGTGTGGTGCCTGTGCGGGCCTCATCGCGGCCTGCGTTCGCGCCTACGGGGAAATGCAATTTCCTGTAGGCGCGAACGCAGGCCGCGATGAGGCCTCAAAGGCTATCAGCCCACCAGCGGGTCACCGACGTGGAGGATCTTCATGCCGTTGGTGCCACCGATGGTGTGGTAGCTGTCACCCTTGGTCAGGATTACCCAGTCACCTTGCTCCACCAGGCCGCGCTTGAGCAGCTCGTCGACGGCCGCCTGGCTGACCTTGTCGGCCGGCAGCGAAGCCGGGTCGAAGGCAATCGGGTAGACGCCGCGGAACATGTTGGCGCGGGCCTGGGTGGCGCGGTGCGGTGACAGTGCGAAGATCGGCACGTGCGAACGCAGGCGCGACATGATCAGCGGGGTGTAACCGCTTTCGGTCAGGGCGATGATCGCCTTCACGCCCGGGAAGTGGTTGGCGGTGTAGATGGCCGCCAGGGCGATGCTTTCGTCGCAGCGCTCGAAGGTGGTGTGCAGGCGGTGGCTGGACTTCTGGCTGGTCGGGTGCTTTTCGGCACCGGAACAGATACGCGCCATGGCCTGTACGGCTTCGATCGGGTAGGCACCTGCGGCGCTCTCGGCCGACAGCATCACCGCATCGGTGTTGTCGAGTACGGCGTTGGCCACGTCGGACACTTCGGCGCGGGTCGGCATCGGGTTCTGGATCATCGACTCCATCATCTGGGTCGCGACGATCACCGCCTTGTTGTTGCGGCGGGCGTGCTGGATGATCTTCTTCTGGATGGCGATCAGCTCGGCGTCGCCGATTTCCACACCCAGGTCGCCACGGGCAACCATGACGGCGTCGGAGGCGAGGATCAGCTTGTCGAGTGTTTCATCGTCGGCAACGGCTTCGGCGCGTTCGATCTTGGCCACCAGCCAGGCACTGCCGCCAGATTCGTCACGCAGCTTGCGGGCGTATTCCATGTCGCTGGCGTCACGCGGGAACGAGACGGCCAGGTAGTCCAGGTCCATTTCCGCGGCGAGCTTGATGTCGGCCTTGTCTTTTTCGGTCAGGGCCGGAGCGGTCAGGCCGCCACCTTTGCGGTTGATGCCTTTGTGATCCGACAGCGGGCCACCGATGATCACCACGCAGTGCAGGGCATCTGCGGTGGCGGTCTCGACGCGCATGACCACACGGCCGTCGTCGAGCAGCAGTTCGTCACCGACGCCGCAGTCCTTGACCAGGTCGGGATAGTCGATACCGACGATGTCCTGGTTGCCTTCGGTCAGCGGGTGGGCGGTAGAGAACGTGAACTTGTCACCGATCTTCAGTTCGATGCGCTTGTTGGCGAACTTGGCGATGCGGATCTTCGGACCCTGCAGGTCGCCCAGCAGTGCGACATGGCGGCCGTTCTTGGCGGCGATGTCACGGATCAGGCGGGCGCGTGCCTTGTGCTCGTCCGGCGTGCCGTGGGAGAAGTTCAGGCGTGCCACGTCCAGGCCGGCGAGGATCAGCTGTTCGATCACTTCCGGCGAGTTGCTGGCGGGGCCAAGGGTGGCGACGATTTTGGTACGGCGGATGCTCATGCACAGACTCCTATAGTGAAGCGCAGCGAAAGGCTACTCCTCAATTACGCTGTAGTCATTGTTCCGTTGCACTACCTGCGGCCAATGCAGGGTGGCATTTGAACGGGCGGGAGTATCCTTGCAAAACGCTGTGAAGATTTGCCGGCAATGGCCGATACACTGGCATCAAAGGAGATACCCCATGCGCGCCCTGATCATCATTGCCCTGGCGGCCAGCACCGTCGGCTGCACCCGCTGGTCCATGGACCACCACCTGAACAACGCCTACCGCGCCTATGACCGTGGCGATTGTTCGAAGGTCATGCTGGAGTTGTCGCAGGTCGACCGTACCAGCCGTGCGCGGCCGTTCATCCACCCGGAAGTGTCGCTGTTGCGTGGTCAGTGCCTTGAGCGTGACATGCTTTATGTGGATGCCGCGCAAACCTACGAGTACCTGATCCAGCAGTACCCGGGCAATGAATATGCCTATCGCGCCAAGGCGCGGCTGGAGACCCTGCAGAAGCTCGGTCACTACCGGGGTGGGGAAGCGGCGGTGGCCAACCCGGTGACTACCCCCACTTGGCGTTAACACCAAGGTGTCTTTAATTTCACGGGATTTGCCCGGGCTGCTGCGCTAATCTGTAACTCAGTCGTTACAGCAACCGCCAGTACCTCGCATTCCTGGCATCAGGTACAGGACTGCACTCGCTATCATGTTCATCCAGCGCCATATCGAACGCCATCAGTTGCCTTGTGTGCTGACGGTCTACAACCGTTTCACCGATCAGCCGATCGGTCAGCTGGGCAATGCCTCCGAAGACGGCATCATGCTGATCAGCTCGCTACCTGTGCTGGTCGGGCCGGACTTCGAACTGCAATTGCGCCTGCCGTTGGCGGGTGGCGGGTTTCAGTTCATCAACCTGACCGCCAGCTGCCTGTGGTGCCGGGAAGACCAGACCCCGGGCCACTACGATTCTGGCTTCATGCTGTTGCAGGCGCCGCGCGAATACGATGAATTCGTCCGCTCGCTGCGCGACTATTTCAGTTTCCGCCCCGCCAACGCTTCCGCCTGAGCCTGTCTCCGCTAGAATCGGTCGACCTTGAAACAGGACGACCCCGTGACTTCCAGCATCTTCTGGCACGACTACGAAACCACAGGCATCAACCCGCGCTGCGACCGGCCGCTGCAGGTTGCAGGTGTGCGCACCGATTTCGAACTCAACGAGATCGAAGAGCCGATCAACCTCTACTGCCGCCCCTCGGACGATATTCTGCCGCACCCGGCGGCCTGCCTGGTCACTGGCATCACCCCCGAGCAACTCGCCAGGCAGGGCTTGTGCGAAGCCGAGTTCATGACCCGCGTGCACGCGCAACTGGCCCGCCCCGGCACCTGCAGCGCCGGCTACAACACCCTGCGTTTTGACGATGAAGTCACCCGCTACAGCCTGTACCGCAACTTCTTCGACCCTTATGCCCGCGAGTGGCAGGGCGGCAACAGCCGCTGGGACCTGATCGACGTGGTGCGCACTGCCTATGCCCTGCGCCCGGAGGGGATCGTCTGGCCACAACAGGACGGGCGCACCAGCCTGCGCCTGGAATTGCTCAGCCAGGCCAATGGCATCGACCACGGGCATGCCCATGAAGCGCTTTCCGACGTACGGGCCACCATTGCTCTGGCACGCCTGATCAGGCAGAAACAACCCAAGTTGTACGAATGGCTGTTCCAGTTGCGCAGCAAGCAAAAAGTGATGGAACAGATCTGCCTGTTGCAGCCGATGGTGCATATATCCGGGCGCTTTTCTGCGGCGCGTAATTATCTGGGCGTGGTCTTGCCGTTGGCCTGGCACCCGCGTAATCGCAATGCACTGATTGTGTGCGATCTGCATCAGGAAACCCTACCGTTAATAAGGGAAAGTGCCGAGGTACTGCGCGAGCGTTTGTACACGCGGCATGAGGAATTGTCCGAGGGGCAATTACCGGTTCCGCTCAAGTTGGTGCAGATCAATCGCTGCCCGGTAGTGGCTCCGCTTTCGGTATTGCGCCCTGCCGATCAGCAGCGACTGGGCATCGATTTGCCACTGCTGCAATCACGTGCTGAACAATTGGCTAAACAACAGGCGCTGTGGCAAGACAAGCTGGAGTTTATCTATGGCCAGGAAGATTTCGCTGCGGTGGAAGACCCGGAACAGCAGTTGTATGCCGGTTTCATCGGTGATCGCGACCGTCGCTTGTGCGAGCAAGTTCGCACGCTGGACCCTGCCCAATTAGCGCATGGCCACTGGATGTTCGATGATCCGCGCCTGCCGGAGTTGCTGTTCCGGTATCGCGCCCGTAACTTCCCGGAGACCTTGAACAGCGAAGAGCGCCAACGCTGGTATGGCTTCTGCCAGCAACGCCTGAGCGACCCGCAGTGGGGCGCCCCGAACACCCTGGGGGATTTCGAGCAGGCCAGGCTGAGCGCCTGGGCCAACGCCGACGAGGCCGGACGGCGGGTGTTGGAGGCGTGGCAGGCGCATGCCCGCAACTTGGCTGATCAGTTTGCCATCAGCGTCGAGTGAACAAACAAAAACGCCGGCATCATGCCGGCGTTCTTGTTGGTATATGTAGCGCGTTGCGGCGGACAATCAGTCCAGCAGGGTCGACCAGCTTTCAACCACGTCGCCGCCCCATTTGGCTTTCCATTCTTTCAGGGTCTTGTGGTTGCCGCCTTTGGTTTCGATCACTTCACCGTTGTGCGGGTTCTTGTATTGCTTGACCTTGCGCGCACGCTTGGTAGCAACAGGTTTCGCTGCACCGCGTGGGCCTTTGCTCAGTTTCGACTCTGGGTCGAGCAGGGCAATGACGTCGCGCAGCGACTTGGAGTATTCGCCCATCAGGTTGCGCAGTTTGCCTTCGAACTCCAGTTCTTTCTTCAGCTTGTCATCCTGCGACAGGTTGGCCAGGCGGGCCTGAAGTTCCTTGATGGCTTCTTCGGTAGCGCGGTACTCGTTGATCAGGGACATGGAGTGTTCCTTTAATGCGTGTTCAGAAATGTGTGAGGCAATAATAGACAGGCGATACTCTCAAGTAAACATATTATTCAGTACTTAACTGTTATTAACCCTGTGACAAAACATCTCAAGATTAAGAAAAATTTACATATGGCCCCTGCACTTTGCCCTGGTTGCCATCAGGCTGTAGCCGCCGGGCTCACGGCCTGGGCGGCCGGGCATGTCACGGCCGACGGGCGCGATGCTTACTGCGTTTTTCTGGTCGGGCCGCTAGAATGAGCGCCTTTGCGAAGTTCTGGAGTCTTAATTCATGCGCACCTATCGTCTGGTGATCGCCTGCCCCGACCGTGTTGGCATCGTGGCGAAAGTCAGTAATTTCCTGGCCTTGTACAATGGCTGGATCAACGAAGCCAGCCACCACTCTGATGAACAGAGCGGCTGGTTCTTCATGCGCCATGAAATCCGCGCCGAATCGCTGCCATTCGGTATCGAGGCGTTCCGCGAGGCCTTCGCGCCGATCGCCGAAGAGTTCTCCATGACCTGGCGTATTACCGACTCGGCGCAGAAGAAGCGTGTGGTCTTGATGGCCAGCCGCGAATCGCACTGCCTGGCTGACCTGCTGCACCGCTGGCATACCGATGAACTGGACTGCGAGATCCCGTGTGTGATTTCCAACCACAACGACCTGCGCAGCATGGTCGAGTGGCACGGTATTCCGTTCTTCCACGTGCCGGTCGACCCCAAGGACAAGGCCCCGGCCTTTGCCGAAGTGTCGCGCCTGGTTCAGGAGCACGCGGCTGACGTGGTGGTGCTGGCGCGTTACATGCAGATCCTGCCGCCGCAACTGTGCCAGGACTATGCCGAAAAGGTCATCAACATCCACCACAGCTTCCTGCCGTCGTTCGTCGGCGCCAAGCCGTATCACCAGGCAGCCCTGCGTGGCGTGAAGCTGATCGGTGCAACCTGCCACTACGTGACCGAGGAGCTGGACGCCGGCCCGATCATCGAGCAGGACGTGGTGCGTGTGAGCCACGCCGACAGCATCGAAGACATGGTCCGCTTCGGCCGTGATGTCGAGAAGATGGTGCTGGCCCGTGGCCTGCGCTATCACCTGGAAGATCGCGTGCTGGTGCATGGCAACAAGACAGTGGTTTTCGACTGAACTGAGTGGGGCTGCGCGGCGGCCCCTCGTTTTCAACGGGAGGGATTCATGGCCAAGCGCAATAAACCCACCGCTTCAGCTCCTCCCACCCTCGGCGAAGGCTGCCTGGCCCGCTACGACCCCGAAGCCTTGAGCGACGACGACGGTACCGACTTCCCCGATGTCGCCCAATTGTGGCGCCAGCTCAACCCGCCTGACGCCGCCAGCGCTCCAGCAACGGACGCGCCAGCAGGCAGAAAAACACCGGCCCCCCCGCCAGCAGATAAAAATAGTAAGTGACCGCTCGCCAGACCAGGATCGCCGCGGCGGCGGTCGAACTGCCCACCAGCGGTGTCAGCAGGCTGGCCGAGGTCAGCTCGGCGGCACCGGCGCCACCGGGTAGCAGGCTGAACTGGCCGGCACTGAGCGCCAGCATCTGCACCAGGAAGCTCGGGATCCACGACAGCTCCACCCCCAGCCCTTGCAGCACCAGGTACAGCACGCTGTAGCGCAGGCTCCAGTGCAGGCAGGTGAGCGTGAACACCAGCGCCAGGGTGCGTTTTGGCAACTGCCAGGTCTGTGCCAGCGCATCGATGAAATGCAACACCTTGCGGGCCCAGCGGCGTCTGCGTTTGCCAGGCATGCCCAGGCGTCGCAGCAGGCGCCCGTTGAAGCGCATCAGCGCCCGGCGATAACGTAGCACTACCACGATGATGGCCAGGGCAGCGCACAGCAGCAGCGCACTGCCCAGCAGCATGCTTTGCTGGCTGTGCCCAAGCCTGTGGAACAGCGCATAGCCGGCGATCGCGAGCATTGCGCAGAAAAAGAACAGCAGGTCGTTCAACTGATCCATGGCAAACACCGCACCGCTGCGAGCCGGCCCAATGCGGTCGCGAGCGAGCAGGGCCATCAGCGTGATCGGCCCGCCGCTGCCGCCTGGGGTGGTACAGATGGCGAACTCGGTGGCCATCACCACGCCGAGGCTGCGCACCCGACCCAGCTGCGCCGCCTGCTGGCCGAGCAGCAGGCGCAGGCGCACGGCATTGATCACCCAGCACAGCAGGATCATGCCGAGCAGGGCCAGCAATAACCGGGTATCGAAGGCCGCCAGCCTGGGCAGCAGTTCGTCGCCGCCGAGCCATGCCGGCACCAGCAGGGCGCCGGCCAGTGCCAGGGCCAGCCAGCCGAAGCGGTTCATGCGCTCACCTGGCGCTCCAGCCACGCCGACTTGGTCAGTGGCTCCCGGCCTTGCTGCAGCAAGTGATCGAGGGTGCGCAGCCAGTAATTGCGCGCTGAGCGGTGGCGCATGTCGACAGGGTGCAAACCCAGACGCAGGGTGTCAGCGCTGCGCCAGCGCCGGCACTGCCAGTCGCAGACCACCTTCGACAGCCCCCGGCGCCACGCGCTGCGTGCGCTCCATACCAGCCCCGGCGCCTCGAACGCGGTGAAGTCCGGCAAGCGGTAAAGGTGCTGGGGCGTGCTGGTGTAACGCAGGGGGAGCTGGCTCAGGGCCTGCCGGGTGCCTTGGCTCATCAGCCAGGCCGGAGCGACGAAGCCGGCCACCGGCCAGCCTTGCCCGGCGAACAGCGCCAGGCCTCGTTCCAGGCGCTGCAGGGCTTGCGCCTGGTCCAGGCCATAGAACTCACCTTCGTGGGTGTAGATACGCCGCATGAAGTACTCGCCGAGGCTGCGCGGGGTGGGCCCATCGTCGGCGTGGTAGAAGCCGTGCAGGGCCAACTCGTCACCCCGCGCCAGGCGCCGTTCGAGCAGGCGGCAGAAGGTGGGTGAGCGGGTCAGCGGGTTGCGGTGATGAAAGTCCGGCACCACCAGCCAAGTCATTGGCACGTCACCCCTCTCGTCCACGGCCTGCACGAACGGCTGGTAGTCCGGCCAAGTCTCGGGCGCCACATCGTGCAGCACCAGCATCAGGCTGCCCGAGGCGATAGCGGCCTCAGCCATGGGCGCGGACCTGAGGTTGGTGGCCGAGCACTGCCTGGTAGTGTTGCAGCAGGCCGGAGACCACGTTGTCCCATGAATAATGTTGCTCCACATGGCGGCGAGCCTGGGCACCCAGCTTGCGCACGCCGGCTTCGAACGCTTCGCGCACCGCCAAGGCCATGGCCCGGCCATCGTTGGCCGGGCACAGGCGGCCACACTGTTCGTTGACGATCTCGCCGAACGCCCCGGCGCGAACCGCGACCACCGGGGTGGCACTGGCCATGGCTTCGAGGATGACCAGACCGAAGGTTTCCTGGTCGCCGGCGTGCACCAGCAGGTCGGCGCTGGCCATCAGCCGGGCAACTTCTTGCGGCGGGCGGAAATGGTCGATGACGGTGACGTTCCCGGGCACGCCGGCCGGCATGTTCGAGCCGACCAGCAACAGGTGGTAGGGCTGCCCAAGGTGTTGCATGCATTCGAGCAGCACGGGCAGGTTCTTCTCCCGTGAGCCACGCCCGGCATAGATGAGCAGGCGGCTGGTATCGGCGATGCCCAGCTGGGCCCGCAGTTGCGGGTCGCGCCGGTCAGGGTGGAAGGTCTGCAGGTCGACACCCAGGCGCTGTACGTGCACGTCACGCACGCCGAGGCGGCGCAGTTTGTCGGCCATCACCAGGCTCGGCGCCAGCACCCGGTCGAAGTTGCCATAAAGTTTGCTCACATAGGCTTCGACATTGGGTGTGAACCAGTTACCCATGCGGTTGCTCACCAGCAGTGGCAGGTCGGAGTGGTAGAAGCCGATCACTGGCACGTCGAGCTTGCGCCGGGCTTCCAGCGCCGCCCAGGCGGTGAGGTAAGGATCGCCGACTTCGATCAGGTCGGGCTTGAGGCGGCGCAGCACGTTGCACCAGGGCGCCAGGCGCACCGGGAAGCGGTAGCCGTTGCCGAAAGGCAGGGGCGGTGCAGGGACCTGGTAGATGCCATCGGCATGGCTGGCGCTGGGGCCGGGGATCAGAAGGCTGTGGCGTACGCCCGCAAGCGCGTCGAGGCGATGGTGTTTGGCGTCGAGGTAGGTCCGCACGCCACCGCTGGCCGGGGCGTAGAACATGGTGATGTCGGCGATGTGCACGATCAGCATCCCTCCGGGATCGTCTTCGGGTTTGTCATCTGGCGATGACGCGCCTAAAGGTTGACCTACCAGAAGGATAGTTTGTTCGATCGGGTTGGGCGGCAGGGCAGGGGTGGATTCTTCGCGGCTCAAGCCGCGCTCCTGCAGGGAATTGCCCAGTCCTGTAGGAGCGGCTTCAGCCGCGAAGCAGGCGACGCGGTCTGACGGTCAGATCCGGAAGCTGCCGACCAGATGCTTCAGGCGGGTGGCCTGCTGCTCCAGGTCCGAGCAGGCGCGCAGGGTGGCCTGGAGGTTCTCGACACCTTCCTGGTTGAGCATGTTGATTTCGTTGATGTCCATGTTGATCGAATCGACCACTGCGGTCTGCTCTTCCGTGGCAGTGGCCACCGACTGGTTCATGCCGTCGATTTCGCCAATACGTACGGTGACGCTGTCCAGGCGCTCGCCGGCCTGGTTGGCGATCTGCATGCTGTCCTGGCTGTGGCGCTGGCTCTGGCTCATGGTATCGACCGACTCGCGGGCGCCGACCTGCAACTCTTCGATCATGGTCTGCACCTGCTGTGCCGACTCCTGGGTGCGGTGCGCCAGGTTGCGTACCTCGTCGGCAACCACGGCGAAACCACGCCCGGCCTCACCGGCGCGGGCCGCTTCGATCGCAGCATTGAGCGCCAGCAGGTTGGTCTGCTGGGAAATGCTGGTGATCACTTCGAGGATCTGGCCGATGTTCACGGTCTTGCTGTTGAGCGTCTCGATGTGCGCGCTCGAGGTGACGATCAGGTCGGACAGGCGGTTCATCGCGGCGATGTTGCGCTCCACCACCTGCTGGCCTTCCTCGGCCAGCAGGCGCGCGGAGCTGGCGTGCTGCGAGGCCTGAGCGGCATTGCCGGCGATTTCCTGGGCAGCGGCGCCGAGTTCGTTGATGGCTGCGGCGACGCTGTTGGTGCGGTTGGACTGCTCGTCGGAGTTGGCCATCGATGAATTCGAGGCGCTGATCACGCGCAGGGCCACTTCATTGACCTGCTCGGTCGCCGACGACACTTCGCGGATCGAGCCGTGGATGCGTTCGACGAAGCGGTTGAAGGCTTTGCCGAGGATGCCGAACTCGTCGTCGCTGTGGATGCTCAGGCGTTTGGTCAGGTCGCCTTCACCTTCGGCGATGTCTTCCATGGCCCGGGTCATGGTGAGCAGCGGCTGCATCAGCACGCGGATCAGCAGGCCGAGCAGGCCGATGATGATCACCACCGCCACCAGCGTGGCGATCACCGCCGAGGTGCGGAAGGTGCTGAGCATGGCAAAGGCCTTGTCCTTGTCCACCGACAGGCCGATGTACCAGTTGGCCGAGGGCAGGCCCTTGATCGGGGTGAAGGTCAGCAGGCGGGCTTGGCCGTTGGCGTTGACTTCGGTCAGCGCGCCGGACAGTTTCGGTGTGTCCTGTGGGAACAGGTCCGACAGCGACTTCATCACCAGATCCTTGTCCGGGTGGACCAGGATCTTGCCTTGGTCGTTGACCAGGAAGGCATAACCCATGCCGCCGAAGTTCAGCGAGTTGATGATCTGTACCAGGCCATCGAGGGCAAGGTCGCCACCGACCACGCCGACGCTGGCGGAAACCTTGCTGATGATGCCGATGACCATCTTGTTGGTGGCCATGTCGATGTACGGCTCGGTGAGAATGGTGCCCTGCGCGTTCATGCCGTCCTTGTACCAGGGGCGGGTGCGTGGGTCGTAGCCATCGGGCATCTTGGAATCAGGGCGCACGCTGAAGCCACCATCGACCTTGCCCAGGTAGACCGTGAGGAAGCTCGAGATCAGGGCATTCTGGCCCATCAGTGTTTCAGCGCCGGCCGGTTGCTGGGCAATGTTCTGCGCCAGGTTTTCGACCAGTTTGATTCGGCCATCGAACAGGTTGCGGATGTTGGTCGAAGTGGACTCGCCCATTTCAGCCAGATAATTCTCCAGATCCTGGCGGATCGCATTACGCTGAAGGTAATCGTTGTAAAAGGTGAACAGGCTGAAGGCGAGTATCACGATCAATGATGCAGCCAGAAGGATCTTGTGGCTGAAACGCAGGTTTTTGTTCATGGCGTAATCGATTCCGCTAAGGTTTTATCGGGCGTTCGCACGGTATCGCTGCAAACAGTGCAACTTCCCGAAAAGTCCTTTTCGGTTGCTCCTGTCTATTAAGGCGAATATCACCCAATGGTATCGGCCGAATTAAGCCAAAGCTTGAGCGGGGGATGAGAGAGATGTCGGATACTTCGACCATAGTTGTAGGTGCTGACCCAAGCGGTCAGCCAGTCCAGCAAGCCATGCGCCTGGCCAATCGCCATGGCCTGGTCGCCGGTGCTACGGGTACTGGCAAAACCGTGACGCTCCAGCACCTGGCGGAGGTGTTCAGCGATGCCGGGGTGGCGGTGTTCGCGGCAGACGTCAAAGGCGACCTGTGCGGCCTGGGTGCTGCAGGCGCGCTACAAGGCAAAGTGGCCGAGCGGATCGCTGGCATGCCTTGGCTTGCGCATACCCCCAAAGCGTATCCGTTAACGCTCTGGGATGTGGCGGGGCAGTCCGGCCACCCGTTGCGGACCACGCTCAGCGAAATGGGCCCGCTGCTGCTTGGCAACCTGCTGGAGTTGACCGACAGCCAGCAGGCCGCTCTGTATGCGGCATTCAAGGTGGCGGATCGCGAAGGCTTGCTGCTGCTCGACCTGAAAGACCTCAAGGCCCTGTTGGCGCACCTGAAGGACAATCCGCAACTGCTCGGCGAAGACAGTGCGTTGATGACCACTGGCTCGACTCAGGCCTTGCTGCGCCGGCTGGCAACGCTCGAGCAGCAAGGGGCCGAGGCGCTGTTTGGCGAACCTGCGCTGCAACTGGAGGACCTGTTGCGGCCGGATGCCGACGGCCGCGGGCGTATCCACCTGCTCGACGCCAGCCGGCTGGTGCATGAGGCGCCGAAGGTGTACGCGACCTTCCTGCTGTGGCTGCTGGCCGAGTTGTTCGAGCAGTTGCCGGAACGCGGTGATGCCGACAAGCCGGTACTGGCGCTGTTCTTCGACGAGGCCCACCTGTTGTTCAATGGCACGCCGAAGGCGCTGCAGGACCGTCTGGAGCAAGTGGTGCGGCTGATCCGCTCCAAGGGCGTTGGCGTGTATTTCGTCACTCAGTCGCCGGGGGACTTGCCCGACAGTGTCCTGGCCCAGCTGGGTTTGCGTATCCAGCACGGCTTGCGCGCCTTTACCGCCAAGGAGCAGAAGTCACTCAGGGCCGTGGCTGATGGCTTTCGCCCCAACCCGGCGTTCGACAGCCTGGCGGTGCTGACCGAACTCGGGATTGGCGAGGCATTGGTGGGCACCCTGGAAGACAAGGGCACGCCGGCGATGGTCCAGCGGGTGCTGATCGCGCCACCGCAATCGCGGATCGGGCCGTTGAGTGGGCCGGAGCGCAGTGCGTTGATTGCGGCGTCCCCCTTGTTGGGGCGCTATGACAAAGCGATCGATCGGGAGTCGGCCTATGAAATGCTGACTCAGCGCAAAGGTGAAGCGGTGGAGCCGGTGCCGGTGCCGAAAGCCGATGAAGAGAGTTTCGCCGACAAGGCAGGGGACTTTTTGCAGAGTGCGGCGGGGCAGGCGATCAAGTCGGCGGTGCGCCAGGCAGCCAACCAGTTGGGGCGGCAGTTGGTGCGCGGGTTGATGGGGTCGTTGCTGGGTGGCAAGAAGAAGTGAAGGCAGCGCGGCTTTTGTGGGAGCGGCCTTGCGTCGCGAAAGGGCTGCGCAGCGGCCCCAGGATCTATGCTACAGCACAAATTGCTGGGGCCGCTTAGCGGCCCTTTCGCGACACAAGGCCGCTCCCACAGGGCCTTTTTCAGGACAGCAGGATCGCTCAGGCCAGTGCCTTGGAGGCTAACCAGAACAGCCCGGCCGCCAGGCCCATCGAGGCCGGCAGGGTCAGGACCCAGGCCAGCAGGATGGTCTTCACGGTGCCACCCTGCAGGCCGCTCTTGTTGGCGACCATGGTGCCGGCAACGCCGGACGAGAGTACATGGGTGGTCGACACCGGCAGGGCGAACACGTTGGCCATGCCGATGGCGCAGGCTGCGGTGATCTGGGCCGACATGCCCTGGGCATAGGTCATGCCCTGCTTGCCGATCTTTTCGCCGACGGTCAGTACCACACGCTTCCAGCCGACCATGGTGCCCAGGCCCAGGGCCAGGGCAACGGCCACGATCACCCAGAACGGGGCGTATTCGGTCGTCGCGGTCAGGTCCTTGCGCAGCTTCTCGAGGTCGGCCTTTTCCCGGGCCTCCAGGCCAGGCAGCTTGCCTACTTTCTTCGCAGTGTCGTCCAGGCACAGCAAATAGCGGCGCACTTCAACACGCTTCTCGGCATCCAGCGCATGGTAGTCGGTCACGCCTTGCAGCGACGACTGCAGGGCGGCAATGGTCGGTTCGGTCTGTTGCGGGTTGCAGCTGAACTGCTCCGGCAAGTCGGTCGACTTGGCCTTGCCCAGTGCCAGGAACTCGCCGAGGGTGGCGACGTTGCGCTGGTAGAACTGGCTCATGTGCAAGGTGGCGTCGCGGGTGCGCTCGATCTGGTAGGTGGTGCTGTTCAGGTCGAGGACGAACTTGGCCGGAACGATACCGATCAGCACCAGCATGATCAGGCCGATGCCTTTCTGGCCATCGTTGGAGCCGTGCACGAAGCTCACGCCCATGGCCGAAATCACCAGGACCAGGCGGTTCCAGAACGGTGGGTGCTTCTTGTCGTCGAGCTTGCGGCGCTGTTCAGGCGTCTTATGCATCTTCGACAGCGGGCGCCACCATTTCAGGCCGATGAGCACCAGGGCTGCGACAGCGAAGCCGGCGATCGGCGAGACCACCAGCGACATGGCGATGTCGATCGCCTTCTGCCAGTTGACGCCATCGCCCAGCGGGATGTCGTTGATCAGTGCATTGGCCAGGCCCACCCCGAGGATCGAGCCGATCAGGGTATGCGAGCTGGAGGCGGGGATGCCGAAGTACCAGGTCCCGAGGTTCCAGGTGATGGCGGCGGCCAGCAACGAGAAGACCATGGCCAGGCCATGCCCGGTATTCACATTGATCAGCAGCTCGACCGGCAGCAGGTGCACGATGGCATAGGCCACCCCGACACCACCGAGCAGAACGCCGAGGAAGTTGAACACCCCGGAGAAGAACACGGCCAGGTGTGGTGGCATGGCTTTGGTATAGATGACGGTGGCTACCGCGTTGGCGGTGTCATGAAAGCCATTGATGAACTCGAATGCGAGCACGAAGGTCAGGGCGAGCAGCAGGCTCACCAATACCCAGGCATCCAGTCCGCTGAATAAATCGATCATGAAGGTTGTCTGGCGGTCATAGGGGGGCGGGATTATGCCAGAAAACCTTGGCAATCGATGCACCCACTGCTGACCGATGGCAACGTTGTGAGTGCGCTCTCAGCCTGGCAGGCGGCGAGATCTGGCGGAATAAATGCCGCAAAAAAACGAGAAAAAGGCGAAAAAACGGCAAATGTCCGCGAAAATATCGGAGCGGCCAGTCTTAAAACGGTTGTATGAAATTTGTGTGATTCCATTTCATCCTCGGCTTTTCAGTAAAGATAAGCCGCGTCGAGGGCGCTGCGCCCGCGACGTGATGGCCGTGCAGCGGGCAGATCAGGATTGCTCGGTGCGCAGTTCCTTTTCCATTTTTTCCAGTTCCTGGCTGAACGCCTGGTCCTGGACGGTGGCACGTTTGCGCCACGGCTTGCGTTCCGGTTCCGGTTGCGCGGCATAGGTGGTGACTTCACCACCGTAAACTTCCTTGTAACGTTCTGCCTGGCGCTCGAGTTCTGCGCGCAGTTCATCTTTCGTCACAGTAATACCTGAATGAGTAGTCGTGGGTGGGTGTTGTGCACAGGACGAATTGTCCATACATGCGACGTGCTGGTGGGCGAACGAAACCGGGCCAGGGTTGCATGGCAGCGTGTCGATCCGGGCCAGCGGAATCGATTATAGCAATCAGTAAATCGTCAAACAGGGGGTGTTTATGCAATGGCGTGCAAAGTTTCAATAACCTTGGCGGTTCGTACAAACTCTGAGCAAACAGTACCTGCAGCAGTTCACTGTTTTTTTAAACCAAAAGCAGAAATAAAACGGCCCCGCACGAGGCGAGGCCGTTGCCTGGGGACTTCTACGGTGGGTACCTGACCAGTCTCTCCAAAGAAGCCACATGTGGCAGGAGAAAGGTATAAGTAAATTTGTCGGCGGTCAATTGCGATTATCGGCCGTTCGTTCGATAATCGCACGAGCCAGCGATTTATTTGAGGTGAGCGATGAACGACGAAACCACGGCCAACGAAACTGCCAGCCCAGAAGCGGCCCGCCCGAGCGCACCTGCGCTGGCACCGCCGATCGTGGCTTCGCCGGCCAAGCGTATCCAGGCGTTTACCGGTGATCCTGATTTCATGACCTCCCTGGCGCGTGGCCTGGCGGTGATCCAGGCCTTCCAGGAGCGCAAGCGCCACCTGACCATCGCCCAGATCAGCCATCGCACGGAAATCCCCAGGGCTGCCGTGCGCCGCTGCCTGCACACGTTGATCAAGCTGGGTTACGCCACCACCGATGGGCGTACCTATTCGCTGTTGCCGAAAGTGTTGACCCTGGGCCACGCCTACTTGTCGTCAACACCGCTGGCGGTGTCGGCCCAGCCATACCTGGACCGCATCAGCGACCAGTTGCACGAGGCTGCCAACATGGCAACCCTCGAAGGCGACGACATCCTGTATATAGCCCGCTCGGCTACGGTGGAGCGGCTGATTTCGGTCGACCTGTCGGTCGGCGGGCGGTTGCCGGCCTATTGCACGTCCATGGGCCGTATCCTGCTGGCGGCGATGGACGACACCAGCCTGCGCGAATACCTCGACCGCGCCGACCTCAAGGCGCGCACCAGTCGTACCCTGAATGACCCGGAGTCATTGTTCGCCTGCATTCAGCAAGTGCGGGAACAGGGTTGGTGCGTGGTCGACCAGGAACTGGAACAAGGGCTGCGCTCGATCGCCGTGCCTATCTATGATGCGTCCGGGCAGGTGCTGGCGGCGCTGAACGTGAGCACTCACGTCGGGCGGGTGACGCGCAGTGAACTGGAGCAACGCTTCCTGCCGATCCTGTTGGCGGCCAGCCGCGATCTTTGTCACCAGTTGTTCGGCTGACGCCATTGGCGACACTGTTTCCTGTTCGATAAACGCACAGTGTCGCTCCGGGTCAATTGCGCCTCCTCCAATCGCTGATTAATGTCTCTCGCAACGGTCGGCTCAGCCGACCGATACAAGAAAAACATAAGAGGCGCATCCCATGACCACTGTCACTCGACTGCCGCGGCCGCACCCGTTCGCAGTACCGTTGTATCCAGGCTGACTCAGGCCGCATTTCATCGCTATCAAGCCCTGTACAGTTGACCCTGGTGCAGTGGCCGGACCGTGCCCCCTTTCTGGATAACAACAATGAACCAACCACAGTCTGTCGGGAACAATCTCGACGTTCAGTCCTTCATCAATGAACAACCGCTGTCGCGCTATCAGTGGCGGGTGGTGATCCTCTGCTTTTTGATTGTCTTCCTCGATGGCCTCGACACGGCTGCAATGGGCTTCATCGCGCCAGCCCTGTCGCAAGAGTGGGGGATCGACCGTGCCAGCCTCGGCCCGGTAATGAGTGCCGCATTGATCGGCATGGTCTTCGGTGCCCTGGGTTCCGGGCCGCTGGCCGACCGTTTCGGGCGCAAGGGCGTGCTGGTCGGTGCGGTGCTGGTGTTCGGTGGTTTCAGCCTGGCTTCGGCCTATGCCAGCAACGTTGACCAGCTCCTGGTGCTGCGCTTCCTCACGGGCCTGGGGCTGGGGGCGGGGATGCCCAATGCCACCACGCTGTTGTCCGAATACACCCCGGAGCGCCTCAAGTCACTGCTGGTGACCAGCATGTTCTGCGGCTTCAACCTGGGCATGGCCGGCGGTGGCTTCATCTCGGCGAAGATGATCCCGGCCTACGGCTGGCACAGTCTGCTGGTGGTCGGTGGCGTGTTGCCGCTACTGCTGGCCGTGGTGCTGATGGTCTGGTTGCCGGAGTCGGCGCGATTCCTGGTGGTGCGCAACCGCGGTAACGACAAGGTGCGCAAGACCCTGGCGCCGATCGCGCCGGCGGTGGTGGCCCAGGCGGCCAGCTTCAGCGTGCCGGAGCAGAAGGCCGTGGCTGCGCGCAACGTGTTTGCGGTGATCTTCTCGGGTACTTATGGCCTGGGCACGGTCCTGCTGTGGCTGACCTACTTCATGGGCCTGGTGATCGTCTACCTGCTGACCAGCTGGCTGCCGACGCTGATGCGCGACAGCGGTGCCAGCATGGAGCAGGCTGCGTTCATCGGTGCGCTGTTCCAGTTCGGCGGTGTGCTCAGCGCTGTAGCGGTAGGCTGGGCCATGGACCGCTTCAACCCGCACAAGGTCATTGGCATCTTCTACCTGTTGGCCGGGGTGTTTGCCTACGCCGTGGGCCAGAGCCTGGGCAATATCACCGTGCTCGCGACCCTGGTGCTGGTGGCTGGCATGTGCGTCAACGGCGCGCAGTCGGCCATGCCGTCGCTTGCCGCACGCTTCTACCCGACCCAAGGCCGCGCCACAGGCGTATCGTGGATGCTGGGTATCGGCCGCTTCGGCGCCATCCTTGGGGCCTGGAGTGGTGCAACGCTGTTGGGCCTGGGCTGGAATTTCGAGCAGGTCCTGACCGCCTTGCTGGTGCCGGCGGCGCTGGCGACGGTGGGGGTGATCGTCAAAGGGCTGGTGAGCCACGCCGACGCGACCTGATCCGGCGGGGCTGCACTGCGGCCCCGTAAGCGGTGATGGATAGCAGAGCAACATTTAGTTCGATAATCGCACATATAGTCGATTATCGAATTGTAAGCGACCCCTTTGTCTCCTTAATCTGGGCTCAACGTAGCACCCCTGGCAGGAGAAGCCTGATGCGTGAAGTATTTATCTGTGACGCCATCCGCACCCCGATAGGCCGCTTTGGCGGCGCCCTGGCCGGCGTGCGTGCCGACGACTTGGCGGCCGTGCCGCTGAAGGCGCTGATCGAACGCAACCCGTCGGTACAGTGGGGCGAGCTCGACGAAGTGTTCTTCGGCTGCGCCAACCAGGCCGGTGAAGACAACCGCAACGTCGCGCGCATGGCCCTGTTGCTGGCCGGCCTGCCAGAGAGCGTGCCGGGCGTGACCCTGAACCGCCTGTGCGCTTCGGGCATGGATGCCATCGGCACTGCCTTCCGTGCCATTGCCAGCGGCGAGATGGAGTTGGTGATTGCCGGCGGCGTCGAGTCGATGTCGCGTGCGCCGTTCGTCATGGGCAAGGCCGAAAGCGGTTACTCGCGCAACATGAAGCTGGAAGACACCACCATCGGCTGGCGTTTCATCAACCCGCTGATGAAAAGCCAGTATGGCGTCGACGCCATGCCGGAAACCGCCGACAACGTGGCTGACGACTACAAAGTGTCCCGCGCTGACCAGGACGCCTTCGCCCTGCGCAGCCAGCAGAAGGCGGCTGCGGCCCAGGCCGCCGGGTTCTTCGCCGAAGAGATCGTGCCGGTGCGTATCGCCCACAAGAAGGGTGAAACCATCGTCGAGCGTGACGAGCACCTGCGCCCGGAAACCACGCTGGAAGCGCTGACCAAGCTCAAGCCGGTCAACGGCCCGGACAAGACGGTTACCGCCGGCAATGCCTCGGGCGTCAACGATGGCGCTGCGGCAATGATCCTGGCCTCGGCCGAGGCGGTGAAGAAACACGGCCTGACCCCACGTGCCCGGGTACTGGGCATGGCCAGCGCCGGCGTCGCGCCGCGTGTCATGGGCATCGGCCCGGTGCCGGCGGTGCGCAAGCTGACCGAGCGCCTGGGTGTGGCGGTCAGTGATTTCGATGTGATCGAGCTCAACGAAGCGTTTGCCAGCCAAGGCCTGGCGGTATTGCGTGAGCTGGGCGTGGCCGACGATGCACCGCAGGTGAACCCCAACGGCGGCGCCATCGCCCTCGGCCACCCGCTGGGCATGAGCGGTGCGCGCCTGGTGCTGACTGCACTTCACCAGCTGGAGAAGAGCGGCGGCCGCAAGGGCCTGGCGACCATGTGTGTGGGCGTTGGCCAAGGCCTGGCGTTGGCCATCGAGCGCGTTTGATCAGTGCCGGCCTCTTCGCGGGTAAACCCGCTCCCACAGGGGGAACCACGCCTCCCTCTGCGGGAGCGGGTTTACCCGCGAAGAGGCCGGTACTTTCGACACAAGGCCAATTGCCAGCCCGCAAGCTGAACGAGTGTGTTACCGGGTATGTCTAGACTTACCTGTGACCCCTCAGGAGTAAACACACCATGACCTCAACCTATTACACCGGTGAAGAGCGCAGCAAGCGCATTTTCGCTATCGTCGGGGCCTCATCGGGCAACCTGGTTGAATGGTTCGACTTCTACGTCTATGCCTTCAGCGCGATCTACTTCGCCGCATCGTTCTTCCCCTCCGACGACCCCACCGTGCAGTTGCTCAACACGGCCGGTGTCTTCGCTGCCGGTTTCCTCATGCGCCCGATCGGTGGTTGGCTGTTCGGCCGCCTGGCCGACCGCCATGGCCGCAAGAATTCCCTGATGATCTCGGTGCTGATGATGTGCTTCGGCTCGCTGATGATCGCCTGCCTGCCGACCTATTCGAGCATCGGTGCCTGGGCACCAGCGCTGCTGCTGCTCGCCCGGCTGATCCAGGGCCTGTCGGTGGGAGGCGAGTACGGCACCACCGCGACCTACATGAGTGAAGTGGCCCTGCGCGGCCAGCGCGGCTTCTTCGCGTCGTTCCAGTATGTGACCTTGATCGGTGGCCAGTTGTTGGCGGTACTGGTGGTCGTGATCATGCAACAACTGCTCAGCGATGAAGAGTTGCGCGCCTGGGGCTGGCGCATTCCGTTCGTGGTTGGCGCCATCGCCGCGCTGATTTCGCTGATGCTGCGCCGCTCGCTGCACGAGACCAGCAGCGCCGAAACCCGCCAGGACAAGGACGCCGGCACCATCAAAGGGCTGTTCCGTCACCACACCGCAGCGTTCATCACCGTACTGGGTTATACGGCCGGCGGTTCGCTGATCTTCTACACCTTCACCACCTACATGCAGAAATACCTGGTCAACACGGCCGGGATGCCGGCGAAGACCGCCAGTTTCGTGATGACCGGCGCGCTGTTCCTGTACATGGTGATGCAGCCGTTTTTCGGCATGCTCTCCGACCGCATCGGCCGGCGTAACTCGATGCTGCTGTTCGGGGCGCTGGGCACGCTCTTCACCGTACCGCTGCTGATGGCGCTGAAGACCGTGAGCAGTCCGTTCATGGCCTTCGTGCTGATCACCCTGGCGCTGTGCATCGTCAGTTTCTACACCTCGATCAGTGGCCTGGTAAAAGCCGAGATGTTCCCGCCGCAGGTCCGTGCGCTGGGCGTGGGCCTGGCTTATGCAGTGGCCAACGCGGCATTTGGTGGCTCGGCCGAGTACGTGGCCCTGGGCCTGAAGACCATGGGCATGGAAAACACGTTCTACTGGTACGTGACGGCCATGATGGCAATCGCTTTCCTGTTCAGCTTGCGCCTGCCCAAGCAGGCGGAGTACCTGCACCACGATGATTAAGGACGTTGCATGAGCAACCAATTGTTCGACGCCTACTTCACCGCGCCGGCCATGCGCGATGTGTTCTCCGACCGTGGCCGGCTGCAGGGCATGCTCGATTTCGAAGCCGCGCTTGCGCGTGCCGAGGCCGCCGCCGGGTTGGTACCGCACAGCGCCGTGGCGGCCATCGAGGCAGCTTGCCAGGCCGAGCGCTATGACGTGCAGGCCCTGGCCGATGCCATCGCCACTGCCGGCAACTCGGCGATCCCGCTGGTCAAGGCGCTAGGCAAGGTGATCGCCAGTGGTGTGCCCGAAGCCGAACGCTACGTGCACCTGGGCGCCACCAGCCAGGATGCGATGGATACCGGGCTGGTCTTGCAGTTGCGCGCTGCACTGGAGCTGATCGAAGCCGATCTCGGCAAGCTGGCCGAGACCCTGGCTCGCCAGGCCTTGCTGCATGCCGACACGCCACTGGTGGGGCGCACCTGGCTGCAACATGCCACACCTGTGACGCTGGGCATGAAGCTGGCGGGTGTGCTCGGGGCCTTGACTCGCCATCGCCAGCGCCTGCAGGAACTGCGCCCGCGTCTGCTGGTGCTGCAGTTCGGCGGTGCTTCGGGCAGCCTGGCGGCCCTGGGTAGCAAGGCCATGCCGGTGGCTGAAGCGCTGGCCGAACAACTCAAGCTGAGCTTGCCCGAGCAACCTTGGCACACCCAGCGGGATCGGCTGGTGGAGTTCGCTTCGGTACTGGGCCTGGTTGCCGGCAGCCTGGGTAAGTTCGGCCGTGATGTCAGCCTGTTGATGCAGACTGAAGCCGGGGAGGTGTTCGAGCCTTCCGCACCGGGCAAAGGTGGCTCCTCGACCATGCCGCACAAGCGCAACCCTGTGGGTGCGGCGGTGCTGATCGGCGCCGCTACCCGCGTGCCGGGCCTGCTGTCGACGCTGTTCGCCGCCATGCCCCAGGAGCATGAGCGCAGCCTCGGCCTGTGGCATGCCGAATGGGAAACCTTGCCGGATATCTGCTGCCTGGTCTCTGGTGCCCTGCGCCAGGCCCAGGTGATCGCCGAAGGCATGCAAGTGGATGCCGAGCGCATGCGCCGCAACCTCGACCTGACCCAGGGCCTGGTGCTGGCCGAAGCGGTCAGCATCGTGCTCGCCCAGCGCCTGGGCCGTGACCGCGCCCATCACTTGCTGGAGCAATGCTGCCAGCGGGCCGTGGCCGAACAGCGTCATCTGCGCGCCGTACTGGGTGACGAGCCGCAGGTCAGCGCCGAGCTGAGCGCGGACGAACTCGACCGCTTGCTCGACCCTGCCCATTACCTCGGCCAGGCGCGCGTCTGGGTGGCGCGCGCCGTGGCCGAACATCAACGTTTGATTGCCTGAAGGAGACCGCTGTGGCGCACTTGCAACTGGCCGATGGCGTACTGAACTACCAACTCGACGGCCCGGCCGATGCTCCGGTGCTGGTCCTGTCCAACTCGCTGGGCACCGACCTTGGCATGTGGGACAGCCAGATCCCGCTGTGGAGCGAACACTTCCGCGTGCTGCGCTACGACACCCGTGGCCACGGCGCTTCGCAGGTCACCGAGGGCCCGTACAGCATCGAGCAACTGGGCCGGGATGTACTGGCGCTGCTCGACGCACTGGACATCCAGCACGCGCACTTCGTCGGCCTGTCCATGGGCGGCCTGATCGGCCAGTGGCTGGGTATCCATGCAGGCGCGCGCCTGCACAGCCTGACCCTGTGCAACACCGCAGCCAAGATCGCCAATGACGAGGTGTGGAACACCCGCATCGACACCGTGCTCAAGGGTGGCCAGCAAGCGATGGTCGGCCTGCGCGATGCTTCCATCGCCCGCTGGTTCACCCCCGCATTTGCCGAACACCAGCCGCAAGAAGCCCAGCGCATCTGCCAGATGCTGGCGCAAACCAGCCCAGAAGGTTATGCCGCCAACTGCGCGGCTGTGCGTGACGCCGACTTCCGCGAGCAACTGGGTCGCATCCAGGTGGCGACGCTGATCGTCGCCGGTACCGAAGACGTGGTCACCACGCCGGAGCACGGCCGCTTCCTGCAAGCCGGCATCATCGGTGCCACCTACGCCGAGTTCCCGGCCGCGCACCTGTCCAACGTCGAGATCGGCGAGGCATTCAGCCGCCGCGTGCTCGACTTCCTGCTGGCTCGCTGAGGATTTGGCCATGGATGAGAAACAACGTTACGACGCTGGCATGCAGGTTCGCCGTGCGGTGCTGGGTGATGCCCATGTGGACCGCAGCCTGGAGAAGCTCAACGACTTCAACGGCGAATTCCAGGAAATGATCACCCGGCATGCCTGGGGTGACATCTGGACCCGCCCGGGCCTGCCGCGGCACACCCGTAGCCTGATCACCATCGCCATGCTGATCGGCATGAACCGCAATGACGAGCTCAAGCTGCACTTGCGCGCGGCAGCCAACAACGGCGTGACCCGCGACGAGATCAAAGAAGTGCTGATGCAAAGCGCGATCTACTGCGGTATCCCGGCAGCCAATGCCACCTTCCACCTGGCCGAGTCGGTGTGGGATGAGCTGGGCGTAGAGTCGCGCGGTTAAACCCCGCGCACGGCCACCGGCCCGGCATTGGCTTCCACAGCCTGTTTCAGAGCCGGGCACAGGCCCAGCATGAATGCCGCTTCAGCCACCACGAACAGCGGGCCGATGATCAGCCCGCTGATATCGTCGACGAATGCCGGTTTGCGGCCTTCGTAATGATGCCCGACGAACTGGATGATCCAGCCCACCACGAACGCACCCAGCCCGGCGCCGAGCCACAGGCCGGTGGTGTGCGTGGCCAGTGCCTGGCCGAGCCACAGGCACAGGCCCAGCAGCAGGCCCATGACCAGGCCGAAGCGCAGGTCCAGGCGCAGGTAGAAGCGCACGGCAGCGGCTGCGGCGAGCAGGGCAGGTGATAGCCAGATACCGGCAACGTCCCAGCCGGGGCGCGACAGCAGGACCGTGACAGCCACCACGATCAGCGGAATGCCGACGAAGTGGGTCGCGATGTTGCGCGGATCACGGTGATAGTTGGCGTACTGGCTCAGGTGTTCGACGAGGTTTTTCATTGTTGTGCCTCCCTGGATGGCCGATGCCTCGATATAGCCGAGAACAGGCGTGACCGCCACCATCATCAGCTTAGCGAATGGCAGCAGCGCGCAGGGGGGCATCCAGCCCCACCAAGGTCTCGATCATGGCCCGTGCCGCCGGTGACAACCGGTAGCCGCTGCGGCTGACCACGCCACACCTCACGCTCAGCACTTCCAGTGCCGGTGGCAGGTTGCGCCAGTGCAGGCGCACCAGGCGCCCGCTGGCGAGGTCCTCGGCCACGGCCTCTTCACTGGCCGTGCCCACGGCATCGCTGGCCAGCACCACGCTGCGTAATACCGCCAGGTGCTCGGTCTGCAGGTGCGGGATGAAGTCGCTGCGCCCACTGAGGTTGGCCAGGCGCTTGCGCACGCCGGGGGCGAGCAGGGCGCTGGCCAAGGGGTAGGCGAACAGGTCGTTGGTCGACAGGCTGTCCTTGGCCAGCAGCGGGTGGCCGGGGCGGCAGAAGAACAGCCCGGGGCGGGGGGTGAGTGGTTCGGTATGGAAGTTGGGGTCGGCTTCGAAGGGGCGGATGTCGTCGACGAAGAACTCGATCTGTTCGCGGCGCAGGGCCTGACCCAGGCGCTCGGCATTGTCCACCATCAGCGCCGTGCGGATGCCGGGGTGGCTGGCGATGAAATGCTGCAGTGCCTGTGGGACCAGGCGTACGGCCAGGGCCGGGCCACTGCCGAAATGCAGTTCACCTGCGTCGAGCTTGGTCATCTGCAGCACTTCATTGCTCAGCTGATTGGCGCCTTGCACCAGGCGGCGGGCGTGCTGCAGCACCACCAGGCCCTCGGGAGTAGGGTGCAGGGCTTTGCTGGCGCGGTCGACCAGAGGGCAGCCGAAATTTTGTTCGAGGCTCTGGATGGCCCGGCTGAAGGCGGGTTGGGTGATGCCCATGGCTTCGGCGGCGCGGACGAAACTGCGGTATTCGGTGAGGGCGATGAAGTAGCGCAGTTGGCGAAGGTCCATGTCGAGGCTCTGCGGTGGAACAGGGTTCGATTTAAGCGATTGTTTCTTATGTCGTCAAAGAAGGTTTTTTGATTTGTTTATGCATACTGGTTATTTGTGAGGGCTGCTGGCCTTTCGCGGATCAATCCGCTGCTACAGGTACCGCACAGGTTCTGAAAACGGTGCGGTACCTGTAGGAGCGGATTTATCCGCGAAGAGGCCAGCAGGCTCAGAGAAGGTTAAGCGGGTAGCTCACGATCAAGCGGTTCTCATCGAACGCGTTGGTACTGAAATCCCGGCGCATGGTGGAATTACGCCATTTCACCGACAAATCCTTGAAGGTGCCGGACTGGATCACATAGGCCAGCTCGCTTTCCCGTGCCCATTCCTTGCCATCGGTCACGCCACCGGCGGTGACATTGTCGCCCTTGATGTAGCGGTTCATCAGGGTCAGGCCGGGGATACCGACGCTGACGAAATTGAAGTCGTGGCGTACCTGCCAGGAGCGCTCCTTGGCATTGTCGAAGCTTGAGTTGTAGCTGTCGTTGGCCAAGGTGCCGCCACTGGTGCCGTTGACCCGTAGCCAGGCATTGTCTCCGCTGACTTTCTGCAGGCCGACGTAGAAGGTGTTGCCCTTGTAGCGTGCCGACAGCATCGCCGAGGCGGTCTTGTTGTCCAGCTGGCCTGCGCGTTCGGCGCCATCTTCCTTGCCCCAGAAATAGCCCAGGTTGGCCCCCAGCGTCCATTCGCCCAATGGTTGGCTGTGCACCACGTTGAGGTACTGCTGGCGGTAGATGTCCTTGAGCTGGGCGTCCCACAGGCCGATCATGGTGCGCTTGTCGTTGAAGGTGTATTCACCGCCGCCAAAGTTGAAACGGTCGGAGGTGAAGGCCGCGCGGCCATTGAGCGACATGTCTTCCATGCTGGCGTCGTTGCGTGGGCTGTTGCCGCGGAACTGGCCGGCGTACAGGGTCAAGCCTTCGATCTCTTTCGAGGTCAGCTGGCCACCACGGAACGTCTGCGGCAACGAGCGACCGTCGTCCGAGCGCAGGATCGGCAGTACCGGCATCCATTCGCCGACTTTCAGTTCGGTCTCCGAGACCTTGGCTTTCAAGGCCACGCCCAGGCGGCCGAAGTCGTCGGCGGGGCGGCCGTCGTCATGCACGGGCAGCAGCTGGGTGTTGGTGGTTCCCTTGCCGCCGTCCAGCTTGACCGAGTACAGGCCGAGCACGTCAATGCCGAAGCCGACGGTGCCCTGGGTGAAACCGGAGCGGGCATCGAGGATGAAGCTCTGGGTCCATTCTTCAGCCTTGCCTTGCGGATGAGCCGGGTCGACGAAGTTGCGGTTGATGTAGAAGTTGCGCAGGTTGAGGCTGGCCTTGGCGTCCTCCAGGAACCCGCCGTTGTCGGCGGCGTATACGGGCAAGGCGCAAGAAATGGCCAACAGGCCGGGCAGCAGCTGGCGTGCGGGTTGCGAAGTGCTCATCTGTCGTAAATCTCTTGTTTTTATGGGCGACCCGCTACTCGGCAGGATGCGGCCTGCAGGTGCGGGTCTTTGATGAACGTGCGAAGCGTTGCGTGGGGGATGGTGCGGGGCTGGCTGGGGGTGAGGCAATTCGCCGCAAACGGTATTGGGCGATAATCGAACGCTATGTTCCGGTTGGTTAATGGTGCCCAACAAAAAGCCCAGCGCGAGGCTGGGCTTGAGGCTGTTGCGGGTCGATCAGCCCTTCGGTGTGTCCACCGAAGCCTGCTGGTTGGCCTGGCCACTCTGCTCGTACCAGCCACCGCCGAGCGCCTTGTACAGATTGACCTCGCTGGTCAGCTGCGAGAGTCGGTCGGTGATCAGCGACTGCTGGGACGAGTACAGGTTGCGCTGGGCATCGAGGAAGGTCAGGTTGCTGTCGATACCGATGCGGTAGCGGCGTTCGGCCAGGCGGTAGTAGTCCTGGTTCGCCTGCACCAGGTCGCGTTGCGCCTGCAGCTGCTCTTCGAAGGTCTTGCGCGCCGCCAGGCCATCGGAGACTTCCTGGAAGGCCGTCTGGATGGTTTTTTCGTACTTGGCGACGTTGATGTCCTTCTGGATCTTCGAGTAGTCCAGGCTGGCCTTCAGGCTACCGGCGTTGAAGATCGGCAGGTTGATCTGCGGCTGGAACAGCCAGGTGCCCTGGCCGCCGGCGAACAGGTGGCCCATGTCGGGGCTCAGGCTGCCGGCGTTGGCGGTCAGGCTGATGCTCGGGAAGAACGCAGCACGGGCCGCACCGATATTGGCATTGGCGGCTTTGAGCAGGTGCTCGGCTTCCTGGATGTCCGGGCGACGTTGCAGGATCTCGGACGGCAGGCCGGCCGGCACTTCGGCCAGCTGGTCGGCATCGAGATCCAGCGGCTTGGCCAGGTCGGCTGGAATGCCGGTACCCAGCAGTACGGTCAGGCTGTTGACGTCCTGCGCCACCAGGCGCTGGTACTGCGAGTACTTGACCCGTGCGCCTTCCACGGCGGTGCGCGACTGGCTGACGTCGAGCGCCGAAGCCACACCGACTTCGTTGCTGCGACGGGTGAGGTTGTAGCTTTCCTCGTAGGTCTTCAGCGTCTCTTCGGTCAGCTTGAACAGGGCCTGGTCGGCCTGCCAGGTGTAGTAGGCGTTGGCCACGCTGGCCACCAGGGCGATCTGCGTGGAGCGGCGCGCCTGCTCGCTGGACAGGTAGGTTTCCAGGGCCTGCTCGGTCAGGCTGCGGACGCGGCCGAACAGGTCCAGCTCATAGGCACTGACACCCAGGGTGGCCGAGTACTGGCTGGTGATGCCGGATTCACCGGTTTGCGACATGTTCGCCGGCACGCGCTGGCGGCTGCCGCTGCCGGTGGCCGAAACCGCCGGGAACAGGTCGGCCCGCTGGATGCGGTACTGGGCGCGGTAGGCGTCGATGTTCAACGCCGCCACACGCAGGTCACGGTTGTTCACCAGCGAGGTCTGGATCAGCTGCTGCAGTGCCGGGTCGTGGAAGAACTGGCGCCAGCCCTGTTCGGCGGCGGCGACTTCGGCCGACTGGGTCGGCGAGTACGCAGGGCCTTGCGGCCACTGCGCAGCCACCGGCGATTCCGGGGTCTGGTAGTCAGGAATCAGCGAGCAGCCGCCGAGAATGAAAGCGGTTACCGCCAGGGACAACAAAGACTTGGTCATTGCCCAGCCTCATAACGTGGAGTTTCAGGGGTGGCGTCCTTTTCCGGCTCTTTGCTGCCGAACAGCGACGACACTGCGACGAAGAATAGCGGTACCCAGAAGATTGCCAGCACGGTCGCACTGATCATGCCGCCGATCACACCCGTGCCGATGGCGTGCTGGCTGCCGGCGCCGGCGCCGCTGGCGATGGTCAACGGTACCACGCCGAGGATGAACGCCAGCGAGGTCATGATGATCGGGCGCAGACGCATGCGGCACGCTTCGATGGCCGAGTCGTACAGGCTGCGGCCCTGCTCATGCAGTTCCTTGGCGAATTCGACGATCAGGATCGCGTTCTTCGCCGCCAGGCCGATGGTGGTCAACAGGCCGACCAGGAAGTACACATCGTTGGACAACCCGCGCAGGCTGGTGGCGATCAGTGCACCGATGATACCCAGCGGTACGACCAGCACCACGGCGATCGGGATCGACCAGCTTTCATACAGCGCTGCCAGGCAGAGGAACACGAACAGTACCGAGAGGGCGAACAGCGCCGGCATCTGCGAACCGGAGAGTTTTTCCTCGTAGGACGTGCCGGTCCAGGAGAAGCCGACGCCGCTTGGCAGTTCACTGGCAATGCGCTCGACCTCGGCCATGGCGTCGCCGGTACTGTAGCCTGGGGCCGGGGCACCCAGAATTTCCATGGCCTCGACGCCGTTGTAACGCGACAGCTTCGGCGAACCGTAGGTCCATTCGCCCTTGGCGAAGGACGAGAACGGTACCATCTCGCCGGCGCCGTTGCGCACGTACCATTTCTGCAGGTCTTCCGGGCTCATCCGCGAGTTGGGTTGACCCTGGATGTACACCTTCTTGACCCGGCCACGGTCGATGAAGTCGTTGACGTAGCTGGCACCCAGGGCAATCGACAGGGTGTTGTTGATGTCGGAGATGGTCACGCCGAGGGCGCTGGCACGTTCGTCATCGATGGTCAGCTGGTATTGCGGTTCGTCGTTCAGGCCGTTCGGGCGCACGGCGCTGAGGATCTTGCTCTGTGCGGCCTTGGCCAGGAACTGGTTGCGCGCTTCCATCAGCTTGGCATGGCCGACGCCGCCGCGGTCCTGCAGGAACACGTCGAAGCCGGTGGCGTTACCCAGCTCCAGCACCGCAGGCGGGGCAAAGGCGAACACCATCGCGTCACGGAAGGTAAAGAAGTGCTGCTGGGCACGCTGGGCCAGGGCGAACACGCTGTTCTCCTTGGAACGTTCATCCCAAGGCTTGAGCATGATGAACGCCATGCCCGAACTCTGGCCGCGACCGGCGAAGTTGAAGCCGTTCACGGTGAAGACCGAGGATACGGTATCGGCTTCGTCCTTGAGCAGGTACTCACGCATCTGGTCGACCACCACCTGGGTGCGCTCGGCACTGGAGCCAGCCGGTGTCTGCACCTGGGCGAACAGTACGCCCTGGTCTTCTTCAGGCAGGAACGCGGTAGGGATGCGGGCGAACAGCCAGATCATGCCGACCACGATCAGCGCATAGGCCAGCAGGAACGGCACCTTGTTGCGCAGGATCGCGCCGACACTGCGCTCATAACCGTTGACGCTGCGGTCGAAGTTGCGGTTGAACCAGCCGAAGAAGCCACCTTTGGCGGTGTGGTGCTCGCCTTTCTTCAGCGGCTTGAGCATGGTTGCGCACAAGGCCGGGGTGAAGATCAGCGCCACCAGCACCGACAGGCCCATGGCCGATACGATGGTGATGGAGAACTGCCGGTAGATCACACCGGTGGAGCCGCCGAAGAACGCCATGGGCAGCAGTACCGCCGACAACACCAGGGCGATACCCACCAGGGCGCCCTGGATCTGCTCCATGGAGCGCTTGGTTGCCTCCTTGGGTGGCAGGCCTTCCTCGGACATCACCCGCTCGACGTTTTCCACCACGACGATGGCATCGTCCACCAGCAAGCCGATGGCCAGGACCATGGCGAACATGGTCAGGGTGTTGATGCTGAAGCCCGCAGCGGCAAGGATGCCGAAGGTGCCCAGCAGCACCACCGGTACGGTCATGGTGGTGATGATGGTGGCGCGGAAGTTCTGCAGGAACAGGTACATCACCAGGAACACCAGGACCACCGCTTCGATCAGGGTGTGAATCACGCCGCTGATCGATTCGGTGACGACCGGGGTGGTGTCATACGGGAACACCGCTTTCACCCCAGGCGGGAAGAACGGTTCCAGGTCGGCAATGGTCTTGCGCAGGGCCTTGGCGGTGTCCAGGGCGTTGGCGCCGGTGGCCAGTTTGACTGCAAGGCCGGAAGCCGGCTTGCCGTTGAACTGGGCACTGACCGCATAGTTTTCACCGCCCAGGCCGACCTGGGCAACATCACCCAGGCGCACCTGCGAACCGTCGCTGTTGACCTTGAGCAGGATCTTTTCGAACTGCTCGGCGGTCTGCAGACGGGTCTTGCCGATGATGGTGGCGTTCAGCTGTGTGCCAGGCATGGCCGGGAGCCCGCCGAGCTGGCCGGAGGACACCTGCACGTTCTGCGCAGCCACCGCGGTCTTGACGTCGACCGGAGTCAGCTGGAATTTGTTCAGCTTGGCTGGGTCGAGCCAGATACGCATGGCGTACTGCGCACCGAACACCTGGAAGTCACCCACGCCGGCAGTCCGCGAAATCGGGTCCTGCATGTTGGAAACGATGTAGTTGGCCAAGTCGTCCTTGGTCATGCTGCCATCTTCGGACACCAGGCCGATCACCAGCAGGAAGTTCTTCACTGCCTTGGTGACGCGGATACCTTGCTGCTGCACTTCCTGCGGCAGCAACGGGGTGGCCAGGTTCAGCTTGTTCTGCACCTGGACCTGGGCGGTGTCAGGGTTGGTGCCCTGCTCGAAGGTAGCGGTAATGGTCATGCTGCCGTCGGAGTTACTTTCCGACGACACGTAACGCAGGTTGTCGATACCGTTGAGCTGCTGCTCGATGACCTGCACCACAGTGTCCTGCACGGTCTGCGCCGAGGCGCCCGGGTAGGTCACGGCGATGGCGATGGCCGGCGGCGCGATGCTTGGGTACTGGTTGATCGGCAGCTTCAGGATCGACAAGGCGCCGACCAGCATGATCACCAAGGCGATCACCCAGGCGAAGATCGGGCGATCGATAAAGAACTTCGACATGGTTTACTCCGCTTTGGCGTCTGCTTTGGCCGCGCTGGCCTGATCAGGTTTGCCTGGCTGCTTGACGTTGGTGGCGTCGCTGACCTTGACCTCGACACCTGGGCGCACGTATTGCAGGCCTTCGGTGATCAGGCGGTCGCCCGGGTTCAAGCCTTCCTCGATCAGCCAGTCGCTGCCCAGGGTACGGCTGGCCTTGAGCTGGCGCAGTTCGACCTTGTTCTCCTGGTTGACCACCAGTGCGGTCGGCGCGCCCTTGAGGTCGCGGGTCACGCCCTGTTGCGGGGCCAGGATGGCGTTGGCATTGACCCCGGCCTTGAGCCGCGCGTGCACGAACATGCCAGGCAGCAGGGTGTGGTCGGGGTTGGGGAACAGCGCACGCAGGGTCACCGAGCCGGTGGTCTCGTCGACCGAGACTTCGGAGAATTCGAGGCGACCTTCCTGCTTGAACAGGCTGCCGTCTTCCAGTACCAGCTGCACCGAGGCGGCGTTGTCGCCGGCCTTCTGCAGCTGGCCGCGTTCCAGGTCACGGCGCAGCTTGAGCAGCTCGGCAGTGGACTGGGTGACGTCGACGTAGATCGGGTCGAGCTGCTGGATGGTGGCCATGGCGTTGGTCTGGCCATTGCTTACCAGGGCGCCTTCGGTGAACGCGGAACGGCCGATGCGACCGCTGATCGGTGCGAGGACCTTGGTATAGCGCAGGTCGATCTGCGCGCTTTTCAGCGAAGCTTCGGCTTGCAATCGTTTGGCATTGGCGTCGTCGTATTCCTGTTTCGACACCGCCTGCTCGTTGACCAGCTGCTTGTAGCGCTCGGCCAGCGACTTGGTGGACTGCAGGTTGGCCTGGGCATTGGCCAGGTTGGCTTCGTACACGGCCGGGTCGATCTGGTACAGCTGTTGGCCTTCCTTGACCTCGCTGCCTTCCTTGAACAGGCGCTTGAGGATGATGCCATTGACCTGCGGGCGCACTTCGGCGACGCGGTAGGCGCTGGTGCGCCCCGGCAGTTCCGAGGTCAGGGTGAAGGGTTGTGGCTGGATGGTCACGACGCCGACCTGAGGAGCCTGCGCTGCGGGCGGGGCTTCTTCTTTCTTACAGCCACTTAGCAGGGTTGCCAGGGCGACGGCGGAAACCAGAGCGGTAACGGCTGGCTTGAATTGCATAGGATCCTCGGGTCGCAAGAGCAGGGAGACGCTCAAGAGTAATGGAAGAGTCTTGTCAGAAAAAAACTATCCAGTGGATAAATAGCTTACTAACGAATATACTTACATTCACGGTTGTTTGTAAATACCGCTGGGTAGTACTTGGCTACTACCGCAGCCCTTGATTAGCCCATCCGAGAGTCACCCTGCAGAGGTGACCCCGGCGGTTTTCCCCGCCTGCACAGCGCAGCGGGCCCAGATGAGGTTGCACTGCCATGGTCCGTCGAACCAAAGAAGAAGCCCAGGAGACCCGCGCCCAGATTATCGAGGCAGCGGAAAGGGCCTTCTACAAGCGCGGCGTCGCGCGCACCACATTGGCCGACATCGCCGAACTGGCGGGCGTGACCCGAGGGGCGATCTACTGGCATTTCAACAACAAGGCGGAGTTGGTGCAGGCGCTGCTCGACAGCCTGCATGAAACCCATGACCATCTGGCGCGGGCCAGCGAAAGTGAAGACGAACTGGACCCGCTCGGCTGCATGCGCAAGCTGTTGCTGCAGGTACTCAACGAGCTGGTACTGGACGCCCGTACCCGGCGTATCAATGAAATCCTGCATCACAAGTGCGAGTTCACCGACGACATGTGTGAAATTCGCCAGCAGCGCCAAGGCGCGGTACTGGATTGCCATGTGGGCATCAAGCTGGCATTGGCCAATGCCGTGCGCCGTGGCCAGCTACCCACGGAGCTGGATATAGAGCGAGCAGCCGTGGCCTTGTTCGCCTATGTCGATGGCCTGATCGGGCGCTGGTTGCTGCTGCCGGACAGTTTCGAACTGCTGCCCGACGCGGAAAAATGGGTCGATGCCGGGCTGGATATGCTGCGCTTGAGCCCTGCGTTGCGCAAATGACACTTTGTTAAGGATTGTGAGGAAGTGTTTCCCCTGCCTATTAAGTGGGTATTAATACTTTTTTAGCCGCTACGCCGCCCTCAACGGCCGCGCAATTGCCGGTCCGGCAGCGCCAGGGCGGCCAGCAGCCCCAGCAGCGCGATCCCCGCACTGCCCAGCAGCAGGTGACGGAACGTCTCCAGCAGCTTCAACTGCGTCAGCGGGTCCGCCTCACCGGCCTTGAGGCTCCCCAGCAGCGGGTTGCCCAGCAATTCAAAACCACCTTGCTGCAGCAGCGCCAGCAACAGGCTGGACATGCAGGCCACGCCCATGGCCCCGCCGAGCGAGCGGAACAGGTTGGTGGTGCTGGTGGCCACGCCGATATCCTTGCTTTGCACCGCGCTTTGCGTGCCCACCAGCGAGGTTGGGAACTGCAAGCCGCAGGCGATACCGGTCAGCAGCATGAACACGGCACTGAGCAAGGCAGACTGAGGGGGCGTGATGGCCATGGCGAAGATTGCCATGGGCATCAGCACGGCACCGGCCAGAATCTGTGGCTTGAAGCGCCCGGTGCGGCTGGTCATGCGGCCACCGGTGAAGGCGCCCAGGGGCAAGCCCATGGCCAGAGGCAGCAGGTGCAATGCTGCGCTGTCGGCACCGGCGCCAGTGATGCCCTGGTAGCGCAGCGGCATCAGCATGGTCAGCGAGATCGATTGGAAACTGGCGAAGAAGATCACCCCCCAGCACAGCACGGCCACCCGGTTGCCGAACAGGTCCATGGGCAGCAGCGGTTCATCGTAGCGACGCTCGTGGCCGACGAACAAGGCCAGTCCAAGCACCGCGCAGGCGAACAATGCCAACACGGGAGGGGCGGTCCAGGGCTGCCCTTGGCCGACCAGGGTAATGCCCAGCAACAAACTGCCCAGGCCGAGAATCAGCAGCACGGCGCCGAGGTAATCCACCCGGGCCTGGCGGTGCTGCGCTGGCATGCCGGCCAGGGCGCGACGAATCGCCCACAGCGCGAGCAGGCCCAGCGGCAGGTTGATCCAGAAAACCCAGCGCCAGGACAGGTATTCGGTCAGCCAGCCGCCCAGCACAGGCCCGGCCACGCTGGCCACGGCGTACATGCTGCTGAAGTAGCCCTGATAACGGCCCCTCTCACGCGGTGGCACGAAATCCCCGATGATCGCCTGGCTCACCGACACCATGCCGCCGGCACCGATGCCTTGCAGCACGCGCGCCATGACCAGCTGCTGCATGTCCTGAGCCAGGGCGCAGGCGATCGAGGCCAGGGTGAACAGGCTGATGCCTGTAAGGATCATCCGCCGCCGGCCATACAGGTCACCCAGCTTGCCGTAGATCGGCACGGCTACGGTCATCGCCACCATGTAGCCGGAAATCACCCAGGCAAGCAGGCCGACGTCGTTGAACCGGGCCGAGATGGCCGGCAGCGACACGGCGACGATGGTCTGGTCAAGGGCACCAAGGAAGATCGCCAGCATCAGGGCGGTCAGCACGTTGCGCAGGACGGTCGGGGGCAGGGCGGCTGTCACGGGAGTACCTTGTCTGGAAGGGTGACGCGATAGGGCGATTGTAACCCGAGTTAGGTAGCTTCCTATGTACTATCTGCATCGCCTATGCAAGATCGGCATTGGCGCATTCATCCAGAGCAGCATGGCTGCGTGATATCGTTGGTATGCCACAGGGGCTGAAAGCCGCGGCCTGCACCAGCTTGGTGCAGCAATTTGTCGCAGGTTGTCAGGCCACTGTCTCCCACACCTTTTATTCCTCTGCCTGCATGTCGAGCATGACCGCCCAGATGGCGACGGTTGGAACAGGTCAGGTAGACCCGATTCAGGGGTCGGTAGCAACCGTTCAATTTCTACATATATAAGCGGAGTGATCATGCCCAAGGCTTCCCATCAAGATCTGCGTTTTGCCTTCCGCGAGCTGCTCGCTTCAGGGGCCTGCTACCACACCGCCTCCGTATTCGACCCGATGTCGGCGCGCATCGCTGCCGACCTGGGCTTCGAAGTCGGCATCCTCGGCGGTTCGGTGGCTTCATTGCAGGTGCTGGCCGCACCGGACTTCGCCTTGATCACCTTGAGCGAGTTCGTCGAGCAGGCCACCCGCATTGGCCGCGTGGCACAACTGCCGGTGCTTGCCGATGCCGACCACGGTTACGGCAATGCACTCAACGTCATGCGCACGGTCATCGAACTGGAGCGCGCCGGTGTAGCTGCGCTGACCATCGAAGACACCTTGTTGCCTGCCCAGTTCGGGCGCAAGTCCACTGACCTGATCTCGGTCGAGGAGGGGGTGGGCAAGATCCGTGCGGCCCTGGAAGCGCGTGTCGACTCGTCGCTGTCGGTCATCGCCCGGACCAACGCCGGGGTGCTCTCCACCGAGGAAATCATCGTCCGCACCCAGAGCTACCAGAAGGCGGGTGCCGACGGTATCTGCATGGTCGGTGTGAAGGATTTCGAGCAGCTGGAGCAGATTGCCGAACACCTGACCGTGCCGCTGATGCTGGTGACCTACGCCAACCCTGCCCTGCGCGACGACGAGCGCCTCGCTCGCCTGGGCGTGCGTATCGTGGTCGATGGCCATGCCGCCTACTTTGCCGCGATCAAGGCCACCTATGACTGCCTGCGCCTGCAGCGCGGCCAGCAGAACAAGTCCGAGAACCTGAGCGCCACAGAGCTTTCGCACACCTACACCCAGCCTGAGGACTATATTCGCTGGGCCAAGGAGTACATGAGCGTCGAGGAATGATCGGCGTGGCGCCGCTCAAGTGACGGGCGGCAGCTGAACCTGCGAGAAGGTCAGTACAGGTCGCGGTCCCACTCCGGTTCGTCCTTGAACCGATGCACCAGAAAATCCAGCATGCTGCGCAAGGTTGCCGGCATATGCTTGCGCGAGGTGTATACCGCGTTCAGGTTCAGCTCCCGTGGCCGTGCTTCGGGCAGCAGGCGTTGCAGTGCGCCACTGCGCAGGGCGGTGGCCGCCTGGTAGGTAGGCAGCATGGCAATACCGGCGCCTGCCAGGGTCGCGTTCTGCAGGGTCATGACCTCGTTGGCGCTGATGTTGCCTTGCACCGGCACCGCGATCTGCTGGCCGCCCACCTCGAAATGCCACAGGCTGTGGCCGAAATAGGCATGGGTCAGGCAGTTGTGCTGGCTCAGTTCTTCGACCCGTTGCGGCGTGCCATGCTCGCGCAGGTAGGCGGGCGATGCGCAGATCACCGAGCGACACACGGTCAGGCGCCGGGCAATCAGGTTCGGGTCCAGATCGTTGCTGGTGCGGATCGCCAGGTCGATCCGCTCGTCCACCAGGTTGACCGTGCGGTCGAGCATTTGCAGTTCAACCTTCACGGCTGGGTAGCGCCGAACATAATCGGCAACCGCATTCACCAGCTGTGCCTGGCCAAACGACGTACTGACGCTGATGCGCAGGGCACCCTTTGGCGCATCTTCCGGTTGTTGCACAGCGGCCTGCAGGTCGCCCGCCAGTTCCAGCAACTGTCGGCAGCGGGGCAGGGTTTCCTGGCCGGCGGCGGTCAGGCTGAGCTTGCGCGTGGTGCGCTGCATCAGCCGTGCGCCAACCCAGTCCTCCAGTTCGGCCAGGTAGCGCGACACCACTGGCCGCGACAGCTGCAGGTGCTCTGCCGCTGCCGACTGGCTGCCCAGGTCGACAACGGTGACGAAAACGCGCATGGCGTTGAGACGGTCCATGATTTGCCCGATTTCAGAAACAAACTATGTCTGAGCATCGCATTTTTTGTCACGGATCGGGCAACTAAGCTGTGTGCACTCGTTGTTCAACTGCTGGAGAATCGATCCATGAGCAAAATCGCAATCATCGGAGCCACCGGCCGTGCCGGCAGCCAATTGCTTGAAGAAGCCCTGCGCCGTGGCCATAGCGTGGTGGCTATCGCCCGGGACCCGTCGAAGTTGCAGGGGCGTGAGGGTGTCACCATCCAGGCGCTGGATGCCAAGGACAGCGCGGCCTTGCAGCAGGCGGTTGCGGGGGCCGATGCGGTGCTCAGTGCAGCACACTTTTCCACCCTCGAACCTCACGCCATCATCGAACCGGTCAAACGTGCCGGGGTCAAGCGCCTGCTGGTCGTGGGAGGGGCGGGCAGCCTGCTGTTGCCTTCCGGGCACCGTGTAATCGACAGCCCGGACTTCCCCGAAGCCTACAAGGCTGAAGCCAGTGCCGGCGTGCGCTTTCTCGACGTGCTGCGCCAGGAGACGACGCTTGACTGGACTTTCCTGTCGCCATCGGCGGAGTTCGTCGAAGGCGAGCGCAGCGGGCACTACAAGCTGGGCAAGGACCATCTGCTGATCGGTGCGGATGGCAAAAGCACGATCACCTTTGCCGACTTCGCCATTGCCATGCTCGATGAGCTGGAAAAGCCTGCGCACTCACGCCAGCGTTTCACCGTCGGCTACTGAGTTGTCTGTTTCGCGGGCGCGCCCGCTCCCACAGGTTCGGCACATGTCTTGAAGACTTTGCGTTGGGAGCGGGCGTGCCCGCGAAGAGGCCATCAAAGGCGGGCTCGGTTTTCCAGCCAATCGAGCAACTCCAACAAGCCTGGCGGCAAGCCCTTTGCCTGACTCACCAGGTAATACCCCTTGCCGGTCTGTACTTTCAGCGCAAACGGCGTGCACAGCCGCCCACCGTGCAAGTCATCAGCAATCAGCGCCCAGTCACCAATCGCCACCCCGGTTCCCTGCGAAGCCATGGCCATCGCCATGTCCAGCGTCTCGAAATGCTGTTTCGGCCCCTGCGCCTGCAGGTCCACGCCTGCTGCCTGTAGCCACAGCCGCCAGTCATGCTCATCCCGTGATGGATGCAACAGCATGTGGCGGGCGAGGTCCTGGATCCGTTGCAGCGCAACGGGCCCCTTCAACAGCGAAGGCGCGCACACCGGGGTCAGTTGTTCATCGAACAGCTTGCGCACCCGCAGCCCGTGGTTTGGCGCATCGCCATAGACTACAGCGGCATCGAACCCCTCACGGCGCAAGTCCACACCGTGCTGCACCGTGGTGGTCAGCTCGACCGGCACGTCCGGCCGCAGCGCTTGCCACTCCATCAGCCGTGGCAATAGCCAGCGCATCACGCAGGTCGGTGCCTTGAGCTGCAAGGTAGCGCTGCGCCCACCCACTTCACGCACGCCCTGTTCGACAAGGCTGAAGATCTGCTGGACCCGTGGCAGCCAGTCCTGGCCCTCGCGGGTCAGGCTCAGGCCTCGCGCCTGACGCTGGAACAAGGCGTAGCCCAGGTGTTCCTCAAGCCCAGCGATCTGCCGGCTCACGGCGCCCTGGGTGATGTGTAGCTGCTGCGCGGCGCGGGTGAAATTGCAATGCTGGGCGGTGACCAGAAAGGTGTAGAGGGCGGGCAGGGGCGGTAGCCGTTTCATTGCGCTGAGCCATGATTACAGGACATGGCTAGTATGTGTTTTTTTGCCTTGTGGCGGTAGCACTGGCTTGGGTCCAATGGGCATAGATTGCAACAAGATTCTCCCCAACAAGATCTTAGGTGAAACCCGATGGCAACCTGCGGCGAAGTACTGGTCAAACTCCTTGAAGGCTATGGTGTGGACCATGTCTTCGGCATTCCCGGCGTGCATACCGTGGAGCTCTACCGCGGCCTGGCGGGCTCGTCGATCCGCCACATCACCCCGCGCCATGAGCAGGGCGCCGGGTTCATGGCTGATGGCTATGCGCGTACTCGCGGCAAACCAGGCGTGTGCTTCATCATCACCGGCCCGGGCATGACCAACATCACCACCGCGATGGGCCAGGCCTATGCCGACTCGATCCCGATGCTGGTGATCTCCAGCGTACAGTCGCGCGATCAACTGGGCGGGGGCCGTGGCAAGTTGCATGAACTGCCGAACCAGGCCGCGCTGGTGGCGGGCGTGGCGGCGTTCTCGCAGACGCTGATGAGCGCCGATGACCTGCCCCAGGTGCTGGCGAGGGCCTTTGCCGTGTTCGATGGCGCCCGCCCACGGCCGGTGCATATCGAGATCCCGCTGGACGTGCTGGTCGAGCCCGCCGACCATCTGCTGCCTGGCCGTCCTGTGCGCAGTGCCCGCGCAGGTGCCGCGCCCCAGGCCGTAGCCGCCATGGCCGAGCGCCTGGCCATGGCCCGCCGCCCGTTGATCCTGGCGGGTGGCGGTGCACTGGCTGCCGGAGCGCCACTGGCGCTGCTGGCGGAGCACTTGCAGGCACCGGTGGCGCTGACCATCAATGCCAAGGGCCTGCTGCCGGCCAGCCACCCGTTGCAGATCGGTTCGACCCAATCGCTGGTGGCTACCCGTGAGCTGGTGGAAGAAGCTGATGTGGTGCTGGCGATTGGTACCGAGCTGGCCGAGACCGACTATGACGTCACCTTCAAGGGCGGTTTCAAGATTCCCGGCAGCTTGCTGCGCATCGACATCGACCCGGACCAGACAGTGCGCAACTATCTGCCGGAGCTGGCGCTGGTCGCGGATGCCGAACTGGCTGCCCAGTCCCTGCTCGAGGCGTTGCGCCAGCTACCCGCGCCGGTGCTTGCCGAGGGATGGGGCGTTGGCCGTGCGCAGCGCCTGCGTGAAACGTTGGCAACGGGTTGGGACCAGCCGACGCTGAGCCAGACGCGCCTGCTGAACAGCATTCTGCAAAGCCTGCCCAACGCCATTCTGGTCGGTGATTCGACGCAGCCGGTGTACACCGGCAACCTGACCCTGGACATGGATCAGCCGCGCCGCTGGTTCAATGCTTCGACCGGCTACGGCACCTTGGGTTACGCCCTGCCAGCGGCGATGGGCGCCTGGCTGGGCAGCGCCGAGCAAGCGGCCGAGCGTGCGCCGACGGTCTGCCTGATTGGCGATGGCGGGCTGCAGTTCACCTTGCCAGAGCTTGCCAGCGCGGTGGAGGCGCAGGTGCCGCTGATCGTGCTGCTGTGGAACAACCAGGGTTACGAGGAAATCAAGAAGTACATGGTCAATCGGGCGATCGAGCCGGTCGGGGTGGATATTTATACCCCAGACTTCATTGGCGTGGCACGGGCGCTGGGTGCCGAGGCCGCGCACGTGGCCGATGTCGTGCAGCTGCAGGCTGCGCTTGGCAAGGCGGTGGCGCGCAAGGGGCCGACCTTGATCCAGGTCGACCAGAACCAGTGGCAGGTGGCAGTAGCGGGCTAGATCAGCCGGCGCTGGCCCGCAACCGGGCGACGTCACGAATCGGCGGTGCACCATACAGCCGGCTGTATTCCCGGCTGAACTGTGAAGGGCTTTCGTAGCCCACCCGGTAGGCCGCCACCGCTGCTTCCAGCCCATCATTGAGCATCAGCCGCCGCGCTTCCTGCAGGCGCAGTTGCTTCTGGTATTGCAGCGGGCTCATTGAGGTCACGGCCTTGAAGCGGTGATGCAGGGTCGAGGTGCTGAGGTTGACCTCGCGGGCCAGGTCCTCGATGCGCAGCGGCTGCTGGAAGTTCTGGTTGAGCCAGGTGATGGCCTGGCTCACCCGGTGGGTCTGGCTGTTGGCCAAGGCGATTTCGTACAGGCGATAACCCTGCGGCCCACGTAGCAGGCGGTAAAGAATCTCGCGACGAATCAGCGGCGCCAGCATGCCGATGTCGCGCGGGGAATCCAGCAAGCGGACCAGCCGCAGCAGCGCATCGAGCAACTGCGGATCGGTGCGTTCCACATACAGGCCGCGACCGGAGGGCAGGTTGGGCACCAGCATCGGCCCGCTCTCTGCGATCAGCTGGCTGATTTCGGCCGGGTCGAGGTCCATGCGCAAGCCAAGGCTGGGGTGCTCCGGGCTGGCGTCCAGCCTCACGCCGCTCAGCGGCAGGGTCACCGACACCACCATGTAATGCAACGGGTCGTAGGCGTATTGCTCGTCGCCGAGGAACAGGCTCTTGCTGCCTTGCGCCAGGATGCACAACGCCGGTTGTGCTAGGGTCGGCACCGATCGGACGTTTTCGGTGTAGCGCACCAGATACAGGTCGTCGATGGCCGAGGCGGGGCCGAAGGGTTCACCGGCGTGCCTGCGGATCAGGTCGGCCAGTTCCTGGCGTTGTAATTCCAGTGTCGGGTCGATGGACGGGGCTGTGGTCATGATGGCTTTCCTCTGCTGACCGACGCAGCATAGGTTTGGGCAATGACAGGCGCTAGTCGAAAGCTGCACGTCGATTGCCTGATCCTGCCGCGCTGCAGGATCAGGCAATCGCGGAGCAGTAATGGCCTAACGCGTCGCGTGCGCCAGCCCCTAATCTTGGCAGCCTGGTATTTCCGCCCGCTTGCTTCAAGGAGATCGTGCAATGACCCTACGACAACCGGTCACCCATCTGGCTTTCATCCGTGCCAGCAGCGGTCGCTCCGCAGAACTCGGCGCCCGCCTGCGCGACCTGCTGGAGCCGTCATTACGCACCCCGGGTTGCCTGAGCTTCAGCGTGCAGCGCTCCCAGGCCGACGCCGACCTGTGGCTGCTCAGCGGTAGCTGGCAGGATCAGCAGGCGATGAGTGGCTACTTTGCCTCGCCCACCCTCAATGTGTTCGGCGAACTGGTCCAGGCGCAGGTCGTCAGCAGCCTCGACTTGCATACCTTCGATTGAAACACGGTTAGAATGCCGCCCCTCGATCAACAGGCGGAAGGCAACATGGCACGTAGAGAATTCCCGCATTTCGAAGCGGTTTCGGCGATGGTCCCGGTGGAAGGCGGGGGCTATTACGCCGCTATCGCGGTCAAGGCCCTGGGCATGGGCGGCGCGCCGCGCTTTCACAAGGTACTCGGCGAGCAAGTGTTCAAAAGCGCCGTGGCGGCTGACGAAGCCGCCTGCGCCGAGCTCGCACGCCTGCAGGGCGTGGGCGAGGAAGGCGAACTGATCTGGTGATCAGGCCTGTGGGCGTGCCATCTTGAACAGGTTGCCCAACTCGAAGTAATCCGCCGGGCCACCGCCACGCAGGATCGGTTCGGCGGCAGCGGTGTCGTAGATACCGTTCTTCAGCAGGTGTTCGGCAATGTGCACCGCCACCACTTCACCCAGGATCAACCAGCTCGGCACCAGTGCCTGGTCGGCGCGCTTGAGCTGGACGATCTGGCTCACCTTGCATTCGAAGGCCACTGGCGTTTCGCCCACGCGCGGCACCTTGACGATGTTCGATGCCACCGCAGTCAGGCCGCTCAGTTCGAACTCGTTGATATCGACGGCGACGGCCGCGCAACTTTGGTTCATCTGCTCGGCCAGTGGCCGGGTAGCCAGGTTCCAGACGAACTCACCGGTCTGCTCGATGTTGTTCAGGCTGTCTTTGCGCCCGACGCTGCAGAACCCGATGATCGGTGGAATGTAGTTGAAGGCATTGAAGAAGCTGTACGGCGCGAGGTTCAGCTGGCCGTCCCGGCTCTGTGAGGAGATCCAGCCGATCGGGCGCGGGCCGACGATGGCATTGAATGGGTCGTGGGGCAGGCCGTGGCCTTTGGCGGGTTCGTAGTAGTACATCTGCCAGCATCCTTGGAACGAGGCGCCTAGTGTGCCAAGCCATTGGCCGTCTGGAAATGATCAAGCCCGGCCGAGGCCGGGCTGGTAGCGCACAACAGGGTCAGCTGATGCGGTGGGCGTTGGTGCGGTCGAAGCCGTCTTCGGCGAAGCGTTGGGCGTTGGTGTGATCGAAGCCGTCTTCGGCGAAGCGCTGAGCACCGGTGTGATCGAAACCATCTTCGGCGAAACGTTGTGCGCCAGTGTGGTCGAAGCCGTCTTCTGCGTAGCTGGTCGATTGAGTCTGGGCGGCGGCGAAGGTGTGGGCGTTGGTGCGGTCGAAGCCATCTTCGGCGAAGGCGCCAGCAGCGAATACCGAGAGGGCCAGGGTGAGGATCAGTTTGCTTTTCATGGTCGTTGCTCCTTTGGGTGCGAGAGGTTGTTTGTTTCTATGGGTTTAATGCTACGCCGATTAATTTGATTAAAAAGCGCAAAAAATCGCGCTTAAAAATCGAATTATCAGATATATGTGGTCGCACGCTATGCAAATCAGCGGGTGCCGATGCCTCTGCGTGAGGTGCTTCAAACCCGAGGCGAGCGCAATGCTTCGCCAGCCATTGCAGATTGATGGAGTGGGATTAATCGGCGGTTAAGAACGAAAAATCTTAATTTGTAACAGCGTATGACGCTTTTTTCATATATCGCCAACCGATTTTTCAGGCTCTGCTCAGCACCATCGCCGCACCTCATTCCGGAGCGGTGAACAATGAACAAACTTCCGCAAATCACCCTGGCCTTCTGGGTCATGAAGATCTGCGCCACCACCCTTGGCGAAACTGCCGGTGATCTGCTGTCGATGACCCTCAACGTTGGTTATGCCGTCAGCTCGATGGTGCTGATCAGCGTGTTCCTGATGACCTTGTTCGGCCAGCTGTTTTCGCGCCGCTATCACCCGATGCTGTACTGGTTGGTGATCCTCTCCACCAGCACGGCCGGCACCACCATGTCCGATTTCATGGACCGCACCCTGGGTCTGGGCTATGCCGCAGGCTCGGCAATCCTGATCGGCATCCTGTTGCTGACCTTCCTGGTCTGGCGCCTGAGCGGCAACCCGCTTGACGTCACCCGCATCAAGAACCGCACCGGTGAAATCTATTACTGGATCGCCATCCTGTTCTCCAACACCCTGGGTACCGCGCTGGGTGACTACCTGGCGGACGACTCGGGTCTGGGCTTTGCCGGTGGCGCACTGCTGGTCGGCAGCGCCATCGCCCTGGTGGTACTGGCCCGTTACTGGACACGCATCCCGGGTGTGGTGCTGTTCTGGGTGGCTTTCGTGCTGACCCGCCCATTCGGCGCAACCCTCGGCGACGTCCTGACCAAGCCGCACGAGAAGGGCGGGCTGGATTTCGGCACCATCGGTTCTTCCGCAGTGTTGGGCGGTGTGCTGCTGGTGCTGGTGCTGATGGCGACCTGGTACCAGAAGCGTGAACCGCGTCAGGTGCTGGAAATGTCCTGATCACGGGTGTCTTCATGACAAACCAAAAGGGCGCCCTCTAGAGGGCGCCCTTTTTCGTTACGGAATCACATTCAGTCAGCAGTAATCCGCGAATGCTGCTTGGTGTCCTTCATGGTCGCATACACCAGCAGCGAGCAAGCGATGCACGCCGTGACGTACCAGTAGAAACCGCTTTCCATACCGGCGCTCTTGAACCACAGCGCCACGTACTCGGCAGTGCCGCCGAAGATCGACACGGTCAGCGCGTACGGCAGGCCAACACCGAGGGCGCGGATTTCGGTAGGGAACAGCTCGGCCTTCACCACTGCGTTGATCGAGGTGTAGCCGCTGACGATGATCAGCGCTGCCATGATCAGGAAGAACGCGCCCCACCAGGTCTGGATGGTGTGCAAGGTGCTGAGGATCGGCACGGTGAACAGGGTGCCGAGCACGCCGAAAGCGATCAGGATCGGGCGACGGCCGATCTTGTCGGACAGGCCACCGATCACCGGCTGCAGGCACATGAACAGGAACAGCGTGGCCGCCGAGATGGTGGTCGAATCGCTGATGCTCATGCCCACGGTGTTGACCAGGTACTTCTGCATGTAGGTGGTGTAGGTGTAGAAGGCCAGCGTGCCGCCCATGGTCAGGCCGACCACGGTCAGCAGCTCCTTGGGGTGGCGCATGAGGGTGCGCATCAGGCTTTCCTTGGCCTTTTCCTTCTTGGTGAAAGAAGCGGTTTCTTCCATGCCGCGGCGCAGGTACAGGGCAACCACTGCGCACAGGGCACCGATCACGAAGGGTACGCGCCAGCCCCAGGCATACAGCTGCTCGGTGGTCAGGGTCTGTTGCAGGATGATCAGTACCGCCAAGGCGATGAGCTGGCCGGAAATCAGCGTCACGTACTGGAAGCTGGAGAAGAAGCCACGGCGCTCCTTGCTGGCCATCTCGCTGAGGTAGGTGGCCGAGGTCCCGTATTCGCCGCCCACCGACAGGCCTTGCATCAGGCGTGCGATGACCAGCAGGATCGGCGCGGCGACGCCGATGGTTTCATAGCCGGGGGTCAGGGCGATCACCAGGGAGCCGGCACACATCAGCAGCACCGAGGCCATCAGTGCAGCCTTGCGCCCCTTGCGGTCGGCGTACAGGCCCATCAGCCAGCCACCGATCGGGCGCATCAGGAAGCCCACGGCGAAAATCGCAGCGGTGTTGAGCAACTGGGCGGTGGAGTCGCCGGCGGGGAAGAAGGCTTTGGCGAAGTACAGCGAGAACGCGGCGTAGACGTACCAGTCGTACCATTCGACCATATTGCCGATGGAACCACTGAAGATCGACTTCAGGCGGCTGGCGGTGGTTTTTTCAGCGGCGGGCGTGACGGCCGCTCCGGCTGGCAGGGAGGTGGCGTTATCCATCAGGGATACCTTCTCGTTGTTTTTGTGGAGCGCGCCGAAGCGCAGCTGGCCTGGGCAATTGCAGAAGGTGTGCCAAATGGGTGCGTAGCGATCCAAATGGGGGCGAAGGGCCCGCGGGCGCTGGATGATGGCTAATGGCTGCGGAACGGCCCCTTTGTCCATCCAGGGTTGGATAAGCGGATTTCCGCTTATCTGCTGTGGCTGATAGGCAATAAACCGCTTATTGAAGAAAGTCCTCGCGCACCAACCCGTGCCGCTGCATCTTCTCGTTCAGCGTGCGCCGAGGCAGTTGCAGCGCTTCCATCACTGCCTTGATCTCGCCCCCGTGCTGACGCAATGCTGCACGCAGGCACTGTGCTTCGAACGCTTCCATCTGATCGCCCAGCGATTGGCCAGCAGGTGTCACCTCGATGTTCGGCGAGCCTAACCCCAGGGCATGTCGCTCTGCGGCATTGGCCAGCTCACGCACATTGCCCGGCCAGTCATGCGACAGCAGCTGCGCCAGTTGCGCACCGCTCAGGGGTGGCGCCGAGCGCCCCAGCTTTTCGGCTGCTGCGCGGGCGAAATGTTCGAACAGCAGCGGGATGTCCTCACGCCGTTCACGCAGCGGCGCCAGGCGCAGTTCCGCCACGTTCAGGCGATAGGCCAGATCCTCGCGGAAACGCCCGGCACGGGCTTCTTCAAGCAAATCGGGCTTGGTAGCGGCAATGATCCGCAAGTCGACGCTGATGCTCTGGTTAGCCCCCAGCCGCTCCAGCTTCTGTTCCTGGATCACCCGCAACAGCTTGGCCTGCTGGGCCAGCGGCATGCTCTCGATCTCGTCGAGGAATACCGTACCGCCGTTGGCGTATTCCAGCTTGCCGATGCGTTTGCCCTGGGCGCCGGTGAAGGCGCCGCTTTCGTGGCCGAACAGTTCGGCTTCGAACAGCGCTTCAGGGATGGCCGCGCAGTTCAGCGCGACAAACGGTTTTTCGGCACGCGGGCCGAAGTCGTGCAGGCAACGCGCTACGCGCTCCTTGCCGCTACCAGTCTCGCCGCGGATCAGCACATTGACCGGCAGGCCGGCCAGGTCCAGCACCTGTCGGCGCAACTGCTGCAAGCCCTGGGACATGCCCAGCAGGGTCGTTTCCAGGCGTGACTTGAGGTCGGCCTGCTCGTGCAGCCGTCGGTTCTCCAGGACCAGCTGGCGTTTCTCCAGTGCGCGGCGCAGGCTGCCCAGCAAATGTTGCGGTGTAAACGGCTTTTCCAGGAAGTCATAGGCGCCGTTGCGCATCGCTTCGACCGCCATCGGCACATCTCCATGGCCGGTCAGCAGGATCACCGGCAGGTCCGGGTCATCCCCCTGCAGGCGTTCGAGCAGCTGCAGGCCACCCATGCCCGGCATGCGCACGTCGCTGATGATCACCCCGCCAAAATGCGCGGGCAGCTGGGCCAGGCAGTCTTCGGCACGGGCGAACAGCTGCACGCTGAAGCCCGATAGGCTTAGCCACTGCTCGACCGCCGTGCGGATACTGGCTTCATCATCGACGACGATCACTGAATTCAACATACAGGCTCCAGGTCACGGGGCAGGGTCATGCTCAACCGGGCGCCGCCCGGCAGGTTCTCGGCGTGTAACTGGCCGCCAGCTTCGACGATGATGCCATAGGAAATCGCCAGGCCCAGGCCCAGGCCTTCGCCTACCGGCTTGGTGGTGAAGAACGGGTCGAAGACCTTGGCCAGGTCAGCTTCGGCAATGCCGCCGCCGGAGTCCAGCACGCTGAGGCGCCACTGCCCATGATCCGGTTCGATGCGGACCTCCAGGCGCCTGTAGCGTTTGTCGGCCATGGCATCGAGGGCGTTGCGCAGCAGGTTGATCAATACCTGTTCAAGGCGGATGGCATCGCCCCGGACCCAGGCCGGGCGTGCCAGGTACAGGGCCACCTCGACTTCCTCACTGCGTATGCGGGTGTCCAGCAAGTGCAGGGCCTGGTCGACCACGGTGGCCAGGTCGAGGCGTTCACGCAGGCCGACCGGGCTGTTGCGGGCGAAGGTCTTCAGATGGCTGGTCAGGGCAGCCATGCGCGTGAGCATCTGCTCCAGCGGTTCGAGGGCCTTGCGCGCGTCGTCGTAACGGCCGTGGTCAAGCAACAGACGCAGGGTTTCCAGTTGCATGCGTTGGGTGGTCAGCGGCTGGTTGATCTCATGAGCCATGGCCGCCGACATCTGCCCCAGGGCAGCCAGTTTGGCCGATTGCACCAGGCCTTCCTGGGCGGTGCGCAGCTCACGCGTACGTTCCTCGACCTGGCGCTTGAGCTCTTCGCGGCTGCGCTGGCGCAGGCGCGCCAGGCGCAGACGCTGGCTGACGAACAGCGCGGCGAACACCAGGCTCAGCCACACCGCTGCAGCACCCAGTGCAGCGTTGCGGCCGGCAGCTTCGACCTGGGGTCTGCGCAGCAGGTGCAAGGTCCAGTCTTCGCCTTCCAGCGGCAGGCTCTCCCAAAGGAACTCGGCGCTGCCATCAGGGCCCTGCACGCGGCTCAGATGACTGTTGCTGGCAAAGCGAGTCAGCACCTGATGCTGAAGCGGCACCAGCGGCTGCTTGTCGTACTGGCGGGTTTCGGCCAGCTCGGCGCGGTCGGCGCCTGTGAGTGGCTTGAGTTCGCGGTAGCGCCAGCCTTCCTGGTTGGCGATGAAGGTGATGCCGCGGGCGTCACTGACCAGCAGGATGTCACTGCCCTGGCGCCATTCGCGTTCGAGCTCAGGGAACTCCAGCTTGACCACCATGGCGCCGAGGAAGCGCCCCTGTTCATCGCTGACCGCACTGGCCAGGAAGTAGCCCGGCACACCGCTGGTCACGCCAACCGCATAGAAGCGGCCACTGCCCTGGCTGCGGGTCTGCTTGAAGTAGGGGCGAAAGCCATAATTGGAGCCAACGTAGGTGGTCGGCAGGCGCCAGTTGCTCGCGGCGACGGCCAGCCCGGTACGGTCGAGCAGCTCCAGGGTCGAAGAGTTGGCGGCGCCGTTGATGCGTTCGAGCTTGAGGTTGAGCGCGTGTTGCGTTTGCTCACTGACCGGGCCGCGCAAGGCCTCGATCAGTTCCGGGTCCAGTGCCAGCACGGCGGGCAGGGCGCGGTAGCGGTCGATCAGGGTGTGCAGGGCATTGGCGTACAGCACCAGTTGCTGGCTGGCGCGGCGGGCGTCGTCTTCCATGGCCTGGCGCTTGGCCTGGTGCATGGCCCAGCCGGCGCTTAACACAGTGCCGAGTACGATGAGCAGGGTGATCAGCCCCAGACGCAGGGCGCGAAAGGAAAAGGGCATGGGGCGGATCCGGGTGATGGGGATATCAGTACCGGCCTCTTCGCGGCGGTTCGACGGCTCGATGAACCCGCTGCCACAGAGGCCGGTACAGGCAAGCTTTCAGTTACAGCAGTTCGAAGCTCTGCTGCTGCACGGCCTCGGAATCCAGCCCGACCTGCACATTGAACTCGCCAGGCTCGGCCACCCGCTGCAGTTGGCCATTGTAGAACTTCAGCTCTTCCTCACTGATGCGGAAGGACAAGGTCCGCGATTCGCCAGGCTTGAGCACCAGTTTCTGGAAGTTCTTCAGCTCCTTGACCGGGCGGCTCATCGACGCCGAGACGTCCTGCAGGTACAGCTGCACCACCGTCTCGCCTTCAAGCTTGCCGGTGTTCTTCACCGTCACCTTGGCCTCCAGGGTGTCGCCACGCTTGAGGTCCTTGCTCGACAGGGCCAGGCCCGACAGCTCGAAGCTGCTGTAGCTCAGGCCGTAGCCGAACGGGTACAGCGGGCCGTTGGGTTCTTCGAAATACTGCGAGGTGTAGTTGCCTGGCTTGCCGGGGGTGTATGGGCGGCCGATGCGGGTGTGGTTGTAGTACATCGGGATTTGCCCGACCGAGCGCGGGAAGGTGATTGCCAGCTTGCCCGACGGGTTGTAATCGCCGAACAGCACGTCAGCGATGGCGTTGCCGCCTTCGGTGCCGGAGAACCAGGTTTCGAGGATGGCGTCGGCCTGTTCACGCTCCCAGCTGATCGACAGCGGGCGGCCGTTCATCAGCACCAGTACCAGCGGCTTGCCGGTGGCTTTCAGGGCCTTGATCAGCTCGCGCTGGCTGGCGGGGATTTCCAGGGTGGTTCGGCTCGACGACTCGTGGGACATGCCACGGGACTCACCGACCACGGCCACGACCACATCGGACTGCCTGGCAGCCTCGACCGCTTCATCGATCAGCACGGCCGCAGGGCGTGGGTCATCGACGATTTCCGGGGCATCGAAGTTGAGGAAGTTCAGGTAGTCGAGGATGGCCTTGTCGCCAGTGACGTTGGAGCCTTTGGCATACACAAGCTTCGCCTTGCCCTCGACAGCGCGGCGCAGGCCTTCGCGCACGGTGACCGAATGCATCGGCTTGCCGTCGGCAGCCCAGCTGCCCATCATGTCGATCGGCGCATCGGCCAGCGGGCCGACCAATGCGATGGTGCCGGCCTTTTTCAGCGGCAGCGTCTGGTTGCGGTTTTCCAGCAGCACCAGGCTGCGGCGTGCCACGTCGCGGGCGGCGTCGCGGTGCAGACGGTCTTCGGCGTAGTAGTCCTTCAGGTCGCTTTCGGCCTTGCCGATGCGCACGTACGGGTCCTTGAACAGGCCCATGTCGTACTTGGCGCCGAGCACCTCGCGCACGGCCTGGTTCAACTCCTGCTGGGTCACTTCGCCGGACTTCAGCAGCCCAGGCAGTTCCTCGCCATACAGGGTGTCGTTCATGCTCATGTCGATGCCGGCCTTGATCGCCAGCTTGGCAGCTTCGCGGCCGTCGCGGGCGACACCGTGGCGGATCAGCTCCTGGATGGCGCCGTGGTCGCTGATGGTCACGCCCTTGAAGCCCCACTGCTTGCGCAGCAGGTCGTTCATCAGCCAGGTATTGGAAGTGGCTGGCACGCCGTTGATCGAGTTGAGCGCTACCATCACCCCGCCAGCACCAGCGTCGAGCGCGGCGCGGTAGGGCGGCAAGTAGTCGTTGTACATCTTCGGCAGGCTCATATCCACCGTGTTGTAGTCGCGCCCGCCTTCCACCGCGCCATACAGGGCGAAATGCTTGACGATGGCCATGATGCTGTCGGCGTTGGCCGGGCTGCTGCCCTGGAACGAGCGGACCATTACCTGGCCGATCTTCGAGGTCAGGTAGGTATCTTCGCCGAAGCCTTCACTGGTACGGCCCCAGCGCGGGTCTCGGGCGATGTCGACCATTGGCGCGAAGGTCATGTCCAGGGCATCGGCCGACGCTTCGATGGCCGAGGTGCGGCCAACCTTGGCGATGGCGTCCATGTCCCAGCTGGCGGCCAGGCCCAGGCCGATCGGGAAGATGGTGCGCTCGCCATGGATGGTGTCGTAGGCGAAGAACATCGGGATCTTCAGGCGGCTGCGCATGGCGGCGTCCTGCATCGGCCGGTTCTCGGGGGCGGTACGCGAGTTGAAGGTCCCGCCGATGCGCCCGGCGGCGATTTCTTCGCGGATCTTGTCGCGGGGCATGTCCGGGCCGATGCTGATCAGGCGCAGTTGGCCGATCTTTTCGGCTTCGGTCATCTGGCTGATCAGATGATCGATGAACGCCTGCTTGTCCTGCAGGGGCGGGGCGGATGGGGCGGCAAGGGCCGCCTGGCTGGCAAGGCCCATGGCCAGGCCCAGCAAAGACAGTTTCATTATCAATTCCATTGTCGAGGCTTTGCCGTATCCAACGGATACGTGCATGGCCGAAGTTTTCAGGCGGCTATTTGTTGTACGATTCGCCGGTAATTCATCCAGCAGCGGATTATGCCTGAATATGTCGGCTGCGGAGGAAGCCCCGAATGCCGGGAAAACAACTATAAGAACGCTTGAGAGACCGAAGGCATGACGCCCCTCAACGAATACGAACGCCGCCAGGTGGCCGAAGCCATTGCCCGCGTCGAGCGGCGCACCGACGCGCAACTGGTAACCGTCTTGGCGCGACGGGCCGATGATTACGCCTACCTGCCGCTGTTCTGGGCTGCGGTGCTGGCGCTGGCCGTGCCTGGCCTGCTGCACTGGCTGCTGGGCTGGCCGGGCGTGCGTGGGCTGCTGGTAGCCAATGTGCTGGTGTTCATCGGCCTTTGCCTGTTGCTGCGTCGCCCTCGTGTGGCTGTGTGGCTGATTCCGGCCACCTTGCGCCGCTGGCGCGCCTCGAGCCTGGCACGCCAGCAATTTCGCGAGCAGAACCTGGAGCGCACGGAGGGTGCCACGGGGGTACTGATCTTTGTCGCCGAGGCCGAGCGGCATGTGGAAATCCTCGTCGACCAGGGGATTGATCGCCATCTCGATGCGCAGGCCCGGGCGGCGATGGTTGCGCGTCTGGCCGAACAGGTGCGCCAAGGGCGTACCTTGCAGGGTTTTATCGAATGCATCGATGCCTGCGGCGAACTGCTGTGCCAACAGGTGCCTCGCACCCATGCACGCAACGAACTGCCCAACCGTCTGGTGATTCTCGACTGAAGCGGCGGTTGCAGGGTGTAGAATGCGCGGCAACGCGCAACGCGCCCCCTGCTATCCGAGGCACCCGTTTTCCATGTCCGCCAGTATTTCCGCTTCCCCTGCGCCGGATGCGCGCGCCCAGTTCCTCGACCTGCTGAGTGCCGCGCTGCACGGCAGCACCCTGGTCAAGCTGGTGCTGGCGCGCCATGTCGGAGCCGATCAGACCTTGCAGCGCATCATCGCCAAGCCGCTGCAGGTGAAGGGCCAGGCCCAGCTGTCCTTGGTCTACCGGCACCAGACCCGCGACATCACCCGCAACCTGCGGCTGGACCAGGCCCAGGCGCTGGTCGCCGAGTTGCTGCCGGCGAGCTTCCGCAACGCCCACCTGTTCGATGCCGACGGCGAAGTGCAGCTGACCTTCAGCAAGAAGGGCAAGCCGATGCTTCAGCGCCACGGCGCGCAGGCCCCCCGTGAAGCGGTTGCCAATAGCGGCCATGACCGCGAGAAAAAACGCTACCTGGAGCTGACGCGGCCGTTCCTGCGTGACCTGGGCGTGACCGATGCCCAAGGTGCACTGATCCCGTCGATGTCGCGCAAGTGGAAACAGATCAACAAGTTCATCGAAGTCTTCGACCATGCCCTGGCCAACGCCCCGCTAGCGACTGATCAGGCGCTGCGGGTAGCTGATTTCGGGTCGGGCAAGGGCTACCTGACCTTCGCCATGCATGACTACCTGCGCAATACCCTGGCCCGCCAGGCACAGGTGACCGGGGTGGAATTGCGCCAGGACATGGTCGACCTGTGCAATGCCGCTGCGCAGCGCCTGGAGCACCCGGGCCTGGAATTCCAGTGTGGCGACGTGCGCACTGTGGTGCCCGAGGCCATCGAAGTGATGATCGCCCTGCACGCCTGCGATATCGCCACCGACTACGCCATCCACACGGGCATCCGCTGCAACGCCGCGATCATCATGTGTTCGCCATGCTGCCACAAACAGATCCGCCCACAACTGCACAGCCCGGGCTTGCTGCAGCCAATGCTGCAATACGGCCTGCACCTGGGGCAGCAGGCCGAGATGCTCACCGACAGCTTGCGTGCGCTGTATCTGGAAGCCTGTGGTTACGAGACCAAGGTGTTCGAGTTCATCTCTCTGGAACACACCAACAAGAACAAGATGATTCTTGCGGTGAAGCGCCGGCAGGCGGGGGATAACGCAGCCCTGCTGGAGAAGATCGAACAGCTCAAGGCGTTTTACGGGGTGCAGGAGCATTGCCTGGAGACGTTGTTGCGGGCGGATCAGCTGATCTGATTGCAGCTTGGGATATTCAGCGCCGAGCTGCCGGTACTTCGATAGCGAGTTCTTCGAACCCCAACGGATGCGTGCTGGCATCGAAGAAGTGCAGCGCCGTCCCGGTCATATCCCCGAACCGTTCGACGAAGTGCTGCTTCTGGTTGATCACCGACGCCTCGCTCAACGGCCGTATGGCAATCGACAGGTGGGCCGGCCGCGCCTGGCGAATGGCTTCGACCAGGTGCTGGTCAGTACTGTCCAGGTGCTGCCCGAACAGGCATAAACCCTGGCTTTCCTGTGCCAGTTGAGCCAAGCCCCAGGCCAGGTAATCCGAGTTGCGAATGGCGCGCAGTTTCTCGTCGCTGCGGTCTTCGTTGACGAACAACGGTACTTCACCCGGAATGTTCACCGCAAAACCGTCGAGCAGCTCGGCGCTGTCGGCGCTGCGCTGGCGGGTGCTGCCGTCGGGCAGCTTGAGCAGGTGCAGGCCGCCGTGCAGGTGCAGCACACGGGTGCCTTGGCTGCGGGTGCGGCGTACGTCGAAGAACCCCTGATCGTCGAACAGCGCGGCAAAGCCCTGTGGGTTGTGCTGCAGGGCCCATGGCAGGATCAGGTCGTAGTTGCTGGTGTAGACGCTGCGGTACTCGCGCAAGGCCTGGTTGATCGACGCCAAGGTGCTAGCGGGCATCAGCGGCCAGGGCAGATGCAGGGTGCGAATGGCGTGGATCAGGCCTTCCTTGATCGAATAATAGCGGTTCAGCGGCGCGGTGGAGTTGATGGCCAGGGCGGCGTTGGCGCGCACGGTGTGGTTGAGGGTGGTCAGCACCGGCTCGAACAGCTCGGTGCCCAGCGACTTGAACAGGGCCTGGTCGCTGATCGCCAGGCCTTTCTTGCGCCCTGCGCGCTGGGCTTCCTCATACAGCGAGAAGTAGCCGAACGGTTTCCACAGCGCACGACTGGCGCCATTGCCCAGCAGCAGAGCTGTGCACGGGTGGCGCTGGTTGAGGTCTGGCCAAGAGGCGAGGCGGGCGTCGAGAGTTGGCATGGGCGGTCCGTTCGGTGGGGCGGGAAACGGCGGGGACTTTAGCATGTCATGCAAGGTGTGCGAGGGTTGGTGTTCGCATTGTGCCTGTACTGCTGGATGAAAGAGGACTTCTCCATGCGCAACCCGCTGCTCCGCACCCTGGCCCTGAGCACGCTGTTCTCGGCTTCACTGGCCTCGGCCACCGACGGCAAGACCCTGGCCACCGCCCAAGGCATTCCGTATCCGGCCGTGATCGCCCACCGCGGCGCTTCCTACGACGCCCCGGAATCCACGACACCGACCGGCCGGGGCGGGTAGTGTTGCAGACCTTCGACCGCAACAGCCTCAAGTTGCTGCACGAGGCGATGCCGCAGGTGCCGAAGGTCCTTCTGCTCTGGGTAGGCAACACTGGCATCGCATCGGCATCCGGGCAGGATTTCGCCCAGTCGGGGGAGCGGGACAAGGCAGCTTTCCATGCGCGCCAGCAACCCAAGGACAAGGCGGAGTTCCTGCGCTGGCTTGATGATGCAAAGCAGGAGGGCGCCATAGGCACCGGCCCTTCAGCCACGCACACTCATCTGGGTGAGCAGAGCTACGGCGACCTGATCCAGCCTTGGATGAACCAGGCCAATCACCAGCGCGGACTGTTGGAGCATGTCTACACACTCGATGACAGAGTCGATTTGACAAGGCCATGCAGTCTGGTGTCGACGGGATCTTCACCAACCGGGCGGGAGAGCTGTTGCGCACTTAATCAGCGCCCCACAGAGAACGAAGGGGCTTTGTTGAAGCATCTGGGATACTGAATTAATGGGCAAGTGCCCTCAGGACATGGTCAGGGTCGTTGCGTATGGCACGTAGCAACGCTTTGGCCGGCCCGGTAGGCTCCCTGCGCCCTTGCTCCCAGTTCCTTAGTGTGGCGACTTGAACATCGATCATCTCGGCGAAACGCACCTGGGACAAACCGGTGGATTTGCGAATGTTCCTGACCTGCAGTGCATCAATCTCGACAACTCGTGAGGGCACACGCTTACCTTGAACGATTTCATCCATCTGCTGGACGCTTTCCATCAGCTCTTCAAAAAATTTGCTCATGTACGCCTCCAGTGCTCGATGATGTTCTTCAGGACCTTGCGTTGTTCGGCAGACAAGTCAGATTGCTCATTTTTCGGAAAGATGTAGAGCATGGCAATCTGTGAGCTTGAGGTGAAGTGGTAATAGATGACTCTGGCTCCACCGCGCTTCCCATGTCCACTGGCAGCAACGCGAAGCTTGCGTAGGCCACCGGTACCTTCGATCAAGTCACCTGCATCCGGTGCACTCATCAGCTTGACCTGCAGGAGCCGGTAGGTGTCGTCCTCAAGGAGTTCTTTCACTCGCTTGGTGAAAATGGGGGTTTCAATGAAGAGCATAGCAGGGTGTGCGCCAATGGCGTAGTCGCTGGTCGCCCGACGCTACGGGAGGAAGAAGTCCCAACGTTTATTCTGCTTGGGATGACGAGGCTAGCGGATGGTGCACTGGCTGGCAGATCGTCCTCTTCCGACTCCGCTGTAGTCCGATTCCTTATTTAACCACTGGCTCCTTGCGACTCCTGTTACGCCAAACCCGATATGCCCGTATCCCCGCCCGTACCGAGCCGAACAGCAGCTTGTCTTCCATTTCCCGCGCGAGTCCCGAACGCACCAGCATGCGCAGGAAGGTGCCGCGTGCGCGGGCGATGGCGAAGTGGATGCCTTGCGCCGTCAGGGTGTCGCGCACTTCGCGCAGGGCGGCGATGCCGCTGACGTCGATGCTGCTCACCGCTTCCGCATCGAACAGCACTGCCTGGGGCTGGGCCTGGCTTTGTACCGCTTCGAGCAGGCGCATCTTGAAATAGTCGGCGTTGAAAAACAGGATCGCGTCGTCGAAGCGGTATACCACCAGGCCCGGCACGATACGGGCGTCCTTGTGCTTGCGGATGTCGACCTGGCCTTCGGTGCCCGGTAGCCAGCCGAGCACGGCGTCGGTGGGCTGGTAGATGGTGTAGAGCAGGCGCAGGATCGCCAGGGTCACGGCAAACACGATGCCCGGCAGCACGCCCAGACCGAGCACACCAGCCGTGGTCAGCAGGCACAGCCAGAATTCGAAGCGGCTCAGGCGCCTGATGCTGCCCAGCGACTTGATGTCGATCAGGCCCCAGCCGGCCATCAGCAGCACGGCGCCCAGTACCGCCTGCGGGATCCACGCCATGGGTGCGGTGAAGAACAGCAGGATCAGGGCGATAACCAGTGCGGCGATGATGCCGACCAGCTGGCTCTTGCCGCCGACCATGTCATTGACCGCCGTGCGCGAGTCGGCGCCGCTGATGGCGAAACCCTGCGAGATACCGGCGGCCAGGTTGCTCACGCCGAGGGCGACGAACTCATGGTTGGCATTGATCGCATAGCCGTGCCGTGCGGCGAAGCTGCGCGCGGTGAGCATCGCGCTGCAGAAGCTCACGGTGGCGATACCCAGGGCATCGCGCAGCAGGCTCTTGGTTTCACCGAGGTTGCTGTGCGGCCAGGCGAGCGTGGGGATGCCAGACGGCACGGGCCCGAGAATGGCGACGCCGAAACGGTCCAGGCCGAGCAGGCCGACCAGCAAGGTAAAGACTGCCACGGTCACCAGGGCCGCCGGCAGGCGCGGGTAGCGGCGCGGCAGCCAGACCAGCAGTGCCAGCCCGGCCAGGCCGATGGCCAGGGTCATCCAATGGATCTCGTTCAGGCGCTGGAAGAAATTCACCACGCTGAGGATGAAGCCGTCACCCTCGATCTTGAACCCTACGACCTTGGACAGTTGCCCGGCAATCAGGCTCAGGCCGATGCCGTTGAGGTAACCGATCAGAATCGGCCGCGAGAAGAAGCTGGCGATGAACCCGGCGCGCGCCAGGCCGGCGACGATCAGCATCACCCCAACCAGCACGGTGACGATTACCGACAGTTCGGCGATGCGATGCGGGTCGCCCATGGCCAGTGGTGCCACGGCGCCCGCGATCATGGCGCAGGTGGCGGCGTCCGGGCCGACCATCAACTGCCGCGAGCTGCCGATAAGGGCATAGACCATCATTGGCAGCACGCAGGCATACAGGCCGTATTGCGGCGGCAGGCCGACGATCTGAGCATAGGCGATGGCGATGGGGATCTGGATCGCGGCCACCGATAGCCCGGCCTGCAGGTCGGGCTGGAACCATTCACGACGGTAGTGCAGGAGGTTGGCAAGGCCGGGTAGCCAGCGGGAGAGAAACATGCGTCGTCCTTTCGAAATGTTTCACGGTTCCATGAAGCATATGCGCCTCAAGCCGTTTCGCTTGCAAGCGAATTGAAGCGGAAGGTATCGAACGCGGCCATGGGCCATATCAATGAAAGGGCAGAAACGAAAAAAGGAGCCTTGGGCTCCTTTTGACAGCGATGACGTTGCTGAACGCCATGCGGGGAATGCAATGTGTGGAGCGGGTAGAGGGAATCGAACCCTCAACTAAAGCTTGGGAAGCTTTCGTTTTGCCACTAAACTATACCCGCGTCTGCGCTGGACTTTTTACCAGAACCCTCCCCGAATTAGAAGCCCAAGTTATAAAAAAGCTTGTCGGCGCCCCGTGACCTGCGGGTGTCGGGTACGCGGCGCCGATGCGCTCAGATGGCCAATGCATGCTGCCCCTGCTGGATATAAGGCTGACTGCGTTGACGGGCCTCGCGCACGGTCGGCTTGAGGAACCCGAGCATGGCGTTACGGGTGTCATCACAGGCTGCCTTGTGTTCCATGTCGAGGAAGTGGCCAGCGTCGCGGATCACGCTGAACTGGCTGTTGCCTATATGCTTGCCGAATTCCCGTGCATCTTCGACCGTGGTGTATTCGTCGCGCTCGCCGTTGATGAAGAGCACCGGGATGTCGATGTTGCGCGCGCCGTCCAACGCCCGTTGCAAGTCACGCTGCAGCACTTCGTTGATGTGGAAGTGCATCTGCGCGTACTCATGGCTGTCCAGGCCGCTGACATGCCGGTAATTGAAGCGCTTGAACAGTGATGGCAGGTACTTGCCGATGGTGTCGTTGACCAGGTTGCCGACCTGGTAGCGATCACAGGCGGCCAGGTACTGGCAACCACGCTCAAGGTAGTCGCGCATCGGCTCGTTGATGATCGGCGAGAACGAGCTGACCACCGCCTTCTTCACCCGCCGCGGCTGGTGCGCCAGCGCCAGCAGCGTGCAGGCCCCGCCCCAGGAGAAGGACATGACGTGATCGCACTGGAAGCGATCGATCAGTTCGAGAAGGATCTGCGCTTCGTCCTCCTTGCTGATCAGCCGTTCCTGGCGGTTGTGTGGCTTGGACTTGCCGGCATATGGCTGGTCGTACAGCACAACATTGAAATGCGGGTGCAGGTTGCGCACCGTCTGGGCGAACGAGGCGGTGGTGGCCAGCGACCCGTTGATCAGGATGATCGTCTTTTCGGCCGCATCCGCGCGATAAAACTCCGTGTAAACCCGATACTGACCTTGGATATCAAGTACAGCGATTTCTGGCCTCATGTCATCGACTCCTGGCGCAAAAAGGGTAATCGCGTCACCTAGGGTGCACGTTCTTTATGACAGGTAGGCATTCGCCTGAATAAATCGGGGGGCCCTGTGTCGATCCTTGGCACATGTGTCGACGATATTGTTGTGGCGGGCAATTTGCCGTGCCCCAAGGCATCTGGGCTTCGGGTGGCCGGCAAAAAGTGTCATGAACGGCAGGCGTGACTGGCTGGTCACTCGCGGACTGACAAGTTAGGAGTCAAGCAGTGGCACAGCGATCCCGCAAGTGCCGTTTGCGCAAATTTGTGACTCGGGCCGCTCAGCGGTCGTATGGCGGTATTACGGCATCCGGACCGAAGCGATTTCGTCCGCAGTCAGAGCCCTGAACTGGCCAGGTTGCAGGCCTGGATCGAGCTGGATCGTACCCATGTTTTCGCGATGCAGGCCAACCACTTTGTTGTCGAAATGGCCGAACATGCGCTTGATCTGGTGGTAGCGTCCTTCGACGATGGCCAGCCGTGCCTGACGCGGGCCGAGGATGTCGAGTCGGGCGGGCAGGGTGGTCAGGTCTTCGAAGGCGAAATAGAACCCTTCGCTGAACTTGGCAACGTAGTGCGCGCCGATCTCGTCTTCGGTTTCCACCAGGTAGTGCTTGGGCAGCTTGGTGGCCGGTTGGGTCAGGCGCCGCGACCACTGGCCGTCGTTGGTCAGGATCATCAGGCCGGTGGTGTTGAAGTCCAGGCGCCCGGCAATGTGCAGGTCCTCGCGCAATTCGCCAGGCAGCAGGTCGAGCACGGTGCGGTGCTGCGGGTCTTGCGTGGCGCTGACGCAGCCCGTGGGCTTGTGCAGCATCAGGTAACGTGCGGGGCGGCCGGCCTGCAGCAGTTGCCCGTCCACTTCCACGCGGCTGAATGCACGGACCTCTGCCTTGGGGTCGCTGACCACTTCATGATCCAGGCGCACGCGGCGCTGCACCAGCAGCAGGCGCACTTGCTGACGGTTGTAGCAGGGCAGGTTGGCGAGGAAGCGGTCGAGGCGCATGGCGGCGAGCAACGTGAATGGGGGCGCAGTTTAGCGTTTTTAACGTCAGAGCGGTGTCGGCTTGTTCGCGGGCGCGCCCGCTCCCACAAGCTGGTCTTCCACGGCGGCGCAGCGTGGGCACAGGCAGCCCTTGTCGCGCAGTTCGGCAGGCAGGCCCTGCAGTACGGCGGGGTCGATGGTCACGCCGTAGCACCAACAGGCCTGGGTGGCGCTGCGTGGGTCGGCCAGGCTGCACTGGTTGAGGGCACCGCAGGCGGGGCAGTGCTGGTTGTCATTCATGTCCGGTTCCGGGTGTTTCACTGCAGACGCGGTTGCGGCCGGCCTGCTTGGCACGATAAAGCGCACGGTCGGCGCGGGTCAGCAGGGCGTGCAGGGTATCACCCGGCTGCAAGGCGCTCAGGCCGATACTGGTGGTCAGGCGCAAAGGTTGGCCTTCGTAACTGAAAGTCAATTGCTCGGTACCACGGCGGATCTTCTCTGCCACGTCGGTGGCCTGCCGGCCCTCGGCCTCCCGCAGCAGCACGATGAATTCCTCACCGCCCCAGCGGCAGAGTATATCCGACTGCCGCAGGCTGCCCTGCAGCACGTTGGCGAACTGGCGCAGCACTTCGTCGCCGGCCAGGTGGCCATGGGTATCGTTGAGCACCTTGAAGTGATCGAGATCGATCAGCAAGGCGGCCAGCGGCGCGCAATCGCGCTGGGCCTCCTGCAAGGCCTGGGCGGCCAGCAGGTCGAAGCTGCGCCGGTTGGGCAGCCCGGTCAGGCTGTCGAGGGTCGCCAGCGCCTCGGTACTGGCCTGGTGGCGCCTGAGCATGCCATTGAGCAGCAACAGAACGACCAGGGTGATCATCGCGCAGATCACCAGGTTCAGGTACAGCGAGTGGCGAATGGGGTCCAGGGCTCCGGTCTCACGCTTGTCGACCAGCAGGTACCAGCCCAGTTCAGGCAATTGCCGCACATTGAGGAAGTGGCTGTGGCCTTCGCTGTCCTTGTACTCGTGGCTGCCTTCGGTGGGGGTCGCACGCTGCGCCAGCAATTCGTTCAGGTCGGCATTGTCGGTCAAGGGCTGCCCGATCTTAAGGCCATGGAGGCCACCCTCCGAGCCGGTCAGGATGACCTTGCCCGTGGCGTCGGTGAAAAACACCGAGCGCTGGTAGCGGCGCTGGTACTTGTCGATCAGCTTGACCACCGCGTTGACACTCAGGCCCACCCCGGTGGCGCCAATGAAGCGCTGCTGGTAGTCCAGCACCCGATAGTTGATGAACACCGTCAGGTTGTCCTGGTTGGCCATGTCCAGGTCGACGTTGATCTCGTACGGCGCGTTCAGCTCGCGCAAGCGGAAGTACCACGCGTCGCGCCAGGTGTCCGGTACCACCTGCTTGAGTATGCCCTTGGCCTGGTAATAGGTGAGGGTGCGGTCGGAGACGAAAAATGAGGTGAAGGTGGCCTGCTTACCCATGACCTCGCCAAGAAAGCGAGTGATGCGCTGGGTGTCCTGCTCACCGGCCAGTACCCAGTCGCGAAGGAAGGTATCCTGCGCCATCATCGAGGCGATCAGCACCGGGCGGATCAAGTCTTTCTGGATTTCCGAATAGACGGTATCGGAGGTGAGCGGCAGCTCGGTATTGATGATGCCGTCGCGGATTGTGCTGCGCGAGGCGAAATAGCTGATCAGCGATGTGGCGAGAAAGCCGCAGGTCAGCAACGACAGCAAGGCGAGGATCAGCGAGCGCTGTGAAAACAGGGCGGAGCGTGCGGGCATGATCTTCCCATGTTGTGTGCCGGGGCGCTCATTCTATTGGGATGACAGGTAAATGACTGCATGTTTTTAAGGGTTATTTCGACCTGTATCAATTTGTTGCTGAAATGGCACTGCACCCTGGCGCCGTTGTCTGATTCATTGTCGATGAACGCATTTGCGTCGACGCTCGCCAGCGCCGCTGTTCGAGCACCCCAGCGGTCCAGGAGGCCGCCATGTCCTATCGAATTCTGTTGATCGCCCTGCTGGGTCTGATGACGTCCGCCTGTGCGCCCTACTATGAGGGCGGTGGCTATTCCCGTTCCGAATACTATTCGACCGATCGTTATGTCGCGCCGGGGTATTACCGCTACGACCGTTACTATGTGACGCCGCAGCCGCGCTATTACTACCAGCCGGCCCCCCGTTACTATCGGCCCGCACCGGCTCCCTATTACCGGCCGGGCCCGACGCCGGGGATGAACCAGTGGCATGGCAATCCACGCTACGACTACGGCAATCGCCAGCGCTACGACTATGGCCGGGATCGTGACCGTCATGACTATCGCGATGGCAGCCAGCGCTACCAACATGATCGCTGGCATTCGAACAACCGCGGAGACGACGACCGTCAGTCCGATCGTGGGCGCGGAAGGGACCATGACTGGCGCCGCTGACCGCCTCATGCCCCCAGGTCGGCCAACGGATGCCGACCTTCCCACACCTTGGCGAAATGCGCCTCGACCACCGCCGCTGGCACCTGCGCCACATCGGGCCAGTGCCAGCGTGGCTGGTTGTCCTTGTCCAGCAGGCGCGCGCGCACGCCTTCACTGAATTCCGGGTGTCGGCAGCAGTTGAGGCTCATGCTGTATTCCATCTGGAACACTTGGGCCAGTGACAGGTACCGGGCACGTCGGATCTGTTCCCAGACCAGGTGCGCCGTCAGCGGGCAGCCTTCATGCAGCCGTTGACCGGCCTCGGCCAGCAATGGATCAGGGTGATGCTTGAGGCTTTCCAAGGCGCGCCAGGCGGCAGCCGGGTCGGCCACATCGAGCAGCTCGTCGATCACCTGGCGCCTCGGCAGCCATTGTGCCGCTGGCAGTTCGGCCCAGGCACGATGCTGTTCGGCCTTGAGCAGGCTGTTCAGCTGCAGGTCGGTCTGCTCCTGCCAGTTCAATTGCAGCAGCTCCTCGAGCAGGGCCTCTTGCTGTTCCTCGCCGAAGAACCGATCAGCCAGGCCCAGGTCGAGCGCATCTCGGGCGTTGATCGGTGCGCCGGTCAGCCCGAGGAACAAGCCGAGCTTGCCGGGCAGGCGGGCGAGAAACCAGCTGGCTCCCACATCCGGGTAAAGGCCGATGCTGATTTCCGGCATGGCCAGGCGGCTGCTCGGCGTGACGATGCGTACACTGGCGCCCTGCAGCAGCCCCATGCCGCCGCCCAGCACATGCCCGTGGCCCCAGCACAGCAGCGGTTTCGGGTAGGTATGCAGGCGGTAATCCAGGTGGTATTCAGCGGCAAAGAAGGTCGCAGCCAGCGCAGGAACGCTGCCGGGGCGGGCCAGGCAGGCCTGGGCCAGCGCCCGCACATCGCCGCCGGCGCAAAAAGCCTTGGCACCCTTGCCACGCAACAGCACGCAGACGACCCCAGGGTCGCTGGCCCAACTGTGCAGCTGTTCGCCAAGCACTTCGATCATCGGCAGGTTGAGGGCATTGAGCGCCTTGGGGGCATCGAGTGTGGCGATGCCGATTCGGGCGCCATCGGCGCCGGTGAGTACCTCGCAATGAATGGCCATGGACTACCTCGCACAAGTCATCCCCCAAGTATGGCCTGCGTGGCCGATCATGCCGGTCGGCGGTCGGATCGATTGACAAGGGCAAATGGCTTACCTAGTGTCGCGCCATTGTTTACGGATGGCCCCATGACTGAAGACGATCGCATCAAACTCGAACCCAGCTGGAAGGCTGCACTGCGCGCCGAGTTCGACCAGCCCTACATGCAACAGCTGCGCGAGTTCCTGCGCCAGGAGTACGCTGCCGGCAAGGAAATCTATCCGCCGGGGCCGCTGATCTTCAATGCGCTCAACTCAACGCCGCTGGATCAGGTCAAGGTGGTGATCCTCGGCCAGGACCCGTATCACGGCCCGGGCCAGGCCCATGGTCTGTGCTTCTCGGTGCAGCCGGGCGTGCCGGCGCCACCGTCGCTGGTCAACATCTATAAAGAGCTGCAACGTGACCTGAACATCCCGATTGCCAGCCATGGCTACCTGCAGAGCTGGGCCGAGCAGGGCGTGCTGCTGCTCAACACGACCATGACCGTAGAGCGCGCCAATGCTGCCTCGCATGGGAAGAAGGGGTGGGAGTCGTTTACCGACCGGATCATCCAGGTGGTCAGCGAGCAGTGCCCGAACGTGGTGTTCCTGCTGTGGGGGGCACACGCTCAGAGCAAGCAGAAGCTGATTGATGGCACCCGGCACCTGGTACTCAAGTCGGTGCACCCATCGCCGCTGTCGGCCTATCGCGGGTTCCTTGGCTGCGGGCACTTCAGCCGTACCAACAGCTTCCTCGAACAGCGTGGCATGGCGCCCATCAACTGGGCGTTGCCACCCCTCTGAAGAAGGGCGGGGCTGCCTTACAGCCCCTGGCCCTGGGTTTTGACCCAGTAGCGGAACAACGGCTCCGCCAGGAACAGCACCAGAATCAACCGCACCACCTGCAGCGCCGTCACCAGCGGCACCGACAGCTGCAGGGTTTCGGCCGTCAGGCTCATCTCGGCGATGCCGCCCGGCATCATTCCCAAGGTCAGCGAACGCAGGTCCAGTTCGGTCATTACGCTCAATCCCCACGCTGCGCTGCCGGCAATCGCCATGCACAGCGCGGTGGCCAGCAGTGTTCGGGCGAGGAAGGAGGGGGCGCGGCGGAAGAACGCACGGTTGAAATGGCAGGCCAGGCCGCTGCCGATCAGCCACTGGCCGACCTGGCTGGCACCGTTGGGTAAGCCGATTTGCAGGTCGCCTGCCAGGCTTACCGACGCGGCGACCAGCAACGGCCCGAACAGCCACGGGTTGGGCTGGCGCAGGCGCTGCCAGGCGAAGCCCATCGCCACGCCCAGTGGCACGATCAGCGCCAGCCAGCCCCAACTGACACTGCCAGCGTGATGCAGCGGCACACCGTCACCCAGCAGGCACTTGAACAGCGCCGGCACGCACAGCACCACGGCCAGCACGCGCAGGCTCTGCGCCGCCGCGACCTGGCTGAGTACCGCGCCATTGCGAGCGCCAAGATTGACCATCTCCCCCGAGCCACCGGGCATGCTGGCAAAGAACGCCGTGGCGCGGTCTTCACCGGTGCGCCGCAGCAGCCAAACGCTGATCACGCTGGAAAGCGTGGTAAACAGTGCGCCGAAGAAGATCAGCGCGAAGTGGCTGGCGACCTGCTCGATCACCGCCGGGGTGAAGTGCAGACCGATCCCGATACCGATGATGCATTGCCCGCACTTGCGGCCATTGGGGATTTCCGACAGCTGCCAGGGCGTCAGGCAGCGCACCAGGATGATCGCCAGCAACGCACCGACCATCCACGGCAAAGGCCAGCCGACCTTGCTGGCGGCAAAACCGCCAGCAAGGCCGACCAGCCCGGTTGCGACAAACAGCGGCAGTGAGCGATCAGGCATCCGCCATGGCCTGGCGCTGCAGGCTGCGCTTGCGCCAGATGCGCAGCAGCGGCAGCGTCAGCATGCAGAAGACCAGCACCCACACCGACATGCTGATCGGGCTCGACCAGAGGATGCCCAGTTCACCGTTGGAAATCGACAGTGCCCGGCGCAGGTTCTGCTCCATCAGCCCGCCGAGGATGAAGCCGAGCAGGATCGGCGACAGCGGGAAGTCCAGCTTGCGCAGGATATAGCCCATGATGCCGATGCCGACCATCAGGAACAGGTCGAAGGTGGTGGCATGCACGGCGTACACGCCGATCGCGGTGATGATCGCGATCACCGGCACCAGCGCCCAGTTCGGCACGGCGAGGATGCGGGTGAAGATGCGGATCATCGGGATGTTCAGGATCACCAGCATGATGTTGGCGATGAACAGCGAGGCGATCAGGCCCCAGACGATGTCTGGCTGCTGTTCGAACAGCAGCGGGCCCGGGGTGATGTTGTACAGGGTCAGCGCGCCGATCATCACCGCCGTCGTGCCCGAACCGGGAACGCCGAGGGTCAGCATTGGCACCAGGGCGCCGCAGCAGGATGCACCGATGGCGGTTTCCGGGGCAGCCAGGCCGCGGGCGTCGCCTTTGCCGAACGTGCCCTTTTCTCCGGCGATGCGTTTCTCGGTCATGTAGGCCACGGCGCTGGCCAGGGTCGCGCCGGCACCCGGCAGCACACCCATGATGAAGCCCAACAGACCGCAACGGATGTTGACCACGAACACCGAGGCCGCTTCCTTGAAGTTGAACAGCATGCGCCCGGTGGCTTTCACCGCCTGGTGGCCATGGTGGGTCTTCTCCAGCAGCAGGAGGATCTCGCTGATGGAGAACAGGCCCAGCACCAGCACCACGAACTGGATACCGTCGGCCAGGTGTACGCTGTCACCCGTGAAGCGGTACACGCCGCTGTTGGCATCGATGCCGACCGCAGACAGGAACAGGCCGATCAAGGCGGCGATGAAGGTCTTCAGTGGCTTGTCACCGGCCATGCCGCCGAGGGCGACGATGGCGAAGACCATCAGCACGAAGTATTCCGCAGGGCCGAAGGCAATCGCCCATTTCGCCAGCAGCGGGGCGAACAGCACCATGCCGCAGGTGGCGATCAGCGCACCGATGAACGAACTCCATGCCGACAGCGACAAGGCCACGCCAGCCAGGCCCTGGCGCGCCATCGGGTAGCCATCGAGGGTGGTCATCACGGTCGAGGCTTCGCCCGGGATGTTCAGCAGGATCGAGCTGATCCGGCCGCCGTATTCGCAACCCAGGTACACCGCGGCCAGCAGGATCAGCGCCGACTCCGGTGGCAGGCCCAGGGCAAAGGCGATCGGGATCAGCAGGGCCACGCCGTTGATCGGGCCCAGGCCCGGCAGCAGGCCGACCACGGTGCCAATCAGCGTGCCCGACAGGGCGGTGACCAGGTTGTAAGGGGACAGGGCGACGCCGAACCCCTGGCCCAGGTAGCTCAAGGTATCCATGTGTCAGTTCTCCAGTACGCTCAGCAGGCCGAGGGGCAGGGGTACGTCCATGACGCGATCGAACAGCCAGTAGAGGAACACGCTCATGCCCACCACCACGAGGGTGCTGTTCAACCAGCGGCCGCCATACAGGCGCGCCATGGGGATGCCGACCAGGATGGCGCTGAGGATGAAGCCCAGGACCTCAAAGGTGGCGGCGAAGATGATCAGCAGGCCGACGCAGGCGGTGATCTTGATCAGGGTTTCGCGGTCGAGCGCCGGCTCGTCCTCCTTGCGCACGATAGGCGTGGGGCGGATGGCCAGGTACAGCAAGCCCAGGCTCATCAGGCCGAGCATCAGCAACGGGTAGGCGCGTGGCCCCACCGGTTCGTAGGAAAACGCGGCCTGGTAAGGCCAGGCCATCACGGCCAGGGCGGCGCACACCGCCAGCAGGGCCAGGGCGAAGATGCGTTGCAGGATCATTGGCAAATCCTCGTTGTTTACGGCACGACGCGGACCCAGTGGGAGCGGGCATGCCCGCTCCCACTGGGTTCGGTGAAAGACCGGGGGCTTTACTGGATCAGGCCGAATTCCTTGGCCAGGGCCTTGTACTCAGTCACCTGCTTCTTCACATAACCGTCCAGCTCCGCGCCGGTCATGGCGAACGGGAACAGTTCGCGCTGGTCACGCAGCTTGGCGAAGTCTTCCGATGCCAGCATCTTGTCGAACGAGTCTTTCCACCAGGCGTAGTCTTCGTCGCTCACCTTCGGCCCCAGATAGAAGCCGCGCACCACCGGCCAGACGATGTCGTAGCCCTGTTCCTTGGCAGTAGGGATATCTTTCATCTCCGGCTCGTCCAGGCGATGTTCCGAGAACACCGCGAGGATGCGCATGTTGCCGCTCTGGATGTGCGGCATGGAGTCGGAGATGTCGGTAGAGCCAACCTGGATATGCCCACCCAGCAGCGCGGTGGCGATTTCGCCGCCGCCTTCCAGGGCCACGTAGCGCAGGTCGCGCGGGTTGATGCCAGCGGCCTTGGCGATGAGCGCGGTCTGCATCCAGTCCTGGCTGCCGACGGTGCCGCCGGAGCCGATCACCACCTTGCTCGGGTCCGCCTTCAGTGCAGCGACCAGGTCATCGAGGGTCTTGTACGGCGAATCACTCTTCACTGCGATCGCGCCGTAGCTGGTGCCGACCGCGGCCAGCCATTTCACCGCGTTCTCGTCGAAACGGCCGAACTTGCCCTGGGCCAGGTTCAGCAGCGAACCACTCGACCAGGCCACCAGGGTGCCAGCGTCGGCCGGGCGCTGGGCGACCACGGCGTTGTAGGCGACTGCACCGACACCGCCTGGCATGTAGGTCACGCGCATCGGCTTGCTGAGGATCTTCTCCTCCACCAGGGCGCTCTGCACCAGTTTGCAGGTCAGGTCGAAGCCACCGCCGGGCGAGGCCGGGGCGATGCATTCAGGGCGTTTCGGTTCGGCGGCGAGGGCATTGCCGGCCAACAGCAGGCAGCCGGTGGCGAGGACGAGGCGGCGCAGTGAAAAGGTCATCGAATGTCTCCGTGAGCGTTTTTGTTTTGGGTTACCGCAGGGGTTACCAGAGCGCTACGCTGTAGCTCACCAGCAGCCGCACTTCGTCCGCATCGCGAGCGAAGTTGGAGCGGAAGGTGGCGTTGCGCAGGCGCACGGCGACGTTCTTCAACGGGCCGCTTTGTACCACGTACTTCAGTTCGGTGTTGCGCTCCCACTCCTTGCCCTCGCCACCGGCGGCACGGCTGACGTTGTCGCCGTTGATGTAGCGGGTCATGAAGGTCAGGCCGGGGACGCCGAGGGCGGCGAAGTTGTAGTCGTAGCGCGCTTGCCACGAGCGTTCGTCGGCGCCGGCGAAGTCGTTGATCTGGACGAAGTTGACCAGATACGGGTCGGCGCCATCGATGTAGGGGAAGGCGCTGTCACCCGACAGCTGCTGCCAGGCGGCGCTGACCTTGTGCCCGCCCAGGCTGTAGCTGAGCAGGGTGTTGAACGTGGTGTTGTCGATCCGCCCAGCCTTCGCCGCGCCAGCATCGTCGCTGATCGCCAGGCGCACGTCGGCGCCGAAGGTGCCCGGGCCCCAGGGCTGGGTGGCCAGCATGCCGATGAAGTGCTGGCGGTAGATGTCGTCGAGCTGGGCGAAGTGGTAGCTGCCGGTGATGCGGTCGGTGAATTTGTAGTCCAGGCCGGCCAGGTCGAGGTTGTCGGCACTGAAGGTGCCGCCGAAACGGCCATTCTTGTTGTTGAGGGCCAGGTCTTCCCAGTTGGTGTCGTTGCGGTCCTTGGCCTTGTCCAGGCGCCCGCCGGTGAAGGTCAGGCCCTTGATCTCCTGGGAGGTCAGCAGGCCACCCTCGAAGGTTTGCGGCAGGATGCGACCATCATTGGGCTGCAGGGTCGGCAGTTCAGGGATCAGGGTACCGATCTTCAGTTCGGTCTTCGACACTTTCACCTTGCCGGTCAGGCCAAGCTTGGAGTACTCGTCGGCGGCCTTGCCGTCATCGTGGGTCGGCAGCAGGCCGGTGTCGGTGCGGTCGGGGCTGGAGTCGAGCTTGATGCCCATCATGCCCAGCGCATCCAGGCCGAAGCCTACGGTGCCATCGGTGTAGCCGGACTCGAAGTTGAGCATGAAGCCCTGGGCCCACTCGTCGCGCTTGGATTGTTGCGCGCTGGTGCCATCGCGGAAGTCGCGGTTGAAGTACATGTTGCGGGTTTCGAAGGTCGCCGTGCTGTCTTCGAAGAAGGCGGCCTGGCTCAACGGGGCGACACCGGCAAGTGCAAGGGCACTGGCGATGGCAGAAGGACGTGCGGACAGGGAACGGCTAGGCGCGAACGCCTGAGGCTGCGATGACAGCATCGGGATGACTCCGTTTTTTTGTTCTTATTCGTTGCACCTTGCTGGTGCTTTTTTCGGCGCGTGGGGCGACCGTGGTGCGATGCTAGGTAATGAACCTTTCGCTAACCTTTCAGCGTGAAAGGTTTGTTCCGAGGGGCTTCACAGGCTTGCCGACAGCGGTACACTCCGCGCCACCGCCCCACCCGAGCAGGGAGAATCCGATGCGTGTGCTGTTGGTCGAAGACCATCTGCAACTGGCCGAAAGCGTGGCCCAGGCCCTGAAGAGCCAAGGCCTGACCGTGGATGTATTGCACGATGGCGTGGCTGCCGACCTGGCCTTGGCCAGCGAGGAATATGCCGTTGCCGTGCTCGACGTGGGCCTGCCGCGGATGGACGGTTTCGAGGTGCTGGCGCGCCTGCGCGGTCGTGGCAAGACCTTGCCGGTGCTGATGCTCACCGCGCGCAGCGACGTGAAGGACCGTGTGCATGGCCTGAACCTTGGTGCCGATGATTACCTGGCCAAGCCTTTTGAACTGACCGAACTCGAAGCACGGGTGAAGGCGCTGCTCAGGCGCAGTGTGCTCGGGGGCGAGCGCCAGCAGCGCTGCGGGCCACTGGTCTATGACCTGGACACCCGGCGCTTCAGCCTCGGTGAGGACAACCTGACCCTGACCTCGCGCGAACAGAGCGTGCTGGAGGCTTTGATCGCTCGCCCGGGCCGGGTGATGAGCAAGGAACAGCTGGCCGCCCAGGTATTCGGCCTGGATGAAGAAGCAAGCCCTGATGCCATCGAAATCTACATCCATCGCCTGCGCAAGAAACTCGATGGCCACTCGGTCGCCATCGTCACTTTCCGTGGCCTGGGTTACCTGCTCGAGCACCGCGATGCGTGACAACGGCAGCTTGCGCGGGCGGCTGCTGGGCAACCTGGCACTGCTGCTGGTGGTGCTGATGCTGGCCAGCGGCCTTAGCGCCTACTGGAACGGTCGCGAAGCAGCCGATACCGCGTATGACCGCACCTTGCTGGCTTCGGCGCGGACCATCGCTGCCGGGCTGTCCCAGCGTGACGGCAGCCTGAGCGCCGATGTGCCCTACGTGGCGCTGGACACCTTCGCCTACGACAGCGCCGGGCGTATCTACTACCAGGTTCTGGACATCAATCAGAAGCTGATTTCCGGTTACGAGCACTTGCCGCCACCGCCGCCCGGCACGCCACGCACTGACGACTATCCGGCGCTGGCGCGCTTCTACGACGCCACCTACCTTGGCCAGGATGTGCGAGTGGTCAGCCTGCTGAAGGCGGTGAGCGAGCCGAACATGAACGGCATGGCGGAAATCCGCGTGGCCGAGACCGAAGAGGCGCGGGTGCGCATGGCCCGTGGCTTGATGGCCGATACCCTGCTGCGTCTGGGTATGCTGGCGCTGGGCGCGCTGGTCATGGTGGGGTTCGCGGTCAGCGCGGCACTTCGCCCGCTGGAGCGCCTGCGTACAGCGGTAGAGGAGCGTCAACCGGATGACCTGCGGGCGTTGCCGGTGGTCCAGGTGCAGCGTGAGCTGGGCCCGCTGGTGCGTGCCTTGAACCACTTCACCGAGCGGTTGCGCGGGCAGTTCGAACGCCAGGCACAATTCATTGCCGAGGCTGCCCACGAACTGCGTACACCGCTGGCGGCACTGAAGGCGCGGGTCGAGCTGGGGTTGCGTTCGCAACAGCCCGAAGAATGGCGCCAGACCCTGGAGTCGGCTGCGCAAGGCACTGACCGCCTGACTCATCTGGCCAATCAGTTGCTGTCACTGGCGCGGGTCGAGAACGGTGCCCGGGCGATTGCCGAAGGCGGTGCCCAGCGCCTGGACTTGAGCCAGCTGGCCCGTGAACTGGGCATGGCCATGGCGCCATTGGCCTACAACCGGGGCGTCGCCTTGGCCCTGGAGGCCGAGGCGCCGGTGTGGTTGAAGGGCGAGCCGACGCTGCTCAACGAGCTGCTCAGCAACCTGGTCGACAATGCGCTGGCGCATACCCCGGCGGGCGGCAATGTGATCCTGCGGGTGCTGGCGCCGGCAGTGCTGGAGGTTGAGGATGATGGGCCGGGGATTCCCGAAGCAGAGCGGGAGCGGGTGTTCGAGCGCTTCTATCGAAGGGGCGTGCAGGGCAGTGGACTGGGGTTGGCCATTGTCGGTGAGATCTGCAGGGCGCACCTGGCTCAGATCAGCCTGCATGATGGCGAGAAGGGCGGGTTGAAGGTGCGGGTGAGTTTCATCGCTGACTGATCTGTAGCCTGTGCTGGCCTCTTCGCGTCGAACCGCCGCGAAGAGGCCGGTACTGGCAGCACAAGTCAGCGCAACATGCTCCGCGCTTCCAGCAACTCGGCAACCTCCAGTTCGGTGCCAAACGGCAGCCCGAGATGGCGATAAGCAGGCAACGCCGCCAACGGCCGGCTGCGCGCGCGCTGGCTCAGGCACTTGGCGATCTGCACCACGTCGATGTAGTCCACCTTGTCGGTGCGCCGGTCCAGGTCCTGGACCTGGCTCGGCAGGTTGACCAGCTGTTCGGGAAACTCCCACGAAGAGAGGATCTTGTCGCCCAGTACTGGCTGGATCTGCTCGATCACGTAATGCAGGCAGACCGGGTCGGAAAGCAACTCGTTGTGTTCTTCGGCGTAGATCAGCACCGGTAGTGCACCGATCTGGTTGACCAGCCCACCGAGTGTCGCCTGGTCGGGCTTCAGTTGGGTGAAACGTCGGCAAATTTCGTAGCTGATGCCGGCAACTTCAAGGCTGTTCGACCAGATGTCGCGCAGTTTCTGTTCAACCGCCGGCGAGCGTGCATGGAAGATCTGTTCGATCACCAGGCCGATGGCCAGGTTGCAGCTGTAGTTGATGCCCATGCGGGTGATGGCCGTGTGCAAGTCGGTCACTTCGACCGCTGCACGCAACAGCGGGCTGTTGACCACCTTGATCAGGCGCGCCGACAGGGCGGCATCACGGCCGATCACCTTGCTCAGGGCGGCAACGCTGATCTCGCTGTCTTCGGCGGCCTCGCGAATGCTCAGGGCTACCTCGGGCAGGGTTGGCAGGACCAGGTCATCGTTGTCGATGGCAGCCAGCAACTGCGCTTGAACCATCTCGGCCAGCTTGTTCATGAACGTCTCAACGGCAAGGGTGGTGCACTGTTCAGCGCTGGATTTCCTGGTCGCGGTCCAGCTCGTACGGCAGGCTCAACACCTGCAGACGAGGGCCTTCGAGGCTGCCCAGGTGCAGGTTGTCGTCCTCCACCGACTCGGCGCTGAGCACGGCAAGCAGCTCGCAAGCCTGGCCGGTGCTGGCGGCCAGCACGACCTCGCCAACTGACGAGCCATGGGTCGGCGAGAAGATTTCCGTACCCGGGGCCGGAACATCCTGCTGCTCGAGTGCCAGCCGGTACTGGCGGCGCTTGAGCTTGCCCAGGTACTGCATGCGCGCGACGATTTCCTGGCCGGTGTAGCAGCCCTTCTTGAAGCTCACGCCATCAACGGCCTGCAGGTTGATCATTTGCGGGATGAACAGCTCACGGGTCGGGCCCATGACCTGGCCGATACCGGCGCGCACTTGCCCGAGCAGCCAGTCGTTGAGGCTGCCTTGCGGCAATGCGGCTGCCAGCTGTTGGCGAACGCTGTCGGCCTGGGCTACCGGTACCCAAAGTTCGGCACGGTCGGCCGAGACGGCAATAGCGATCAGGCCATCATGGCGAACGGTGCTACCCGCCGCTGGCGGAAGGTCCAGCCCCAGTGCCTGCAGCGCAGCGTTGCCACCTTGCAGGCCGAAGCGTGCCCAGGCTGCGCTCTCATCGGTGAGCGTGGCCTTGGAAAAGACGGCGTACTTCTTCAGGTCGGCCAGTTGTGGCTCGAGCAACTCGCTGGCCATGGCCAGCAGGTAACCGTTGCCCTCGGGCAGGATGCGGAAGCTGGACTGCATGCGCCCCTTGACCATGCAGCGCGCGCCAAGGCTGGCGTGCTCGAGGCTGAGGTAGTTGATGTTGCAGGTCAGCTGGCCCTGCAGGAACTTGCCGGCGTCGGAGCCGCGGACGGCGAGGATGCCCTCGTGGGACAGGGGGCTGAAGAAAGCGGAATCGGCCATGGGTCATCGCGGTGGCTAAAGACTGGCGGCCATCATAGAACGCCAGTAACAAAATAGGTAGGTGACTAGACCAACGCCCTGTGCCGCTTCGATCAGTGCGCGGTATACTGCGCGACCATTCGAGGAGGGCCCCATGGTCGAACAAACTGAACTCAACCGGCTTTTCTGGCACAGCCGCCGCGGCATGCTGGAACTGGACGTACTGCTGGTGCCATTCACCCAGGAGGTCTACCCGACCCTGAGCGAAGCCGACCGCGAACTTTATGTCCGCCTGTTGAGCTGTGAAGATCAGGACATGTTCGGCTGGTTCATGGAGCGCACCGAGTCGGAAGACCCGGAGCTGCAGCGCATGGTCCGTATCATTCTGGATCGTGTCCAGCCCAAGTGAGTGTTTCCAGTGTCGCTGGCGAGGCTCGCGCCTGTTGCTGGCGGCCTACCTGGGTTGCCAGGTGCTGGCGCTGCTGGTCTTGTGGCTGAGTGCGCTGCCGTGGTGGCTTGGCTTGTGCATGCTTGCTGCTTGTATCGCCCACGCTTGCTGGGTGATTCCCCGACGTATCCTGCTGACTCATCCCCGTGCCGTTACCGGTTTGCGCCGCGATGCGTCGGGCTGGCAGGTGTTCAGCCGGGCGCTGGGCTGGCAGCCGGTGGCCTTGTGTCGGGACAGCGTGGCGCTGCCGGGGCTGGTGGTGTTGCGGTTCGTCAGGGCAGGGCACTGGCTTGGCGAGAGCCAGTGCGTGCCATGGGATGCCTTGGATGCTGACCCGCACCGACATTTGCGGGTGAGGCTGAAGTTCAGCCGGCGCAGGTTCGACGCCTTGTTCAGGCCGGGCTGAGGATGGTGTCCTTGGCCTCGGGCAGCATCCCCGGGTAATCCAGGGTGTAGTGCAGCCCGCGGCTTTCCTTGCGCTGCATTGCCGAGCGAATCATCAGCTCGGCTACCTGGGCCAGGTTGCGCAGTTCGATCAGGTCGCGGCTGACCTTGTAGTTGCTGTAGAACTCGTCGATCTCGTCGAGCAGCAGGCGAACCCGGTGCTCGGCGCGCTGCAGGCGTTTGCTGGTGCGCACGATACCCACGTAGTCCCACATGAAGCGCCGCAGCTCGTCCCAGTTGTGCGCGATGATCACGTCCTCGTCGGAGTCGGTGACCTGGCTGGCATCCCAGCAGGGCAGGGCCCTGGGCATGGCGATCTGATCCAGATGCGCCTCGATGTCCGCCGCTGCGGCACGGCCATAGACAAAGCACTCCAGCAGCGAGTTGCTGGCCATGCGGTTGGCGCCATGCAGGCCGGTGAAGCTGGTTTCGCCGATGGCGTACAGGCCAGGGACATCGGTGTGGCCACGCTCATCGACCATGACCCCGCCACAGGTGTAATGGGCCGCCGGCACCACCGGGATCGGCTGACGGGTGATGTCGATACCGAAGCCCAGGCAGCGCTCATAAACGGTGGGGAAGTGGCCCTTGATGAAATCGGCCGGCTTGTGGGTGATGTCCAGGTAGACACAGTCGACGCCCAGCCGCTTCATTTCGTGGTCGATGGCGCGGGCGACGATATCGCGCGGTGCCAGTTCTTCACGCGGGTCGAAGCGCGGCATGAAACGCTCGCCATTGGGCAGGCGCAACAGCGCACCTTCGCCACGCAGGGCTTCGGTGATCAGGAAGCTCTTGGCCTGGGGGTGGTACAGGCAGGTCGGGTGAAACTGGTTGAACTCCAGGTTCGCCACCCGACAGCCGGCGCGCCAGGCCATGGCAATGCCATCGCCGCAGGCGCCATCAGGGTTGCTGGTATAGAGGTAGACCTTGGCCGCGCCTCCCGTGGCAAGCACGGTGAAGCGCGCGCCGAAGGTGTCGACTTCTCCACTGTTGCGGTTCAGGACGTAAGCCCCCAGGCATCGGTCACCCGCCAGGCCCAGGCGGCGCTCGGTGATCAGGTCGACCGCCACGCGCTGCTCCAGCAGCTCGATGTTGGGGCGCTTGCGGGCTTGCTCCAGCAGCGTGGTGAAAATTGCCGCGCCGGTGGCATCGGCAGCATGAATGATGCGTCGGTGGCTGTGGCCGCCTTCACGGGTCAAATGGAATTCGAAACCGCCATCATCGACGCTGTAGTGTTCGTCCCGGGTAAACGGCACACCTTGCTCGATCAGCCATTCGATGGCTTCGCGGCTGTGCTCGACGGTAAAGCGCACAGCCTCTTCGTGGCACAGGCCGCCGCCGGCATTGAGCGTATCTTCGACATGCGACTGCACGGTGTCGGTGTCGTCGAGTACGGCGGCGACCCCGCCCTGGGCCCAGAAGGTCGAACCGTTGGCCAGGTCGCCCTTGCTCAGCACGGCAATGCGCAGATGGCCGGGGAGGTTCAGTGCCAGGCTGAGACCGGCTGCGCCGCTGCCGATCACCAGGACATCATGTTGGAATTGTTGGCTCATGTCGGGACACTAGTAATCTTTGGAAAGGGCGCGGCACAATAGTCACGTGCAGATGGCAATGTGAAACTATCGTGAATACTGGCCGGGGTGCCTTTATAGCAGCCTGCGGTAGCCAATTTCCATGCCACTACGGGCGTTGTGTCAATCTTTGTGGGAACTTTCCGATACGGCCGGAAATCCTATGAAGGCTGCCCGCACGCCATAATTTGCCGCGGCGACGCGGGGCGGCAGCTCTATACGGGCTGACACCTGCGTATTCGAATCCTGATTATCGACGCAGCGGGCCGTGACCGTGCCGCGTCTTCCGTGCGAGCCGACCAAGGGCCGCAGGAAACTTGCTTGGAGGGGAGAACTTTTGCGCAAAGCCCGAGTCTATGGTTGCAAGCCTGAACAAAGGCTGTGGCAACGCTCCTTCGAGTTCACTGAGGAGTGTTCATGCTAACCCAGGAAGAGGATCAGCAGCTTGTCGAGCGCGTGCAGCGCGGAGACAGGCGAGCGTTCGATCTGTTGGTGCTGAAGTATCAGCACAAGATTCTAGGGTTGATCGTGCGGTTCGTTCACGACACCCACGAGGCCCAGGATGTGGCGCAGGAAGCCTTTATCAAGGCCTACCGTGCGCTTGGCAATTTCCGCGGTGACAGTGCGTTTTATACCTGGCTGTACCGCATCGCCATCAACACGGCGAAGAACTACCTGGTGTCCCGTGGAAGACGGCCACCAGACAGCGATGTGAGCTCCGAGGATGCGGAGTTTTACGACGGCGATCATGGTCTCAAGGATCTCGAGTCCCCAGAGCGCTCGTTGTTGCGGGATGAAATCGAAGGCACTGTCCATCGCACCATCCAGCAACTGCCCGAAGATTTGCGCACGGCATTGACCCTGCGTGAGTTCGACGGGTTGAGTTACGAAGACATTGCCAGCGTCATGCAATGTCCGGTGGGTACCGTGCGCTCTCGAATCTTCCGCGCTCGGGAGGCCATAGACAAAGCCCTGCAGCCGTTGTTGCAGGAAACCTGAGACAGCGGCGACAGCCAAGAGAGGAACCGCCATGAGTCGTGAAGCTTTGCAGGAATCGCTGTCCGCGGTTATGGATAACGAAGCGGACGAACTGGAATTACGTCGGGTGTTGAATGCCGTCGACGATTCCGAAACCCGTGCCACCTGGTCGCGTTACCAGGTAGCCCGCGCAGCGATGCACAAGGAGCTGTTGCTGCCAAAGCTGGATATCGCCTCGGCGGTCTCCGCCGCGCTGGCTGATGAAGCCGTTCCGGCCAAGGTCAAGCAGGGCCCGTGGCGCAGCCTTGGCCGCCTGGCCGTCGCTGCCTCGGTCACCGTAGCGGTGCTGGCGGGTGTGCGCATGTACAACCAGGACGAGATCACCGGCGCCGAGCTGGCTGCCCAGCAGCCTGCGCAGCAAGGCCTGAGCATGCCACAAAGTCAGGGCCCGGCTGTTTTGGCAGGCTATAGTGAAAGCAGTGAGCAACCGACCGGGCCGATGGCCAACGGCGTGCTGCAGAACCAGGCCGGCTGGGATCAGCGTCTGCCAGGCTATCTGCGCCAGCATGCGCAGGAATCCGCGCTCAAGGGCACTGAAACCGCATTGCCGTACGCCCGCGCCGCCAGCCTGGAAAACCGCTAAGTAAGGAGGATCATGCGCGCGCTACCTCTCCTGTCGCTGCTGTTAGGCAGCTGCATGACGGTGCCAGCGTTGGCAGCCAACTCCTCGCCCGAGGCGAGCGAATGGTTGAACAAGCTGGCACAGGCCGAGCAAAAACAGAGCTACCAAGGCTCCTTCGTCTACGAACGTAACGGCAGCTTCTCTTCCCACGATATCTGGCATCGCGTTCAGGACGGCAAGGTCAGTGAGCGGCTTCTGCAGCTCGATGGCTCCGCCCAGGAAATCGTGCGCGTGGACGGTAAGGTGCAGTGCGTCAGTGGGGCCTTGGCAAGCGGGGTGGGCAACCCTCCCGATTCTGCGCAGCGCTCGCTCGATCCTTTGAAACTGATGAGCTGGTATGACCTCAGTGTGGCGGGCAAGTCTCGGGTCGCTGACCGTGACGCGGTGATTGTCACGCTGACACCGCGTGACCAGCACCGCTACGCATTCGAACTCCATCTGGACCGCCGTACCGGCTTGCCACTGCGCTCATTGATGCTCAATGACAAAGGCCAGCTGCTCGAGCGCTTCCAGATGACCCGCCTGGACACCGACGACTTGCCTACCGACCAGGAGCTGCAAGCCAGCGCTGCGTGCAAGCCTGTCGAGCATGTGGCCGGTAGCACCCGCGAGGCGGTCGGCGGTTGGCGCTCCGACTGGCTGCCGCCGGGCTTCGAACTGATCAACAGCACGGTACGCCGCGACCCGGAGCGCAACAGTTCGATCAGCAGCCTGATGTATGACGATGGCCTGGCCCGTTTCTCGGTGTTCCTCGAACCCGTGAAGGATGACGCCGGTGCCGATGTACGCACCCAGCTTGGCCCGACTTCGGCCGTTTCCCGGCGACTGAACACGCCCAAGGGCAAGGTTCAGGTCACCGTGGTGGGCGAAATACCGCTGGGTACGGCAGAACGTATCGCGCTGTCGATGCGGCCTCAGGATGCCCAGGCGCGCCAGTGACGGCGCGCTTTTGCGGGCCGGATCAAAGGCAATGCAAAGGCGAACGGACACGCGGCTGAAATGAAATTAAAGCATTGTCATTTGCAATCCTTCGGCAAATTTTTTATAGGTCAGGCTTCTAGGAGTCTGGCCTTTGCTGCTTTGTGCAGGGCTATTTCCAACTACCGCTCGTTGTGACGGGAGCCGTATGTCAATACCACGTTTGAAATCCTACCTAACGATGTTCGCCGCCGTGCTGATGCTCGGCCAGGTGCTCACTGCCCAGGCCGATGAAGCCCTGCCGGACTTCACCACCCTGGTCGAGCAGGCCTCGCCGGCCGTGGTCAACATCAGCACCAAGCAGAAACTGCCGGACCGTGTCGCCTCCGGGCAGATGCCGGACCTCGAAGGCCTGCCGCCGATGTTCCGCGAATTCTTCGAACGCAACATGCCACAGCAGCCACGTTCGCCGCGCGGTGACCGCCAGCGCGAGGCCATGTCGCTGGGCTCGGGCTTCATCATCTCCAGCGATGGTTATGTACTGACCAACAACCATGTGGTCGCCGATGCCGACGAGATCATCGTCCGCCTGTCTGACCGCAGCGAGCTGCAAGCCAAGCTGATCGGCACCGATCCGCGCACCGACGTGGCCCTGCTCAAGGTCGAGGGCAAGAACCTGCCGACCGTCAAGCTGGGTGACTCCGAGAAGCTCAAGGTCGGTGAGTGGGTGCTGGCCATCGGTTCGCCGTTCGGCTTCGACCACTCGGTGACCAAAGGCATCGTCAGCGCCAAGGGCCGGACCCTGCCCAACGACACCTATGTGCCGTTCATCCAGACCGACGTGGCGATCAACCCGGGTAACTCCGGTGGCCCGCTGTTCAACATGAAGGGCGAGGTGGTCGGTATCAACTCGCAGATCTTCACCCGTTCCGGTGGCTTCATGGGCTTGTCCTTTGCCATCCCGATCGACGTGGCCCTCGATGTCTCCAATCAGCTGAAGAAAGACGGCAAGGTCAGCCGTGGCTGGCTGGGCGTGGTGATCCAGGAGGTCAACAAGGACCTGGCTGAATCGTTCGGCCTCGACAAGCCGGCCGGGGCCCTGGTGGCGCAGGTGCTGGAAAACGGCCCGGCAGCCAAGGGCGGCCTGCAGGTGGGTGACGTGATCCTCAGCATGAACGGCCAGCCGATCGTCATGTCGGCCGATTTGCCACACCTGGTCGGCAGCCTGAAGGATGGCGAGAAAGCCAAGCTCGAAATCATCCGCAACGGCAAGCGCCAGACCTTGGACGTCGCCGTCGGCCCGATGCCGGATGACGATGCCGACATCGGCGCCGGTACCCGCCCTGAAGGCGGCGCCGAGCGCAACAGCAACCGCCTGGGCGTGTCCGTGTCGGACCTCACCGCCGAACAGAAGAAGACCCTTGAGCTCAAGGGGGGCGTGGTGATCAAGGAAGTTCAGGACGGCCCGGCGGCGATGATCGGTCTGCGTCCGGGCGATGTCATCAGCCACCTGAACAACCAGGCGGTGGTGTCGGCCAAGCAGTTCACTGAAATTGCCAAGGACCTGCCGAAGAACCGTTCGGTGTCGATGCGCGTGCTGCGTCAGGGCCGTGCCAGCTTTATCACCTTCAAACTCGCTGAATAAGCGGGCTCGGGCGTAGGAAAGGGCAGCTTCGGCTGCCCTTTTTCATGAAAGTTCACAATTGCAGGCACGAATGCTGTGTACAGTCCGATAGAGGAATCTCCCATATCCCAGCAGCTTAAGGTACAATTCCCGGCTATTTTTCGGCGGGCGTCCGGCTCGCAGCCTTTTCCGAGTGTTGACCCGTGAGTGATTTGAGTCATATCCGCAATTTCTCCATCATCGCCCACATCGACCATGGCAAGTCGACGCTGGCCGACCGTTTCATTCAAATGTGCGGTGGCCTGTCGGCGCGCGAAATGGAGGCCCAGGTACTGGATTCCATGGACCTGGAGCGCGAGCGCGGTATCACCATCAAGGCCCACAGCGTCACGCTCAACTACAAGGCGCAGGACGGCAAGGTCTACCAGCTGAACTTCATCGATACCCCAGGCCACGTCGACTTCACCTATGAAGTCTCGCGTTCGCTGGCAGCCTGTGAAGGTGCGCTGCTGGTGGTCGACGCCGGCCAGGGCGTCGAAGCCCAGTCGGTGGCCAACTGCTACACCGCCATCGAGCAAGGCCTGGAAGTCATGCCGGTGCTGAACAAGATGGACCTGCCCCAGGCCGATCCGGACCGCGTCAAGGACGAGATCGAGAAGATCATCGGCATCGACGCCACCGACGCCGTAGCCTGCAGCGCCAAGAGCGGCATGGGCGTGGACGAGGTGCTGGAGCGTCTGGTACAGACCATCCCTGCGCCGGAAGGTGATATTGAAGCGCCACTCCAGGCGCTGATCATCGACTCCTGGTTCGACAACTACCTGGGCGTGGTCTCGCTGGTGCGTGTGCGCCACGGCCGCGTCAAGAAGGGTGACAAGATCCTGGTCAAGTCCACCGGCAAGGTGCACCTGGTCGACAGCGTCGGTGTGTTCACCCCGAAGCACACCCAGACCGCCGACCTGAAGGCCGGTGAAGTAGGCTTCATCATTGCCAGCATCAAGGACATTCACGGCGCGCCGGTCGGTGACACCCTGACCCTGTCCGCGACCCCAGAGGTCGAAGTGCTGCCAGGCTTCAAGAAGATCCAGCCGCAGGTGTATGCCGGCCTGTTCCCGGTCAGCTCCGACGATTTCGAGGACTTCCGCGATGCCCTGCAGAAGCTGACCCTCAACGACTCGTCGCTGCAGTACATGCCGGAAAGCTCCGACGCCCTGGGCTTCGGCTTCCGTTGCGGCTTCCTCGGCATGCTGCACATGGAGATCATTCAGGAGCGCCTGGAGCGCGAATACGACCTGGACCTGATCACCACCGCGCCAAGCGTGATCTACGAGCTCGAACTCAAGACCGGCGAAACCATCGTCGTCGACAACCCGTCGAAGCTGCCGGATGTCTCGTCCGTCGCCGATTTCCGCGAGCCGATCGTCACCGCGACCATCCTTGTGCCGCAGGAGCACCTGGGCAACGTCATCACCCTGTGCATCGAGAAGCGTGGCGTGCAGCGCGACATGCAGTTCCTCGGCAGCCAGGTGCAAGTGCGGTACGACATGCCGATGAACGAAGTGGTACTGGACTTCTTCGACCGCCTGAAGTCGACCAGCCGCGGCTATGCTTCGCTGGACTATCATTTCGATCGCTACCAGTCGGCCAACCTGGTCAAGCTGGATGTGTTGATCAACGGCGACAAGGTCGATGCCCTGGCATTGATCGTGCACCGCGACAACGCGGCCTACAAGGGCCGTGCGTTGACCGAGAAGATGAAGGAGCTGATCCCTCGGCAGATGTTCGACGTGGCGATCCAGGCTGCCATTGGCGGCCAGATCATCGCGCGGACGACCGTCAAGGCGCTCAGAAAGAACGTACTGGCCAAGTGCTACGGTGGTGACGTCAGCCGTAAGAAGAAACTGCTGGAGAAGCAGAAGGCCGGTAAGAAACGCATGAAACAGGTGGGCAACGTGGAGATTCCACAGGAAGCCTTCCTCGCCGTGCTCAGGTTGGATAGCTAGGTCCTATGTCGCTAAATTTCCCGCTGTTGCTAGTCATCGCCGTCTTTGTCTGCGGTCTGCTGGGCTTGATCGATCTGCTGTTCCTGGCTCCGCGCCGGCGGGCAGCGATCGCCAACTACCAGGGCAGCGTCACCCAACCAGAAATGGCGGTGGTCGAGCGCCTGAGCAAAGAGCCGCTGCTGGTCGAATACGGCAAGTCGTTCTTCCCGGTGCTGTTCATCGTGCTGGTGCTGCGCTCGTTCCTGGTCGAGCCGTTCCAGATCCCTTCAGGGTCGATGAAGCCGACCCTGGAAGTGGGCGATTTCATCCTGGTGAACAAGTTCTCCTATGGCATCCGCCTGCCGGTGATCGACAAGAAGGTCATCGAGGTGGGTGACCCGCAACGCGGCGATGTGATGGTGTTCCGCTACCCGAGCGACCCGAACGTCAACTACATCAAGCGTGTGGTCGGCCTCCCGGGCGACAAGATCAGCTACACCAGCGACAAGCGGCTGTTCGTCAACGGCCAGCCGATCGCCGAGCAGCTGGTCGGTGCCGAGCCGGGTACCCTTGGCAGCGCCGAGCTGTACAAGGAAAAGCTGGGCGAAGCCGAGCACCTGATCCGCAAGGAAATGACCCGTTATCGCATGCCGCCGGACCAGCAATGGACCGTGCCGGCCGGCCATTACTTCATGATGGGCGACAACCGCGACAACTCCAACGACAGCCGCTACTGGGATGACCCGAAAATCCCTCAAGCGCTGCACGGCATGGTTCCGGACCGGAACATCGTCGGCAAGGCCTTTGCGGTCTGGATGAGCTGGCCAGAGCCCAAGCTCAGCCACTTGCCCAACCTGTCGCGGGTCGGTCTGATCCATTGATACCCTTCGGCGCTGTCCTGCAGACAGCGCCGAATGCATTTCTGACATAGGCTGTGTTCTCAAGGAACGAGAGATTCGCCGCTCGCCGCGACGGACCACAGCCAAACAGTCTTTCAGGATGTTGATTTGAACAACGCGTTGAACAACCAACGGGTGGCTGCATGAGTGCTTCCCTTGCCCGTCTCGAGCGCAAGCTCGGCTACACCTTCAAGAACCAGGAGCAGATGCTGCTGGCCCTGACTCACCGCAGCTATGCCGGGCGCAACAACGAGCGCCTGGAATTTCTCGGTGACGCCATTCTCAACTTCGTCGCCGGCGAGGCGCTGTTCGAGCGCTTCCCACAGGCCCGTGAAGGCCAGTTGTCACGTCTTCGCGCCCGCCTGGTCAAGGGCGAGACCCTGGCCCGCCTGGCCCGTGGCTTCGACCTGGGTGATTACCTGCGCCTGGGTTCGGGTGAGCTCAAGAGCGGTGGCTTCCGCCGCGAGTCGATCCTGGCTGATGCCCTGGAGGCGCTGATCGGCGCCATCTACCTGGACGCGGACATGCAGACCGCGCGCGAGCGTGTTCTTGCCTGGCTGACCGACGAGTTCGAAGGCCTGACCCTGGTCGACACCAACAAGGACCCGAAAACCCGCCTGCAGGAGTTCCTGCAATCGCGCAGCTGCGAGCTGCCGCGTTACGAGGTGGTCGACATCCAGGGCGAACCGCACTGCCGCACCTTCTTCGTCGAATGCGAAGTGGTGCTGCTGAACAACAAGAGCCGTGGCCAGGGCGTCAGCCGGCGTATCGCCGAGCAGGTCGCCGCCGCTGCTGCACTGATCGCCCTGGGCGTGGAGAATGGCAATGACTGATAACAATCCGACCCGCTGCGGTTACGTGGCCATCGTCGGCCGCCCGAACGTGGGCAAGTCGACCTTGCTGAACCACATCCTCGGCCAGAAGCTGGCGATCACCTCGCGCAAGCCGCAGACCACACGCCACAACATGCTCGGTATCAAGACCGAGGGTGACGTGCAGGCGATCTATGTCGATACCCCGGGCATGCACAAGGCCAACGACAAGGCCTTGAACCGCTACATGAACCGCAACGCCTCGGCGGCCCTCAAGGACGTCGACGTGGTGATCTTCGTGGTCGACCGCACCAAGTGGACCGACGAGGACCAACTGGTGCTTGAGCGCGTGCAGTACGTGACCGGCCCGCTGATCATCGCTGTCAACAAGACCGACCGCATGGAAGAGAAGGCCGAATTGATCCCGCACCTGCAGTGGCTGCAGGAACAACTGCCGAACGCCGAAGTGATGCCGATTTCCGCGCAGCAGGGCCACAACCTGGACGCGCTGGAAGCCCAGATCGCCAAGCACCTGCCGGAAAACGATCATTTCTTCCCGGAAGACCAGATCACCGACCGCAGCAGCCGTTTCCTCGCCGCCGAACTGGTGCGCGAGAAGATCATGCGCCAGCTGGGCGCCGAACTGCCGTACCAGATCACCGTGGAGATCGAAGAGTTCAAGCAGCAGGGCCACGTGCTGCACATCCATGCACTGATCCTGGTCGAACGTGATGGCCAGAAGAAGATCATCATTGGTGACAAGGGCGAGCGGATCAAGCGCATCGGCTCCGAGGCCCGCAAGGACATGGAGGTGCTGTTCGACTCCAAGGTCATGCTCAACCTCTGGGTCAAGGTCAAAGGCGGCTGGTCCGATGACGAACGCGCCCTGCGTTCGCTGGGCTACGGCGACCTGTAATTCCACCGGACTGCTCAGGTTGCTCTGTGGGAGCGGGTTTATGGAGGCGTCGAACCCGCTCCCACAGTGGTTTGTGACCAGTAGAGATCTCACATGGATCAACCTGTCGGCCAGCCGGCCTACGTCCTGCACAGTCGCCCCTACAAGGAAACCAGTGCACTGGTGGACTTCTTCACGCCGCAAGGCCGCGTGCGCGCCGTGCTGCGCCGGGCGCGCGGCAAAGGTGGCAGCCTGGTGCGGCCGTTCGTTCCGCTGGAGGTGGAGCTGTTCGGCAAAGGTGAGCTGAAGAACGTCAGGCGCCTGGACACGGTCGGTATAGCGGCGTGGCTGCACGGCGACGCGCTGTTCAGCGGCCTCTACCTGAATGAACTGCTGATGCGCCTGCTGCCTGCCGAGGCACCGCAACCCGAACTGTTCGAGCATTACGCGCTGACCCTTCAGGCGCTGGCGGCAGGAAGGTCACTGGAACCCTTGCTGCGTTCCTTTGAGTGGCGGCTGCTGGAGGACTTGGGCTACGCCTTTTCGCTCCACCACGACGTCAACGACGACCTGATCGAAGCCGACGGCCTGTACCGGCTGCGCGTCGATGCCGGCCTGGAGCGGGTGTACCTGGTTCAGCCTGGCCTGTTCAACGGCACCGAGCTGCTGGCCCTGGCCCAGGCCGACTGGGACGCCCCCGGCGCCCTGCTGGCGGCCAAGCGCCTGATGCGTCAGGCCCTGGCAGTACACCTGGGGGCAAAACCGTTGGTCAGCCGGGAACTGTTTCGCAAGCGCTGAGCACGTCGTATGCTGTGTGGCTCAATCCTCAGGAGAGCCTTTCGTGACTCACAGCAACCGCATGCTTCTCGGCGTCAACATCGACCACGTGGCAACCCTGCGCCAGGCCCGCGGTACCCGCTATCCGGACCCGGTCAAGGCTGCGCTGGATGCCGAGGAAGCGGGCGCCGATGGCATTACCGTGCACCTGCGCGAAGACCGTCGACACATCCAGGAGCGCGACGTGCTGCTGCTCAAGGACGTGCTGCAAACGCGCATGAACTTCGAAATGGGCGTCACTGAAGAGATGATGGCCTTTGCCGAGAAGATCCGCCCGGCGCATATCTGCCTGGTTCCAGAGACCCGTCAGGAGCTGACCACCGAAGGTGGCCTGGACGTGGCCGGCCAGGAGGCGCGGATCAAGGCGGCGGTTGAGCGCTTGTCGCGTACCGGTGCTGAAGTGTCGCTGTTCATCGATGCCGACGAGCGGCAGATCGAGGCTTCGCGCCGTGTCGGTGCGCCGGCTATCGAGTTGCACACCGGGCGTTATGCCGATGCACAGACCCCGACCGAAGTGGCCGAGGAACTGCAGCGCATCGTCGATGGCGTGGCGTTTGGCGTGGGCCAGGGGCTGATCGTCAATGCCGGCCATGGCCTGCATTACCATAACGTCGAGGCGGTGGCAGCAATCAAGGGCATCAATGAGCTGAACATCGGCCATGCGCTGGTGGCGCATGCACTGTTCGTTGGCTTCAAGGCCGCTGTGGCGGAGATGAAGGCGCTGATCGTCGCGGCTTCGCGCTGATTCATCGGCTGCCTGTAACGGCCTCTTCGTGGGTAAACCCGCGAAGAAGCCGGCACAGGTAACCCGCTATTGCGCTTGAAACACCAGGCTAAACCGGGTCGGCCCGGGTAGCTTGCTGTTCACTTCGACCCGCCCCCCATGCAACTGCATGATCGACTTGACGATCGCCAGCCCCAACCCCGTCCCGCCTTCAAGGCGTGAACGCCCCGAGCCCACCCGGTAAAAGCGCTCGAACAACTGCGGCCAATGTTCTTCGGCAATCCCCGGCCCCAGGTTCTCCACCCACACCCGTACCTCACTGCCTTGCCGCTCGATACCCAGCTTCACCGCCTGTCCTTCAGGCCCATGGCGAATGGCATTACTCAACAGGTTCGACAGCGCCCGCTGGAACATCAGACGGTCCGCCAGCGCCGTCCCCCAGCCCTGCAAGCGCAGCTCGATGTTCTTGAGTTCGGCACTGAAGGCAAACAGCTCGCTCACCTGCGCCGCTTCGTCCGCCAACGCCAGTGGCTTGAGCGCCACCTGCGCCTGGGGTTGGCTGACCTGGGCGAGGAACAGCATGTCGTTGATGATGCGGTTGAGCCGGGTCAGCTCTTCGACACTGTCTTCCAGCACTTCCCGGTAGTGTTCGCCATCACGTTCACGGGCCAGGGTGACCTGGGCCTTGCCCATCAGGTTGCTCAGCGGAGTGCGCAGTTCGTGGGCCAGGTCATCGGAAAACTGCGAAAGCTGGCGCACACCTTGGTCCAGGCGATCGAGCATCACGTTGATGCTGCGCGCCAGCTCCGCCAGCTCCAGCGGTAAGCCGGTCGCGGGCAGGCGGTGTTGCAGGTCTTGGGCGGAGACCTTGCCGGCGATGCGACGGAAGTGGCGCAGCGGCTGCAAGCCGCGTTGCACGAGCCACCAGGCGCCAGCGCCGATCAACAGCAGCAGCAGTGGCAGGGCCAGCAGCGTCGAGTGCAGGTAGGCTTGCAGCAGGGCATGGTCGTCGGCGCGGTTGAGCGACATCATCACCCGCACCGGGGTGTCGTCGCGCAGGCGCATCTCCCGGGTGGCGGTAAGGATCTGATTTCCGCTGCTGTCACGCCATTCGTGGTAGTTCAGCCGTGCGTCGGTATGCAATTCGCCCACCCGGGACTCAAGCGCCGGGCCGAGGCTGAGCAGGTGCGGGTGGCGCCCCTCAAGGGCCAGTATGCTGAGGCTGAGGTTGTCGTGGCCCATCACCAGGTCGAGCAACGGGTGGGCGCGGCTGCCAAGGTCTTCGCTGCGCAGGTCGACCCGCAGGTTATGTTCCACCTGCAACATCTTGCGCGCGAGGTCCCTGCGGGCGCGGCTGTCCAGCTCGTGGTCGAGGGCGAACACCGCCAGGCAGGCGAGCAGCAGTACCAGCGCGGCGCCCATCAGGGTCACACTCAGGCCCAGGCGCAGGGACAGGCTGGCGTACTTCACTCACGGGCCTCCAGTACGTAGCCGACGCCGCGCAAGGTGTGGATCAGCTTGTCTTCGAACGGATCGTCGATCTTCGCCCGCAGGCGGCGGATCGAAACCTCGACCACATTGGTATCGCAGTCGAAATTCATGTCCCACACCAGCGAGATGATCTGCGTGCGCGACAGCACTTCGCCGCTCTGGCGCATCAGCAGGTGGAGCAGGGCGAATTCCTTGGCGGTCAGGTCGATGCGTTTGCCGGCGCGGTAGGCACGGTGGCGGCCGGGGTCGAGCTCAAGGTCGGCGACGCGCAGTGTGCTCGGTTGCAGTTGTTGATCATTACGCCGCAGCAAGCTGCGGATGCGGGCCAGCAACTCGGGGAATTCGAACGGTTTGAGCAGGTAGTCATCTGCGCCCAGGTCCAGGCCTTTGACCCGGTCGGACAAGCGGCCATGGGCCGTCAGCATCATGATCCGCGTGGCCGATTCGGCGCGCAGACGCTGCAGCACCGTCCAGCCATCGAGCTCGGGCAGGTTGACGTCGAGGATGATCAGCTCGTAAGGCTGCTGGCGCGCCAGGTGCAGGCCGTCGGTGCCCGTGTGGGCGCAGTCGACCACGTAGCCGTTTTCACGCAGGCCTTGTTGCAGGTAGTCGGCGGTACGCAGTTCGTCCTCGATGATCAGCAGGCGCATGGGTGGGCTCGGTATGGCTGGAAAGGGCAGGATTCTCAAGCCTGTAGGGGCTTCAGGGTCAAGCCGCTGGATGTTACGGCATGCAAATGGCCCAGCGGCGTAGATAACGGATTTGTAATCCTGGTGTTATCTGCCTGTCTGCCAAGGCCACATTGCAAGACTGTAATGCGCGCCTCACCTTGCCGTTAGCTGCCCGAGGATACGATGGCCCCGTCTGATCGCTTATCAACGAGGCAAGCATGATGAACCTGACCCGATACCTGTTGCTGGCGACCCTCGCCCTGGGCGCTGCCAGCGCCTACGCCGAAGGCGGCGGCGAACGTTCCAGGCAGTTCTGGCAAGCGTTCCGCCAGGACCAGGAGCGCCTGCACGGCGACACGCAACAGACCATCGCCGAGCGCGAGCGCAAGGCGCAGGAGAAGGCCCGCGAGGTCGCCAAGGACTGAGGCAACGGCAGCTGCGCCGGCGCTGCTCCCCGGCACGGCTGTGATTCGGGCGTCCACCTGGACGTCTTTTTTATTTGCGCGCCAACAGGGTGGCGCGGCGTGGGGCGGGCAGGCCTTCGATGGTCTTGCTGTGGTCGTTGGGTTCGAGGAAATCGCCCAGCGACTGGTAGCGCATCCATTCGGTGCTGCGCTGCTCCTCGATGCTGGTAACGCTCACGTCCACGCAGCGCACCTCGCTGAATCCGGCGCGGCGCAACCAGCGCGCCAGGGCCGGTACCGATGGCAGGTACCAGACGTTGCGCATCTGCGCGTAACGGTCTTCGGGCACCAGTACCTGGTTCTCGTCGCCCTCGATCACCAGGGTTTCCAGCACCAGTTCGCCGCCTTTGACCAGGCAGTCCTTGAGCGCCAGCAGGTGCTCGATGGGCGAGCGGCGGTGGTAGAACACGCCCATGGAGAACACGGTGTCGAAGCCTTCGAGGTTGGCCGGCAGCTCTTCCAGGGCGAACGGCAGGTGCCAGGCGGGCAGGTCGGGCAGGTATCGCTGCACGGCCTGGAACTGGCAGAAGAACAGCCAGTTGGGGTCGACGCCGATGACCATGTCGGCACCAGCACCGAGCATGCGCCACTGGTAATAGCCGTTGCCGCAGCCAACGTCGAGCACGCGCTTGCCCTTGAGGTCGAGGTGCGGGCCGACCCGCGACCACTTCCAGTCCGAGCGCCACTCGGTGTCGACATGCACGCCGAACAGGTCGAACGGCCCCTTGCGCCAGGGCGACAGGCCCATCAGCGCCTGGCGCATCTGCGCACGGGTGGCGTCATCGCACTCGCAATCCAGGCGCAGGCCATCAGCCAGGTCGATTTCGCTGGGCTGCAGGGCCGGCAGCGCATCCAGCGCGCCGCGCCAGCGGTCGAGGTCGCCGTGGCCTTTTTCCAGCTTGGCTTGCAATTGTGTTTGCAGGCCCTGGGACCAGGAAGCCAGGGGCGTGCCCGCCAGGCGGCGGACGAGGGGGGACAGATCGATCATGGCAGGGCTATCAGCGAGGCAAAATTGAGGCATTGGAACCACGGCACCACCTTGGTGAAACCGGCCGCGTGCAGGCGTTCCTGATGCGCTTGCAGGGTGTCGGGCTTCATCACGTTCTCGATGGCGCTGCGCTTCTGGGCGATTTCCAGTTCGCTGTAGCCATTGGCCCGCTTGAAGTCCAGGTGCAGTTCGTTGAGCAGGGTGTGCTCTTGGTCATCGGCGAATCGCAGTTTCTCCGAGAGGATCAGCGCACCGCCGGGCAGCAGCGCCTGGCGGATCCGGCTGAGCAGCGCCAGGCGTTGTTCAGGGGCGATGAACTGCAGGGTGAAGTTCATTGCCACCACCGAAGCCGGTTCCAAGGGCAGGGTGAGGATATCGGCTTCCAGCACGTCGACCGGCAGCAGTTCCTGGAACATCGAGTCCTGGGCGGTGAGGTACTGGCGGCAACGTTCGACCATGGCGGCGGAATTGTCCACCGCGATCACCCGGCAACCGTCGCTGCGCACATGGCGGCGCAGCGACTGGCTGACGGCACCCAGCGAGGCGCCCAGATCGTACAGTGCAGTGTTCGGCTGGGCGAAGCGCGCGGCCAGCACGCCGAGGTTTTCGACGATGGTCGGGTAACCGGGCACCGAACGCTTGATCATGTCCGGGAACACACGCACCACATCTTCGTTGAACACGAAGTCGGGGACTTGCTCCAGGGGTTGGGCGAAAAGGCGGTCGGGTTGTTTGCTCACGGTGAATCCAGGCGGCTGGCGATATGCAGGGCCGGCATTCTAGCCAAACCGCGACGTGGATGCATGGTTGGCTGACCAGCGCTTTGCGTTTAGTTGACCCGGATGGCGCAATCGAAGGTCTGTACCGGGCGCACTTCCGGCGCCCAGGGCTGCTGGTAGACCAGCACCAGGTGGCCTTCACCGGCGGCGCGGGCCTGGTAACGCCAGGTCGAAATGCCCGAGCTGCCGACGATACCGGCGTCCTCGGGGGCACTGTAGACCTCGGGGCCCAGGCTGTGCAGCACGTTGGAGGCCGGATTCTGTACCAGCCAGCGGTAGCCGGTGGTGGGGTTGCTGGGCAGCGTCAGGGTGAGGTTCTGGCCGACCTGCAGGCGCTTGGGGCATTCGCTTTCGGCGTCCAGTTCGACGGTTTGCTTCGGCTGTTGGGCGCAGGCGGCGAGCAGGGCGAGGCTCAGGGGAACGAGCAGACGAGGGGCGGTCATGGTGGCTCCGGAGGCTGGCGATGGCCTGAGGATACCTGATGATCGAGCGATTTTGTGTTGCCAGAGCCGGCCTCTTCGCGGCTAAAGCCGCTCCTGCAGGTACAGCACAGGGCTTGAAAGCTGTGCTGCACCTGTAGGAGCGGGCTTGCCCGCGAACAGGCCGGTGCAGGTCAGAACAGGACTTTGGCCACGTCGGAGAAGCGCTTGGCGAAATGCACGGTCAGGCCTTCGCGCAGGTAGTCCGGCAGTTCTTCGAAGTCGCCGCGGTTCGGTTCCGGCAGGATCAGCTCGAAGATTTTCTGCCGCCGCGCCGCGATCACCTTCTCGCGCACGCCACCGATCGGCAGCACCTGGCCGGTAAGGGTGAGCTCGCCAGTCATGGCCACGCCTTTCTTCGGCGCCTGGTCGCGGGCCAGCGACAACAGCGCGCTGGCCATGGTGATGCCGGCGCTCGGGCCATCCTTGGGCGTCGCACCTTCGGGCACATGCAGGTGAATGAACGCTTCGTTGAAGAAGCCGGGGTCACCGCCAAACTGTTTAAGGTTGGAACTGACATAGCTGTAGGCGATTTCAGCGGATTCTTTCATCACATCACCCAGCTTGCCGGTGAGCTTGAAGCCGCGGTTCAGGGTGTGGATGCGCGTCGCCTCGATCGGCAGGGTCGCACCGCCCATGCTGGTCCAGGCAAGGCCGGTGATCACACCTTTGCCTGCCAATACCTGCTCGCTGCGGAACACCGGCATGCCCAGGGCGGCCTCGAGGTCCTTGTTGCCGATCTTGAGCTTGGCGTCCGGGTCGTCCAGCAGCTTGACCACGGCCTTGCGCACCAGCTTGCCCAGCTGTTTCTCCAGCTGGCGCACGCCAGCTTCCCGGGCATAGCCCTCGATCACCGTGCGCAGGGCGCTGTCGCTGATGCTCAGGCTGGTCTTGGCCACGCCGGCCTTTTCCAGCTGCTTGGGCCACAGGTGGCGCTTGGCAATGGCCATCTTCTCTTCGGTGATGTAGCCGGACAGGCGGATCACTTCCATGCGGTCGAGCAGTGGCCCGGGGATCGAGTCGAGGGTGTTGGCGGTGCACACGAACAGCACCTTGGACAGGTCCAGGCGCAGGTCGAGGTAGTGGTCGAGGAAATCGACGTTCTGCTCCGGGTCGAGGGTTTCCAGCAACGCCGAGGCTGGGTCGCCTTGGTAGCTCTGGCCCATCTTGTCGATCTCGTCGAGCATGATCACCGGGTTCATCACCTCGACTTCCTTCAGCGCCTGCACCAGCTTGCCCGGCTGGGCGCCGATGTAGGTGCGGCGATGGCCCTTGATCTCGGCCTCGTCGCGCATGCCGCCGACGCTGAAGCGGTAGAACGGCCGGCCGAGGGATTCGGCGATGGACTTGCCGATGCTGGTCTTGCCCACCCCGGGCGGGCCCACCAGCAGCACGATCGAGCCGCTGATCTCGCCCTTCCAGGCGCCAACGGCGAGGAATTCGAGGATGCGCTCCTTGATATCGTCCAGGCCAGCATGGTGCTGGTCGAGCACTTTGCGCGCATGCCTGAGGTCGAGTTTGTCCTTGCCGTACAGCCCCCAGGGCAGGGCGGTGGCCCATTCCAGATAATTGCGGGTGACCGCGTATTCGGGCGAACCGGTCTCGAGGATGGCCAGCTTGCCCATTTCTTCATCGATGCGCTTTTTCGCCTGCTCGGGCAGGGTCTTGCCGGCAAGCCGCTGCTCGAACTGCTCGAGGTCGGCGCTGCGATCGTCCTTGGTCAGGCCCAGCTCCTGCTGGATGACCTTGAGCTGTTCCTTGAGGAAGAACTCACGCTGGTGCTCGCCGATCTGCCGGTTGACCTCGGCAGAAATCTCGTTTTGCAGGCGCGCGACTTCCACTTCCTTGCGCAACATCGGCAAGACTTTTTCCATGCGCTTGAGCATGGGCACGCAGTCGAGCACTTCCTGCAGCTGGTTGCCAGTGGCGGAGGTGAGTGCAGCGGCAAAGTCGGTGAGTGGCGACGGGTCGTTGGGGCTGAAACGATTGAGGTAGTTCTTGAGCTCTTCGCTGTACAGCGGGTTGAGCGGCAGCAGCTCCTTGATCGCGTTGATCAGTGCCATGCCGTAGGCCTTGACCTCGTCGGTCGGTTCGGCTGGCTGGCGCGGGTATTCGAGCTCGACCAGGTAAGGCGGGCGATGATGCTTGAGCCAGGTGCGGATGCGCACCCGGGTCAGCCCCTGGGCGACGAACTGTAACTTGCCGTTTTCGCGGCTGGCGTGATGCACCTTGACCAGGGTGCCATACTCCGGCAGGGCCGAGGTGTCGAAATGGCGGTGGTCTTCCGGCGGGGTGTCCATGAAGAACAGTGCCAGCGAATGGTGTTCGGTCTTGGCCACCAGGTCGAGGGTTTCGGCCCAGGGTTCTTCATTGACGATCACCGGCAGCACTTGTGCGGGGAAGAACGGGCGGTTGTGGATCGGGATCACGTAGACCTTGTCCGGCAACTGCTGGCCGGGCAGGGCGAGGGCGTGGCCGATACCGGCCTTGGTGTCAGGCTGTTCGATTGCGCTGTGTTCGTCGGGTTGTTCCGGGAAATCCTGCTGGTCGCTCATGGGGCACCTGCGTGAATGACTATGGTGCTTAGATGGGGCGGGGGGGAATGGGTTTCAAGCTTGAAGCTTCAAGCGGCAGGCGGCAAAAAAAGCGGGGCCGTGCAGGCCCCGCTTTCTCTTGTTGCTTGCAGCTGTCGCTTGAAGCTTAGTCAGCCAATTTGTAAGCGATGATGTAATCGCCCATCTTGGTGCCCAGCGAGCCATGGCCGCCGGCGACAATCAGTACGTACTGCTTGCCGTCCTTGCCGGTATAGGTCATTGGTGTGGCCTGGCCACCCGCTGGCAGGCGCGCCTTCCACAGTTCCTTGCCGTTGTTCACGTCATAGGCGCGCAGGTACTGGTCGAGGGTGCCACTGAGGAAGCCGACGCCACCTGCGGTGACGATCGAACCGCCCATGCTGGGTACGCCAACCGGCATGCCGATCGGCACCGGGGTGCTGTCACGGGTAGTGCCGTTCTTGCGCTTCCATACCACCTTGTTGGTGAACAGGTCGATGGCCGCCACGTAGCCCCAGGCCGGCGCCTGGCAAGGGATGCCGATTGGCGACATGAACGGGTGCATGGTCACTGCGTAGGGCGCGCCGGTATTCGGCTGCACACCGCTGGTCTCGCTTTCGCGCTTGCTCCCGGCAGCCACCTGCTCACGCGGCACCATCTTCGACACGAAGGCCATGTAGTTGGGCGAGGTGAACAGCAGCTGGCGTACCGGGTCGACCGACACGCTGCCCCAGTTGAACACGCCGACGTTGCCTGGGTAGACCAGGCTGCCCTGTTCGGACGGCGGGGTGTACTGGCCCTCGTAGCGCAGCTCGCGGAACTGGATGCGGCACAGCATCTGGTCGAACGGGGTGGCGCCCCACATGGCCTGCTCGGTCAGCTCAGGGCCAAGCAGGTTGAGGTCAGAGCGGGCCTGGGTCGGTGCGGTGTGGTCACCCTTGACCGCGCCTTGCGGAACCGGGATCTCGCGAATCGGCACGATCGGCGTGCCGTCGCGGCGGTCGAGCACATACAGGCTGCCCTGCTTGGTCGGCACGATGATCGCTGGCTTGATCTCGTCCTTGGTCTTGAGGTGCACCAGGGTCGGCTGGCTGCCGACGTCCATGTCCCACAGGTCGTGGTGGGTGAACTGGTAGTTCCAGCGTGCCTTGCCGGTGGCAAGGTCCAGGGCAACCACGCCGGCACTGTACTTCTCGGCGCCTGGGGTGCGGTCAGCGCCCCACTGGTCAGGGGTCTGGTTGCCCAGCGGCAGGTAGACCATGCCCAGGTCCTCGTCGACGCTGGCCAGCGACCACATGTTGGCCGAGTTGCGGCTGTACATCTTGCCGGGGGCCAGTGGCTTGGTGTCGTCCGGGTTGTTGCTGTCCCAGTTCCATACCAGGCGGCCATCGTGCACGTCGTAGGCGCGGATCACGCCGGACGGTTCGTTGGTCGACTCGTTGTCGGTCACATGGCCACCGATGATCACCAGGCTGCGGGTGATCGCCACGGGCGAGGTGGAGTAGTAGCCGCCTGCGGTGAACGGGCCGATACCGGTGGTCAGATCGATCGCACCCTGGTTGGCGAAGCCTTCGCAGACCTTGCCGTTGTCGGCGTTGATGGCAATCAGGCGGGCGTCGGCGGTCGGCAGGTAGAGGCGGCGTGGGCAGGCCTGAGCCACGGCCTGGCCGGCGTCGGACACCTTGGGTGCCGGGCTGCCGTCGCGGCTGACGTAGCTGTTCTCGTCATAGTACGAGACGCCGCGGCAGGTCATGTGGGCGAAGCCCTTGAAAGTGCCGACCGGGGTCTTGATCTGTGGGTCGTAGCGCCAGATTTCGGCGCCGGTGTCCGGGTCCAGGGCCAGCACCTTGCTGTGGGCGGTGCAGGCATAGAGCATGCCGTTGGCTTTCAGCGGGGTGTTTTCGTTGGTCAGTTCGACCGGGTCGTTGTCGGTCGGCAGGTCACCGGTGCGGATGCGCCAGGCTTCTTCCAGGCGGTAGGCGTTCTGCCGGGTGATCTGGCGCAGCGGCGAATAGCGGTCGCCGTGCTCGGTGCGGCCATAGGCCTGCCAGTCGCCATCCGGCATGGCCGGTGCGGCGCTGCCCATTTCGCTGTTGTCGCGGCCGAGTTCGCCAAACACTTCACCCGGGTGAGTGAACTGGCTGCCCAGGGCACAGGCGCCCGAAGCCAGCACGGCGACACTCAGCAGCGCGGTGTTGGCCTTGGCCGCAGGGCCGCTCAGCGGACGGCGTGCCCACGGCAGCAGCAGCACTACGCCGATGGCGAACCAGATGGCCAGGCGCGGTACCAGTTGCCACCAGTCCAGGCCCACTTCAAGCATGGCCCATACGGTACTGCCCAGCAGCACCAGGCCATAAAGGCCCAGGGCGAGGCGGCGCTTGGCCAGCAGCAGGGCGCCCGACACGGCGAAGCCGATACCGGCAATCAGGTAGTACAGCGATCCGCCCAACTGGCTCAGCTTGATGCCGCCGGCCAGCAGGGCCAGGCCCATCAGCAACAGCAGCACGCCCATCAGGCGTGGTAGCCAGCGGGTTCCTTGGTTGGCACTGTCAGTGCTCATTTTAGGTTCTCCGTTGTAGGAAGGTGGTCAGAAAGTGCTTTGGATCTTCAGGCCGCCGATCAGCGCGCTGTCGACCTGCGACACCCCGCCCGGATGGCGGATGTATTGCAGGTTCGGGCGCACCGTGAGCCAGTCGGCCAGGTGAATGCCGTAATAGAGTTCGGCGCTGTATTCGGTGTCTTGCACCGGCAGGTAGCCCGGGTTGTCATAGTCGTCGAGCCCGGCCACCTGATTGGCCAGGCGGGCGTTCTTGCGGTAGGCCGGGTTGGCGTGCACGCGGGCGACGGCGAAACCGATGTCGTCCTTGGCGCGGGCGTCGAAGGGGCCTTTGTAAACCAGTCCTGCCTGAACATAGTTGTCGATGACATTGGTCTTTTTGTCGTGCACCGTGGCGTTGGCGAACAGGCTCAGGCCGCGCGACTGGTCGGACGCCAGCGAGGTGACCTGCTGCTGGGCGCCCAGCCACAAGCCGTGCTTGCTTGAGCTGCTGCGGTAGGCGGCGCCACTGATGGCAGCTGGCTGGCCGTTACTGTCCTTGAGAACATCCTGTGCCTTGGCATTACTGTAGTAGTAGCCGACGCGATATTCCCCTTTAAGGTCTTGGAAGCGTGGGCTCCACACCAGTTCAATCGGCATCACCGCGCCCTGGGTGCCACTGCCGCTGAGCTTGAAGCCGTTGCCCGATTCCAGGTTGGACGGGTTCTGCTCGTACACACCGACTTGGGCGTACAGCTCAGGGGAAAGGTTGTAGCGCACGCGCATGGCCCACTGGCTGACCGGCCAGTTGTACCAGATGCCGCCAACCCAGTTGCCCACCTGCGAGCCGCAGAAAGCCAGGTTCTGGAAGTCGCAAGGGAAGCTGTTGAAATCCTCGCCTTCGCCGAAACGGCCGACTTTCACGTCCAGGGCACCGTCGAAATATTTCTGCTTGATCCACATTTGCGTCAGCCGCCAGGTTTCGCCGCGGCCCCAGACCTCCTGAGCCGAGGTGAAGCCGCCGACCCGCGGGTCGTTGATGCGGTCATTGCTGATGTTATCGCCGTGGCGTTCAGTGACAGTCAGCTGCAGCTCGGTGTCGTTCCAGCCGAGGATCTTCTCCAGGTCCAGGTGGCTGCCAAAGGTGAACTGGTCGCTGTAGCGGGCCGTGCGGTCGTGGTCGTAGCCGCCGTGCAGGTTGCTGCCCATCTCGCCGGTGTAGCCGAGGGTGAAGTCGTAGCCTTTGTCCAGCAGCTCGCTGCGGGTGCCGCCCCAGTCGCCGAACATCCAGGGGGAGTCCTTGGCGAAGGGTTCGCTGGCGCTGGCCGAGCCTGGCAGGGCGGCGGTGAAAGCGATGAGGGCAAAGCCGGTGTAGCGGGTTTTGGGCAGTTGGAACATGAGATAGCGCTGTCTTTTTGATTATTGAGCAAATGGCAAGCGCACCGAGGAGCGTGCTCTTCGATGTAAGTGGCAATTGGGAATGCTGGGTGAAGCGATTCAGCTTGCGGCCGGGAGGATATAGGGGAAGTTGTAAGAAAAAAAGACAAATTGTCGCAGTTGATTGTTGCCGATCCAGTAACAGTCTTGGAATAACTGGGGGCGCCTTGCGCCCCTTTCGCGACACAAGGCCGCTCCCACAGGGACGGCGCTGCCGGTTACTGCGGTGCATAACTTGTGGGAGCGGCCTTGTGTTGCGAAAGGGCTGCAAAGCAGCCCCAGCGACTTCAGAAAGTGGTGCGCAACCCGACTTCCACACTGCGCCCCGGCGCGGGGGCAATATCGCGCAGGATGGAACTCGCATAGCGCACGGTCTGGTCGGTCAGGTTCTCCCCACGCACGAAGGCCAGCCACTGGCTCTGGCCGATATCGAAGCGGTAGCCGACGCTGGCGCCGAGCGTAGTGTAGCCATCGGTACTGGTCTCATTTTCAGGTTTGCGATGCTGCGATGCGGCATGCTGCACATCGAGCCGCGCCTGCCAGCGGTCCAGTTCCCATACCAGCCCACTGTTCAGCCGCAAGGGGGCAATACGCGGCAAGGGCTCGCCGCTGTCGAGGTTCTTGGCCCGGGTGTAGTCGCCGGACAACTCCAGCGCGAAGCTGCCATAGCGGTTCTCCAGCAACTTCCAGCGATCTTGTGCCTCGATGCCATAGAAGCGCGCACGGACACCCTCGTAACGATACTCGGGCAGCCCGTCATGGTCATGATCGTGGTCGTGATCATCCTCGTCATGGTCATGGCCTTCACGCAGGTTGCCGGTGCCGATCAGGCCGATGTAGTTACGGAAGTGGCTGTAGAACACGCCGACGCTGCCCTTGTGGGTGCCATTGTCGAAGCGCAGGGCCAGATCGCTGGAAATGGCCTTTTCCTTGTTCAGGCTGGCGTCGCCGACTTCGAATGCGCCGGTGGCGACATGGGCACCATTGGCGTACAGCTCGTAGAAGGTCGGCGCGCGCTCGGTGTAGCTGAGGTTGGCCGCCAGCGACCAGATCGGGTCGAGCTGGTACACCGCGCCCGAAGACAGGCTGAAGGCATTGAAACTGCTGGCGCTGTCGGCATCGACGAAGTTCTCGTTACCCTTGGCATCAGGGTCGACCCGAGTATGTTCCATGCGGGCGCCCAGGCTCAGGTTCAGGCGCTCGCTGGCCTGCCACTGTTCGAGCATGAACAGCGCCAGGCTGTCGGTGTCGGTGTGCGGGACGAAGGCTTCCTCGCCCAATGCCGAGAATTCGTTGCGGCTGACCTGCGCGCCGATCACCCCTTCAAGCGGGCCGAGCGGTTGATGACGCGCTTCGATACGGGCTTCGTAGCCCTTGTTCTTGAAGGTGGTATGCACCTCGCCTTCTTCGATCTCGCTGTGCTCGTAGTCGGTGTAGCCGGCATCGACCTTGACCGAACTGAAGGGGCCGTCCAGGTCACGCAGTTCAGAGGCAAAGGCGTAGTGGTCTTGCTTCATGTCCAGACGCACGCCGGATTCGGCCACCGAACCGTAGTTGCTGTCGTAGCGGCTGTAGGACAGGCCGGCGTAGCCATGCTCCCAGTTGTAGGAGCCGCCGATCGCGCCTCCATCCTGGCGGCCGTCGCTGTTTTCCAGGCGGTGGCGGCTGCCTGGTGCGTCGGCGTCACGGACCTTGGCGCTCTGCGCGTAGCCGGGGATGCGCAGGTCGTTGAACTGTCGACTGTTGGCGTCCAGGTGCAAGGCGAAGGTGCCGTCACCGGCTTCCAGCTTGCCGGCGCTGCTGCGGGTGGTGTCGGCGCCGCCGTAGCGCAGTTCGCCGGCACCGTGGATGCCCTCGATCGGTGAATCGGGGATGCGATTGTCGAAGGTGTTGACCACGCCGCCGATGGCATTGCCGCCGTAGAGCAGGGCGGCCGGGCCGCGGACGATCTCCACGCGGTCGACCGTGACCGGATCCAGCGGCACCGCGTGGTCGTAGGACAGCGACGAGGCATCCAGGGCCCCCACGCCATTGCGCAGGATACGAATGCGGTCGCCATCCAGGCCACGAATCACCGGGCGGCTGGCGCCAGGGCCGAACCAGGTGGAGGCCACGCCGGGTTGCTTGTTCAGGGTTTCACCGAGGCTGCCATGCTGCTGTTGCAGCAGGTCGTCACCTTCAAGGACGGTGCTGGGTGCAGCCAGTTGACGATTGCCTAAGGGGTTGGCGGTGATGACCTGGGGTTCCAGTTCCACGGCCTGGCTGGGTGACGAAGCGAGCCACAGGGCAACAGCGAGGGGGGAGAGACGAAGCGGGATGTGCAGCATGGGGATGAGGCGTTCCTTGGCAGATAGTCGTGTTGTTACGATATAACATTGCTATTTCAGCACAGAGGTTTTGCGCCTGGCCAGCGGTTTTTCCGCAAGCACCACACATCCCACCCACCACTACACTCGTGTAAGGTGCGCATCTTTCCTACGGAGCACTGGCATGAGCACGGCCCAACACAATGCGCTGCACGGCAAGACCCTCGAACAGATCCTCACCGAACTGGTGGCGCACTACCAATGGCAGGGCCTGGCCGAACGCGTTGACGTGCGCTGCTTCAAGAGCAACCCGAGCATCAAGTCGAGCCTGACCTTCCTGCGCAAGACGCCCTGGGCGCGGGAGAAGGTCGAGCAGTTGTACGTGAAGCTGCAGCGCCAGGCCTGACATGCCACGGCGCCCCTGGCTGACGTCAATGGCATTGCTTGGCTGGTTCGGCCTGGCGGTGCAGGTCTACCTGGTGCTGCTGGCGCGCTGGCAGGAGCAGGCCAGCCTGATTGGCGGGCTGATCAATCTATTCGGATACTTCACGGTACTGACCAATACCCTGGTGGCGACGGTGCTCAGCTACGCGGCCTTTGGCCGGGAGTCGGCGGCCAGGCGCTTCTTTCTGTCGCCATCGGTGAGTTCGGCGGTGGCCGCCAGCATCGTGCTGGTGGCCCTTGCCTACAGCGTGCTGCTGCGCCACCTGTGGCAGCCCGAGGGCTGGCAGTGGCTGGCGGATGAACTGCTGCACGATGTGATGCCGCTGCTGTTTGCCTTGTACTGGTGGTTCGAGGTGCCCAAGGGCAGCCTGCGGTTCCGGCACCTGATGGTGTGGGCGCTTTACCCAGCGGTGTATTTCGCCTATGCACTGTGGCGGGGGCGTGAGATTGGGGCGTATGCCTATCCGTTCATCGACGTGGCGAGCCTGGGCTACGGGCAGGTGATGCTCAATGCCCTGGGCGTGTTGGCGGGATTCTGGGGAATTGGCCTGGTGTTGCTGGCGCTGGACCGGTGGCGGGGAAGGTACCGATTGGCTTGAGCTGTACCGGCCTCTTCGCGGGAAAACCCGCTCCCACAGGGATACCACTGACCTTGAGCCTATGCAGTACCTGTAGGAGCGGGGTTACCCGCGAAGAGGCCAGTGCAGGAGAGCACTGATCACTCGTCGTCGGCAGTTCCGTCGGCACGCCAGTAAGCGGCGGCTTTGAGGGCATCTTCGGCCACGCCCTTCTCCAGCAGCAGTGCCTTGGCCTGCCGGGTCAGCGATTTTTCCAGTGCGACCCAGCTGTAAAGCTTGCCTTCGGGCAGTTCCAGCCCCTTTAGCAACGCCAGCAGATCTTCATCCCGCTTGATCCAGATGACTTCCACCTGCGCCGCGCTCGGCAGTGGCTGGCGCTCCTGCTCATCTTCGATCTGGATTAGCGCCAGTACGCGACGCCCAGCTGGCAGTTCTTCCAGGCGCCGGCCAATCGCCGGAATCGCCGTCTCGTCACCCACCAGCAGGTAGCTGTCGAAAATATCCGGTACCACCATCGATGCCCGAGGCCCGGCGATGTTCAGCGTTTGCCCAGGTTCTGCCTGCGCAGCCCAGGTCGAAGCAGGGCCGTCGCCGTGCAGCACGAAGTCGATGTCCAGTTCGTTGGCCACCAGGTCGATACGGCGCGGCGTGTACTCGCGCATGGTTGGCCGAGCGCCGCCGTCACGGCCCAGGTTGCGGGCGTCGATGGCTTGCTGCTGCTCGGCAGTTTCCGCGAACAGCAACTTGATGTGGTCGTCACTGCCCAGGCTGGTGAAACCCTGCAGCTCGGCGCCACCCAGGGTGATGCGGCGCATGCGCGGGGTGAGGTCGGTCACCCGCAGTACCTGCAAGCGACGTTGGCGGATTTCGTGATTGACGCGATGAATGGTGTCACTCATGAGGATTCTCCCTGACTGGATCGGCTGGCCCGGAGGCAATGGCCTTGGCAGTGTCGTTGAGCAGGTTGCGTACCCGTTCGATTTCTTCCGCTGTCCAGCGGCCGCTGTGCATGTGCAGGGCATGGCGCAAATTGCCGACCGCTTCGTGGATTTCTGGCGGGCGGTCGTGGCCACGCAGGGCGCGCTTGCTGACTTCGATGCGCATGCGCACGCCATCCAGGGCGACGGCCTGATCGGCCAATGCGGTGCGGCCGGCTGCGGTGATGGCGTACAGGCGTTTGCTGCCATGCACCTGGCCACTGATCAGCTCGGCTTCTTCGAGGAAATTGAGGGTGGGGTAGATCACCCCGGGGCTCGGCGTGTAGTTGCCCTCGAACAGGTTCTCGATCTGGCGGATCAGGTCATAGCCGTGGCCCGGTTGCTCGCAGAGCATCGACAGCATCAGCAGCTTGAGGTCACCCGGGGCGAACACCCGCGGGCCACGCTCGCCCCGGGCGGGGCGGCGTTCAAAAGGGTCATGTGCGCCATGGTCACGCATTAGCAGGCTTCCGGTGTTTAGATATATCGCAAGATATTACTCAAGATATATCTAAATACAAGCCTCTAAATGCCGATGATTATCATCTACGTCTTGGATGAATCGTTGCCATGCATCGCAACCTGCGGTGGCTTGCATTCGTTCGGGTTGCCCGGTTGTAAGTACGGCATCAGGATGGGCGCCATGCCCTTGAGCACCTGCACGGGCAATGCCGATGTGAACTTGAACGCCTCAGCCGAGCGCCCAGGCACGAAGGCCGTCAGGGTGCCGAAGTGGTTGTCGCCGAGGAAGAACACGAAGGTGGCGGTACGGTTCAGCGAACGCGAGCCGATCAGCCGGCCGCCGGCACCGAAGCTCTCGATACGGTTGTCACCGGTACCGGTCTTGCCGCCCATTACCAGCGGCGTGCCGTCATTGAGCTTGAAGCTGCCGGAGATGCGCCTTGCGGTACCGGCATCGACCACCTGTGACATGGCTCCCTTCAGCGCCCGCGCCACGGCCACCGGCAGGATACGCACACCACGGTCCGGGTCGCTGACCAGCTTGGTTTCATAGGGCGTATTGGCGGCGAAATGCAACGTGTCGATACGCAGCGTCGGCAGGCGCACGCCATCGTTCTGAATGATGCCGACCAGTTCCGACAGCGCAGCCGGGCGGTCGCCGGAGCTGCCGATGGCGGTTGCCAGTGAGGGTACCAGGTGATCGAACGGGTAGCCCACGCGTTTCCAGCGTTGATGGATGTCGAGGAACGCCTCGATCTCGACCATGGTGCGGATACGGCTGTCACGCGCACCCTGGTGCCGGCTCTTGAACAGCCAGCTGTAGACTTCCTGGCGCTCGAAACGGCTGGCATTGACCATTTCGGTGAGCGTGGAACTCGGGTTCTTCAACAGGTAGCCCAGCAGCCACAGGTCCAGCGGGTGAACCTTGGCAATGTAGCCCTGGTCGGGCAGGTCGTACTTGCCTGGGCCATAGGCTTCGTACATCTCGGCCAGCTTGCCGTCGGTGAGTTTGCCCAGGGCGATCTTGTCATCCTTGCTGTGGGCACGGACGAAGGCATTGAAGGTTTCCTGGCCGGCTTCCGGGAACAGGTAACGGTGCACCGCAGCCAGGCGCTGCGGGGTGGCGCGCATGCTGTCGAGGAAGGTATCCAGGCGTTGCTGGGAGGTCTTGCGCTGGTACTTCTTCCAGAAGCGCATCAGGTAGCTGGTGCCTTCCTTGTCGGCGAAGCGGGCCAGGTATTCCTGGCGGCGCGGGTCGGAGTCGTCCTTGAGCAGCGGCACGCGGTTGAACGGCTGCTGGTAGGTGACGTAGCGCACCAGGTCGCGCATCAGGCGGATGAACGGCAGGTTGATCGACTCGCGCAAGGCATCCTTGAGGGTCGGGTTGCGGTTGTTGTCTTCCTTGCGGAAGTTGTTGAACACGTGCATGCCGCCACCGGTGAAGAAGGCCTCGCCAGTGTTGGCCGAGTACTTGCGCTCCAGCGCCGCATCGAGCATGGCGTCCAGGCTCTGGTTCTTGCTGTTCTGGGCCAGCCATTCCAGCGACCACTGGGTGATGCGGTCGAGCTCGGCGACTTCGACTTTCTTCAGCTCGGCGGCAGGTTTGCCGGCGTACTTGTCGTGCAGCTCGGCGATGATCTCCAGGTAGGTCGTGAGCACCCGCAGCTTGGCGGTCGAGCCCAGTTCCAGCTTGCTGCCTTCGTTGATGTCGAAGGGCTGGTTGGTACTGTCGGTCTGCACCCGCACCCGTGAACCATCGGCCGTGCGCTCGAACAAGGTGAAGCTGTAGCTCACCTGGTCGGTGGTCTTGGCGGTGAGCAGGCGTTCGCCGATCAGGCCCATCTGCGCAGCGAACTCCGGGTCGGCAAGGTTTTTCAGGTACTGGCTGACTTGCAACTGCAGGTCAGCCTGCAGGGTACTGGTGGCTGACACGTCGAGGCGGTCGAGATCGTACAGCGGGCGGTTGAGCATGGCTGCCAGGCGGTTGCGCGCCAGGCTGATGCCTTTGTTGGTGATGATCGGCACGATGGTCGGCTGGGCGACCCAGTCGCGGTAGACCGCCTTGCTGGCCAGCGCCGCACTGGCCAGCGGTGGCTCGATGATCTTGGCGGCCGCCAGTACGCGGATATGCGCGTCGGTGAGTTCGGCCAGTTCGACCCGGCCCTTGGACAGGTAATGCGAAGGGCGGCGCTGGGCAATCATCAGCGACAGCACCTGGCGCAGGGCCAGGCCGCGTGCGGCCATGCTTTCAGGGTCGGTGGCGGTGGAAGTCAGGGCCTGGTTGACCTGATCGAAATCGGCGCCGTACCAGACCCGCAGGCCCTCGGCCATGCCATGCACCTCGCCATGCCCGGGCACTGCCGACAGCGGCACGCTGTTGAGGTAGTCGCGCACGATGCGGTGGCGCGCTTCGCTGGTGTCGGGGCCACCCTGGTAGGCGCGTACGCTGGCCGAGATCATCTGACGGATCTTCTCGGCACCATTGACGGTCAGGCCATCCGGTGAGTGGCGGTACTTCTCCAGTTGGGTGGCGAGGGTACTGCCACCCGCTGACTGGCCAGGCAAGGCCAGGTACTTGGCCACCTGGCTGTACGCGGCCTTGGCAAAGCGCGGCCAGTCCACGGCCGGGTTGTTCTTGACATCCTTGGTATCGAGCAGGTCGCGGTTCTCGATGAATAGCAGGCTGTTGACTATCACGGGCGGAATGGAGGCGAAATCCGGGTACAGGTGTTGCGGGTAGTTGTACTGGTAAAGCGTCTCGCCCCGGCAGTCGGTGATCGACAGGCCGGCCTGGATCTTTTCGATGTACGGCGCGAACAGGCCATGTTCGACATAGCGCATCAGCGCCGGGGAAAACCGCACCTGCTCGCTGATCAGGTAGTCGCGCTTCAGCAGGCGTGGCAGGAACTCGCCCAGCCCGCTGTAGCCCAGGCGCTTGTCAAAGGGCCCATCGCCCGGATAGATGATCGCATCGCTCGGCCCTGGCTGCAGCGAATAGGTGAGGGTGGTGGCCAGCTTGCTGAATTCGCGCGACTGCAGGTTGGAGGTGCGGAACTCGTCGTAGGCAGCAAAACCGATGGCGATCAGTGCCACCAGCAGGATCAGGAAAATCAGCCGCCACCAGAGCCTGCGCTGACGTGGGGGCTGCGGTTGTGGCGTCATGGCCGGAGGTGCTTCAGATGCTTCCGTTCTGGTTGGTTCCGATTGCCACAATGCGCCCATAGTCTTCTATCCGGCCAGGTATCTTCGTCTTGCTTGTCTGAAGCTTAGACGTTGGTGGGAGCAGGTGAAAAATTTGTAGGAAGCCGAGAATAGCGGTGTAGGACTATGCGGCTTTGGTGTGGGTTTATTCCTGTGACGTTGTTGATAGGGTGGTAGTGGAATTGGGGCTGGCGCAACAGCCCCGAAAAACTCGCTGAATTTTCCTGGTTATACAGCGAAAATCCCTGTATCGGACTTCCTATACTGCTCGGCCCTTCGCCGTGCCGGCCGCTCTAGCCCGGCACACGGGCCGGCCCACGAGGCCAGCCTGGCAAGCCAACGTCCCGCCTATCGGCAGGGCCGGTGCTGCACGAAGGTCTACTCCAATAACAAAATGAGGTTGTATTGCTATGCCAGTCGGCAACCCTTCTGCCCCTGCCGAGCCCACCGAGGGCGGCCCGCTCAAGCGTGAGCTGGGCGAACGGCACATCCGTTTGATGGCGCTGGGCGCTTGTATCGGCGTCGGACTTTTCCTCGGTTCGGCCAAAGCCATCGAAATGGCCGGTCCTGCGATCATGCTTTCCTACATCATTGGTGGCCTGGCGATCCTGGTGATCATGCGTGCCCTCGGCGAGATGGCCGTGCACAACCCGGTCGCCGGTTCGTTCAGCCGCTATGCCCAGGACTACCTTGGCCCGCTGGCGGGCTTTCTCACTGGCTGGAACTACTGGTTCCTGTGGCTGGTGACCTGCGTCGCGGAAATCACTGCGGTGGCTATCTACATGGGCATCTGGTTCCCTGACGTGCCGCGCTGGATCTGGGCATTGATGGCGCTGGGCAGCATGGGCGCAGTCAACCTCATCGCGGTCAAGGCGTTCGGCGAGTTCGAGTTCTGGTTTGCCCTGATCAAGATCGTCACCATCATTGCCATGGTTCTCGGTGGCATCGGCGTGATCGCGTTCGGCTTTGGTAATGAGGGCGTCGCCGTGGGCATCGCCAACCTGTGGAGCAACGGCGGCTTCATGCCCAACGGCGTGACCGGTGTGCTGATGTCGCTGCAGATGGTCATGTTCGCCTACCTCGGCGTGGAAATGATCGGCCTGACCGCGGGCGAAGCACGCAACCCGCAGAAAACCATCCCGCAGGCGATCGGTTCGGTGTTCTGGCGCATCCTGCTGTTCTACGTCGGCGCCCTGTTCGTGATCCTGTCGATCTACCCGTGGGACGGCATCGGCAGCCAGGGCAGCCCGTTCGTCATGACCTTCGAGCGTCTGGGCATCAAGACCGCTGCCGGGATCATCAACTTCGTGGTGATTACCGCTGCGCTGTCGTCGTGCAACGGCGGCATCTTCAGTACCGGGCGCATGCTCTACAGCCTGGCGCAGAACGGCCAGGCCCCGGCCGCCTTTGCCCGCACTTCGAAAAGCGGCGTGCCGCGCAATGCCCTGCTGCTGTCGATCGGTGCACTGCTGCTGGGCGTGCTGGCCAACTACCTGGTGCCGGAAAAGGTGTTCGTCTGGGTGACCTCGATCGCCACCTTCGGCGCGATCTGGACCTGGGTGATGATCCTGCTGGCGCAGATCAAGTTCCGCGCCGGCCTGTCGACCACCGAGCAGAAGGGGCTGAAGTACCGCATGTGGCTGTGGCCGCTGAGCTCCTACCTGGCCCTGGCCTTCCTGGTGCTGGTGGTGGGCCTGATGGCGTACTTCGAGGATACCCGTGTGGCGTTGTATATCGGCCCGGCGTTCCTGGTCGTGCTGACGGTGCTGTACTACACGCTGCGTCTGGCACCGCGCCAGGAGCCCGGCGCGGTCGACGGCCTCGCCTGAACCCAAAAGCCCCGGCCTGGAGCCGGGGCTTCGCTGTCAGCGGCTCGCTGCCGTGCCTGCTGGCGCCAGGCCCTGAGCCAGGATCATCAGGCTGATGCCCAGCAGCGCGGTGTCCTTGATCAGGAAGCTCCCATAGTGGTTCAGCCATGGGAAACCGCCGGATTCCGCTTCCCAGATGGGGACGCTGAGCATCGTTGACAGGGTGATGATGAACGTCAGCGAGCACAGCGATCCCCCGGCGATTGCTGCCTTGCTGCTCCAACGCGAGGCGAGGACGAGGATTGCCGCCAATATTTCGACAACGCCCAGGAAATAGGACGCGCCGGCCTCGCCGAACAGCAGGTGGAGCCAGGCCAGCCAGGGCGTATTGCTGATCAGCGGTATCAGCGCCTCCACTTCGATGGAAGTGAACTTGAGCAGGCCGATCATCAGCATTGGCAGGGCCACGCCCAGCATTGCGATAAGGCTGCCGGCCGCCTGCAACTGGCAAGGCGTTGGCAGATAAGGACGGTTGGTGAGTCGTTGCATTAGCGGCATGGTACAGGCTCCTTGAGAACGTGCACCAGTATTGGCAGGCGAGTTGTACTTCGCTATGAGGCGGTACCCACGCAGGTTGTGGGAATCGGCGCCATGCATTACGAGATGGACTTGGGCGTGCGTGGACCGCCAGCGTCAACTGGCATATTTGCCAGTAGTGCGTCTGCGAGGTTTGCCCTAAGTTGGTCGGCAGGTGAAGACGCGAAGGCGTTGGATATGCCGGCATTTATCAAATACATCATTGTGGGCATCTTCAACACCGCCATTCATGTGGGGGTGTTCACCGCCATGCAGGTGGCGGGCAATGGCCAGGCACTTAGCAACTTGGTCGCCTTCATCATCGCCACTTCCTTTTCATTCCTGGGCAACGCCTGGTTCACCTTCAGAGTGCCTGTTTCGCTCATGCGCTACGTCGTGTTCGTAGCGGGAATGGGCAGCATCAGTGTGTGGGTGGGGCACCTTGCCGATGGGCGCGGCTGGGCGCCATGGCTGACGGTCGGGCTGTTTTCGCTGGTCAGCCTGCTGCTGGGCTTTGCATTTGCGCGGTGGGTCTTCAGGGAGAAGCGTAGATGGATATTTCGCTGATCGTACCCGTGTTCAATGAGGAGCAGGCGATCAGGCCGTTCTATGACGCGGTGCGTCGCGCGCTTGCCAATCAGGGCGATCAGGTCGAGCTGATCTTCATCAATGACGGTAGCCAGGATGGAACCGAAAAACAGATCCGCCAACTGATCGCGGGTGATCCCGATGTTGCCCTCATCGACCTTTCACGTAACTTTGGCAAGGAAGCCGCGCTGTTCGCTGGGCTGGAACAGGCCAGTGGCGATGCCGTCATTCCAATCGACGTCGACCTGCAAGATCCGGTCGAAGTGATTCCATTGCTGATCGAGCAATGGCGGGCAGGCTTCGATGTCGTGCTCGCCAAGCGACGTGATCGTTCGTGTGACAGTTTTCTGAAACGGTACACGGCAGCTGGGTTCTACGCACTGCTGAACCACATTTCGCAGATCCACATCGAAGCGAACGTTGGCGATTTCAGACTGCTCGATCGCAAAGTTGTGGAGGTCATCAAATCAATGCCCGAACAACAACTGTTCATGAAGGGCATGCTGTCGTGGGCCGGGTTCAGAACCACGGTAGTCGAGTACGATCGCACCTCGCGCAGCGCTGGGAAGAGCCACTTCAACGCCTGGAAACTCTGGAACCTGGCATTGGACGGGATTACCTCGTTCAGTACCGTGCCGTTGCGGTTCTGGACCTACGCAGGTGGCGCCATCGCACTGCTCGCACTGGCCTCTGCGGTTTATCAGGTCATGGATAAATTGCTGTTTGGCAACCCCGTGCCGGGATACCCCTCGCTGATGGTGGCAATACTTTTTCTGGGCGGTGTGCAACTGATCGGGATCGGCGTTTTGGGGGAGTACATAGGGCGTATCTACATGGAATCCAAACATCGGCCGCGGTATGTGTTGAGAGCCGTGGCAGGCGGCCGCAAGTCCCGACATGATCGTCAACTGTTCAAGGATGAAAAATGAGAGAGCGTCTGTTCAAGCGGGATAGCCATGCAATACGCACCGGGGCTGTATTGGCCATCCTTTTGATCAGCTTTGCTGGACGGCTCTTTCAGGTCACTGTACCGGTTTTATGGAGCGATGAAAGCTTCAGCATCTTGCTCAGCCGGTTGCCTCTTGAGCAGATCTTGTTTCATACCGCACGTGACGTACATCCCCCCCTTTATTACCTGATCCTGCATTTCTGGATGCAGGGGCTGGGCGACGGCGCATTGGCAGTGCGTAGCTTGAGCGTACTGACGGGGGTAGCCACTGTTGCTTTTGGTATGCTGCTGGCTCGGCAGCTGGCGTCATGGCGGGCCGCATTCATCGCCGGTCTGCTGCTGGCAGTTTTGCCTGTCGCGATTCATTACAGCCAGGAGGCGCGGATGTATGCCTTGCTGGGATGCTTGCTGATGGCCGCCATGTGCATGCTGTGGTCATGGGTTCACAAGCGACAGACGCGTTACCTGGTGGCCTATGGCGCTTTGATACTGGCGGCGTTGTATACACACTATTTTGCGATACTGTGCGTGGCGGCAAACTGGACATTTTTGCTCGTAGGGCAGGCCCGCAAAGAACATACGCTTCTGCGGTCACCTGGATGGTGGCTGTGCAATGGCGTCGTGGCCTTGGCATTCATGCCTTGGCTACCGGTATTGTATCGGCAGTTTCAACACAGGCACCTGGTCGCTTGGATTGCTGATTACACGCCTATTTCGCTCATGACTATTCCCAGGGGCATGTGGTCCGCAATCACCTCGGCAAGTGATTTGCTATATGCAGATATTTACGCTGTCGTCACGGCAGGTGTGTTGATTTCGTTGTTGCGGGTATTTATTCGACGAGCGCTCCTTCATGAGGATGCTAAAGCTTTTCTCTTGACATACTGTCTGCTGCCCATCATTACAGTCTGGCTCGTCTCCTACTTATTTCCGCTGTTCATGGAGCGCTATGTATTGTTCGCGCTGCTTGGAATTCCTATTGTTCTGGCGATTACATTCGATACGATGCAGACCAGAAAATTAGTGTTAGCGGTTGTCGCCTGCTGGGTACTGGAAATGTCCGGTCTGGTTAAGTTTTATAGCGATCAGCTAGGTCCCAATAATCCAGTTTCCGGATTAAGCACCGTCATGCATGAGGTTAATGGCCAGTGGCATGAGGGCGATGCAGTTTTGGTGGACAGTACCTGGCGATACTTATCTGTCTTTTATTACAACAAGACTGGCCAGCGAGCCTTGGTGTATACATGGGTTGCGGCCGACACTGCCGGCGTTGAACGCGACACGTATGGAGCCATGACATTGTTTTATCAACAGTCTGGCTCCTTATATGTGAATGACCCCTTGTCGTTGTCGCAGCGATACCGGAGAGTCTGGTGGATAACCAACCTGGATGAGTCGGCTACCGAGCGGCAGATGAACGAAGCATGGACCAAAACCGCTGAGATCCGTAGTGCTTCCTCCAGGGCACTGTTGTACACAGTGCCCATGATTTTAAGTGGCAGTCCTTGAACATTTTCAGGCGACCATCGGCTCGAAACTGTCGGCCCGGGCCATCTGCCACATGCGCGAATAGAACTGCCCATCGACCTCCCCGGTCAGCAACTCGCCCGGCTTGAGGAACACATGCATCTGGGAGAACAGCTTGATCTCGGTGGCCGACACGCGCCGCACCAGGTGCTTGGCCTCCAGCTGCGCCGGGTGCTCGAGGCCCGCTGCGGCCAGCATCTCGGCCAGCGCACGCAGGGTGTTGTGGTGGAAGTTCAGCACCCGCTGGGCCTTGTCCGGCACTACCAGTGCGCGCTGGCGCAACGGGTCCTGAGTCGCGACGCCGGTAGGGCACTTGTTGGTGTGGCAGCTCTGCGACTGGATGCAGCCGATGGCGAACATGAAGCCGCGCGCCGAGTTGGCCCAGTCGGCGCCGATGGCCAGCACGCTGGCGATGTCAAAGGCGCTGACGATCTTGCCGCTGGCACCGAGCTTGATCTTGTCGCGCAGGTTAAGGCCGACCAGGGTGTTGTGCACGAACAGCAGGCCTTCGCGCAGGGGCACGCCGATGTGGTCGGTGAACTCCACTGGCGCGGCGCCGGTGCCACCTTCCTTGCCATCGACCACGATGAAGTCGGGGAGGATGCCGGTTTCCAGCATGGCCTTGGCGATGCCCATGAATTCCCACGGGTGGCCCAGACAGAACTTGAAGCCTACCGGCTTGCCACCGGACAGCTCACGCAGCTGGGCGATGAAGTGCATCATCTCGATCGGGGTGGAGAAGGCGCTGTGGCGCGAGGGCGAAATGCAGTCCTCGCCCATCAGCACACCGCGGGTTTCGGCAATTTCCTCGGTCACCTTGTGTTTGGGCAGGATGCCGCCGTGGCCGGGCTTGGCGCCCTGGCTCATCTTGATCTCGATCATCCGTACCTGCGGGGTACGGGCCTGGGCGGCGAAACGTTCCGGGTCGAAGCGCCCGTCCGCGGTGCGGCAGCCGAAGTAACCGCTGCCCAGTTCCCACACCAGGTCGCCACCGTGTTCGCGGTGGTAGGGGCTGATGCTGCCTTCACCGGTGTCGTGGTGGAAGTTGCCCAGCTTGGCGCCCTTGTTCAGGGCGCGGATGGCGTTGGCACTGAGCGAGCCGAAGCTCATGGCCGAGATGTTGAAGATCGATGCCGAATACGGCTGGCTGCACTGTGGGCCGCCAACGATGACGCGGAAGCTTGCCGGGTCGGTCAGCGGCGCCGGGCGCATGGAGTGGCCGATGAACTCGAAGCCCGACTCGTAGACGTCGATCAGGGTACCGAAGGGTTTGTCCGAGGCTTCGTTCTTGGCTCTGGCGTACACCAGCGAGCGCTGGGCACGGGAGAAGGGCAGGGCGTCGCTGTCGGCTTCCAGCAGGTACTGGCGGATTTCCGGGCGGATGGCCTCGACCAGGTAGCGGATGTTGCCGAGGATCGGATAGTTGCGGCGCACCGCGTGGCGTTGCTGCAGCAGGTCGAACACCCCGATCAGGCTGAGCACCCCGGTGGCCAGGGTGAACGGCCACAACCATTCGTGGTGGAGGAACGGCAGGCTCGCCAGGGTGAACAAAACGCAGGCGGTGAAGAAGGCATAGCGGCTGAGAAGTGACAGGCTCATACGGGGTCCTTGCGATGGCGCGGTCAGGCTCAGGGCCTGGGGCAAACCTCGACCATAGCCAAGTTGCATGGCGCTGCAAATTAAAATCGGGGTAGCGAAAATCATTCTCGCCGAGCTTTGCTGCGGGGTGGCCATGGGTATTGGGTGGGCCACCCCGATGCTCACTGCCGCATGCCCAGTTCGGCGTCATCCATCAGTGCTTTGGCCATGGCACTCAGGTAATGGGATGCCCAGATCATCATTGGCTTCTCGTCCATCAAGCCGATGATGGTCAGTTCGCGGACATAGCCCATCAGTTCCGAGGCTTGCTCGCGGGCATCCCGGCAAGGAATGCCTGGCTCGATGCGGAACAGGGGATGAGTCTGGTGTTCGCCCTGGAAGAAGGTGGTTTTGCCGACAGTGAATTGGGTGTCGTCTGTGCTCATCGATTCCTCTCCTGAAATTTCTCGACTGCCTGTTATGGCCTCTTCGCGGGTAAACCCGCTCCCACAGGTCAGGCGCAAGTCTTCGAGACTGTGATGACCCTGTGGGAGCGGGTTTACCCGCGAAGAGGCCCGCAAATCCAACCTCAATGAAGGTTGGTACTCCGCTCCAAGGCCAGCGACAGTGCATCCGCCTGGCCCCAGGCAATCTGCATGGCACGCAACCCATTCACCAGCAATTCCCGGGTGCGGTCATCTTCGATGGCGTCGAGGGTCCGGTGGCAATGGTTGTAGGCAAGCATCAGGTAGTGAGTGACGTTCATCACCACGTGATCGATGGGCACGATGCCTTCGCTGACGGCGTTGGTGAGGGTCTTGTCGGAGGGAAGGTCGAAATGATGCGGTGGGTCGGGGACGATCTTTTTCATAAGCAACTCCCAGGTGGGTACGAAGGAGCTACCGCTTACGTTTCCACACGAAGAGGCGGCAACTGTACGCGGGGTGGAAAACCGGTCACCTAGGAACCCCGGCAGGCCTGAAGGCCTCCCGCGCACAGCTGCCATGACGACAGCGATCTAAGTGAGTATCCGGGTTTCCACACCCGCATCGCTGAAGTTTTCAGCGACCCGAAAAGCCTAAAGGGCGGTGTTTCCAGGGACAATCAGACGCGAGTCGACAGGGCTTGTAGGATATTTTCCTTAGCTAGTGATCGCCAGTTCATATGTGTGGGAAATATCTGAATCCTTCGTCAGAATCAGTCAAAGCGTGTCGCGCAGCAATTTCTGCTTCCACTCTTCCTGCTCCTGCGCTGTGCCATCTACCAGGTAGCTATACCGCCCAGCCACCCGCACCGCCACCGGCACACCGTCGCGATACAGCAGCCGGTTGCCACCGACAGCAGGCACTTTCGCCCCAGGCAGCAACGACCCGATCAGGTTCAGCGGGTCGCTCGCACTCACCACCACCAACCCCGCATCCAAGGCCCGACGCCGCACTTGCCTCAGCAACCCGACAGCTTCCGGCAAGGCGAATTGCTCACCCGCCAGCCCGGCAATGAAGCGCCCACCGCGAATCTCGCCACGCGCCTCCAGGCGATGATAGCAACGCAGCAGTTCACGCCAGGGCGGCAGCACATCGCTCTCCCGTTCCAGCAGCCGCCAGCAGATCACCCCATAACGCCGCAGCAGTGCGCGGGCGATGTGCTCCAGGCGCTGGTGTTCATCGACAGTGCCGCCGCCCCGGCGCAACAAGGCCCAGCGCCCGGCGTGGGCCATGCTGCTGGACAGCGGCGGGTGGCCGCGCCGGCTGTTGCGCGATGTGCGCTTGGCCGCCGGGGTAATCAGGCTGCGCAGGCCGGTGAAACTGTCGGCGCCTACCAGGCCGGCACCCACCAGTTCCTGCAACGCTGTTTCCAGCTCGCTGGGCAGCAGGTGGGCATCAACGGTCAACTCGTCGAAAAACAATGCTCCCTGAGCCTGCAGTGCCTCAAACACCCGTTGTGCCCGCCCGCCAAGTGCATCCGGTGCCGGCTCGGGGGCGAGGCTACGCCACAACCCCATGTGCTCACGCGGCAGCAACACCAACGGTGTGCTCGACAAGGTATTGCTCGCCAGCGTCGCCGCCAGGCGGCTCCAGGCAAACTGCCCGCTGCGGCAGGCATCGTCCAGCCAGTGCGGGCTGTAATCCTTGATGCGCGCAGGCAGCAGCTCCGCCTCCCAGGCGCCGGCGGCACTGGGGAAGCCCTGCAACTGCCCCAGCACTTCGGCCACGGCTTGGGGGCCTCGCAAACGCTCGTCAGGGGCCAGGTGCTGCCAGTCGAACAGAAAACGCATGAAGTCCTGCAGGCTGACGGGCTCGATCTCCCGGCGCAGGCGTTTCACCGTGTAGCGATGGATGCGTGCCAGCAGATGGCGCTCGCACCATTGCAGGTCCAGCGCTCCAGGGCTGAAGTGGCCGCGCAGCACATAGCCTTCGGCTTCCAGGCGGGCCAGCGCCTGCTCGACCTCGGCTGCAGGCTTGCCCAGTGGTGCGCCAATCTGTGCAACGCTGAGCGGACCGTAGCCGCTCAGGCGAGCGCGTAGCAGTTCGCGCAGTGCCCTGTCCGGGTCGATGGCCTGATCGAAGCCGGGCAGTACGTCCAGCGCAGGCTCCATGTGTGCAGACGGATACAGCGCTTGCAGCAGGTTCAGGCGCTCGCGCGCCAGCCACAGCTTTTCAGCGGTCAGGCGCAGGGCTCGCCCGGCCTTGGCCAGCTGACGCAGCAGCAGGTCCCAGCTGGGGTTGGCCTGGACTTCCTCATGGCTGATGGCGCCCAGGGTCATCAGCGCCTCGTGCATCTCGTCGGCATTGCTTGGCTGCGGCCAGGCTTCGGTCTGCACGGCGGTGATCGCATCGGCGTCCAGCGCGCCGAGATCATCGCCGCTGTGAACTTCATTCCAGCGCCTATTGAGCACCGCCTGGGTACGCCGCTCTTCGAGCGGCGCGTCATCAAGAAAGGCGTATGGCCTGGCATTGAGAATCGCCGAGGCCAGTGGCGAGGGCGCTGGCAGGTCGCGGCACAGCAGGCGCACCTGGCCGCTTTCCATGCGCCGCAGCAACGCCAGCCAGCCTTCGCTGTCCATGGCCTCGTGCAGGCAGTCGTCAAGGGTCTGCTCGACCAGTGGGTGATCAGGGATCTGCCGCTCGCCGACGATGTTCTCCAGGCAGGCGATCTGGTCGGGGAATACCGCAGCGATCAGGTCTTCGCTTTTCATGCGCTGGATCTGCGGCGCCACCTTGCGCCCGCCGACGAAGCGCGGCAGGGCCATGGCCACGCCGGCATTCCAGCGCCAGCGCACGCCGAACAACGGCGCGTCGAGCACGGCCTGGATGAGGATCTGCTCGGCACCGCGGCTGTTGAGGTAGCGCCACACTTCATCCAGCTCGAAACTGTGGCTGGTCGACAGCGACAGCACGATGGCGTCCTCGCTGGCCGCGGCCTGCAGCTCGAAATTGAAGGTACGGCAGAAGCGTTTGCGCAGGGCCAGGCCCCAGGCACGGTTGATGCGGCTGCCATAGGGCGAGTGGATGATCAGTTGGGTACCGCCAGACTCGTCGAAGAAGCGCTCCATCACCAAGGTCTGCTGTGAGGGCAGGGCGCCCAGCACTTCGTGGGTGCGGGCGAGGTAGTCGAGCAACTGGCTGGCGCTGGCCTCATCCAGCTCGAACGTGGTCTGTAGCCACTGCTGTACCGCAGCAAGGTCGCCTTCGTTCAGCACCAGCTGCTCATCGATGCGCGCCTGCAGGCGGGCGACCGCAGCGGACAGTTCATCGCTGCGCCCCGGTGCTTCGCCAAGCCAGAACGGGATGGTCGGTGGCAGGCCCTGGGCGTCCTCGACCCGCACCCGGCCAGGCTCGACCCTGAGGATGCGGTAGGACGCGTTGCCCAGTTGGAAGATATCGCCTGCGATGCTCTCCACGGCGAAGTCTTCGTTGACGCTGCCGATGTTCAGCGCCTGTGGTTCGAGCAGCACCGCGTAGTCGGCATTGTCGGGAATGGTGCCGCCGCTGGTCAGCGCCGTCAGCTGGCTGCCCCGGCGGCCGCGCAACGTGCCGCTGACCGCATCACGATGAAGATACGCGCTGCGGATACCCTGGCGGCCGTTGTAGCCCTCGGCGAGCATGCACAACAGGGCCTGGTAACGCCTTGGGTCGAGTTCTGCGTATGGCGTTGCCTGGCGCAGGCAGTCGAGCAACGCCTGTTCCTGCCAAGCCTGGTTGCTGACTTCGGCGACGATCTGCTGGGCCAGCACATCCAGGGGGGCCTTGGGGATATGCAATTCGTCGAGTTCGCCAAGGCGAATGCAGTCGAGCAACGCCACGCATTCGATCAGGTCATCTCGTGAGGTCGCGAACAGCCGCCCTTTGGGAATACCATCGACCTGGTGCCCGGAGCGCCCGACGCGCTGCAAGAAGGCGGCGATCGAGCCGGGCGATTCGATCTGGCAGACCAGGTCGACGTCGCCGATGTCGATGCCCAGCTCCAGCGAGGCGGTGGCCACCAGCACCTGCAGCTGGCCGTGCTTCAGGCGCTGTTCGGCGTCCAGGCGCAATTCCTTGGCCAGGCTGCCATGGTGCGCGGCCACGGCCGCTTTACCCAGGCGGTCGCTGAGGTGGCGGGTGATGCGTTCGGCCAGGCGCCGGGTGTTGACGAATACCAGTGTGGTGCGATGTGCGCGGGCCAAGGCAGCCAGGCGGTCGTAGACCAAGCCCCAGACGTCGGTGGCCATGACCGCGCCGAGTGGCACCGGGGGCACTTCGATGGCGAGGTCGCGCTGGCGCGCATGGCCAACGTCGATGATCGCGCAAGGGCGCTGGCAGCCGACCAGGAACTGCGCCACGCGCTCCACCGGGCGTTGGGTGGCGGACAGGCCGATGCGCCGCAGTGGCCGCCCGCACAAGGCTTGCATGCGCTCCAGGGTCAGCGCCAGGTGGGCTCCGCGCTTGTTGCCGGCCAGGGCATGGATCTCGTCGACGATCACCGTGTGCACGCTGGCCAGGCCTTCGCGGCCGGAAGCCGAGCCCATCAGTACGTACAGCGATTCGGGTGTGGTCACCAGGATATGCGGTGCCAGTTTGCGCATCGCCGTGCGTTCCTTCTGCGGCGTATCGCCAGTGCGCACGGCGGTGGTGATGCGTGGCGCTTTCAGGCCCTGGTCCTGTAGCGCCTGGCTGATGCCTTCGAGCGGCGCCTGCAGGTTCAGGCGGATGTCGTTGGACAGCGCCTTGAGAGGCGAGACGTAGACGACCTGGGTGTGAGCAGGCAGCTCGCCGCCATGCTCCAGCCCCTCGCGGACCAGTTCGTCGAGCACCGCCAGGAAGGCGCTCAAGGTCTTGCCCGAACCGGTTGGCGCGGCGAGCAGCATCGACTGGCCGGCATGGATCAGCGGCCAGGCACGGGCCTGGGCATCGGTGACCGTGGCGAAGTGACGGCGAAACCAGGTGCCGACGGCCGGGTGGAACAGCTCGAGCACCGGGTGCTGGTGGGCTGGCAGGTTCATGAGTCCGTTATGGCGGGTGATGGGCGGGTTGGCAAGGGGCCGTTCGTCGTCGATCTTCTGTAGACTGTCGGTTTTTCAGCGAGCCTACCCATGCCCACTATCATCCGCATCGCCGCCGCCCTGTTGATCGACCCGCAAGGCCGCACCCTGCTGGTGCGCAAGCGTGGTACCCAGGCGTTCATGCAGCCAGGTGGCAAGATCGATGCCGGAGAGTCGCCTGTCCAGGCGCTGGTACGCGAGTTGTTCGAAGAATTGGGCCTGCGTATCGACCCCGCCCACGCGGTGCCCCTGGGCCAGTTCAGCGCGCCGGCCGCCAACGAGCCGGGCTGCGAGGTGCAGGCCGAACTGTTCCGCGTCGACAGTGCCGAGGCTGTAGCCCCGGCGGCGGAAATCGAAGAAGTGCGGTGGCTGGGCGCCGATCAGGCCGAAACGCTGGACCTGGCGCCGCTGACCCGCGACCTGATACTGCCGCTGTACCGCCAGGCGGTCAGCGTACCGCGCTGACCCCGTCGAGGGTGGCGAACGAAGTGTCCTTGGCGGTCAGCAGGAAGTCGCGCATGTAGGGCGCATCGAGCATGTCGGTGCGCACCGCTGCATACAGCGTGGCAAACAGCCCTTTCTCGCCCAGGCGCTTGCCCTTCACATAGCCGCGCGAGCTGTATTCATGCAGCGCCCAGTGTGGCATGCCGCAGACGCCACGGCCGCTGGCTACCAGTTGCATCATCATCACTGTCAGCTCGGACGTGCGCACGGCAGCCGGCTCGATGTCGGCCGGCTCCAGGAAGCGGGTGAAGATGTCCAGGCGATCGCGCTCCACCGGGTAGGTGATCAGGGTCTGGTCGAGCAGGTCCTGGGGCACGATGTACGGTTTGCTGGCCAACGGGTGCTGGTTGGCCACGGCGAGCATGGCCTCGTAGGTGAACAGCGGCACATAGGTGATGCCGGCAAGGTCCAGCGGGTCGGAGGTCACCACCAGGTCGAGGTCGCCCCGCGCCAGCGCCGGCAGCGGGGCGAAGGCGAAGCCCGAGGCCAGGTCCAGCTCCACTTCCGGCCAGGCATCGCGGAACTGGTCGATGGTTGGCATCAGCCACTGGAAGCAGCTGTGGCACTCGATGGCCATGTGCAGGCGCCCGGCGGTGCCACCCGCCAGGCGGGCGATGTCACGCTCGGCGCCGCGCAGCAGCGGCAGGGTGGCATCGGCCAGTTGCAACAGGCGCAGGCCGGCGCTGGTGAAGCGGATCGGCTTGGTCTTGCGCACGAACAGTGGCAGGCCCAGGCGCTCTTCAAGCTCCTTGAACTGGTGCGACAACGCCGACTGGGTCAGGTGCAGGCGTTCGGCCGCCTCAACCAGGCTGTCGGCCTCGCGCAGGGCATGAAGGGTTTTCAGGTGGCGGATCTCCAGCACGGGCTGTCTCCGAGAAGATTTTTTGAGAAAACGGGGAATGAGTTGAGTTTCACTCATGTTGCCCCAGGCTGTCGACTGGACGATCAGCCGCACCGCTCGGCAGGGTTCATCAAACTGTCACTGAACTGTGGCAGCGCGCCCGAAGGAAAGTCATCAGACTCGCGCTCTACTGGGGATCTGCATTCTGGTGTTTCTTTCATGCGGGCTTTTCTGCTGTTTTTCTTTCTGCTGTCCAGCGCTTCGGCCAGCTTGGCCGACACGCGCTGCGACGCCCATGTGCCGGTACAACGTGCCGAAGTCGGCAACCTGAGCCTGGTCTATCAAAGCGTCGGCGCGCCTCGCGATCCGGCCTTGCTGCTGGTCATGGGCCTGGGCGGGCAACTGATCCATTGGCCTGACGATGTGGTGGAGGCAATGTGCCGCCAGGGCTTTCGGGTCATTCGCTACGACAATCGCGATGTCGGCCTGTCGCGCTGGAACCAGCTGCCGCCTTCGGCCAACCTCACGGTCGAACTGTTGCGCTACAAGCTGGGCCTGCCGGTAGCGGCGCCCTATACCCTGACCGACATGGCCGATGATGGCCTGCAGTTGATGAACGTACTGGGCATCCGCCAGTTCCATGTGCTGGGGGTGAGCATGGGTGGGATGATCGCCCAGCACCTGGCAGCCATGGCCCCGGAGCGGGTGCGTAGCCTGACCCTGGTGATGTCCAGTTCGGGAGCGGCCGGGCTGCCGGCACCTGATCCGGCGTTGGTGCAGTTGCTGGCGCGGCGCAGTGCGCCGAATCGCGAGGTGGCCATCGAGCAGCAGGCCGACCTGCTGGCGGCGCTGGGTAGCCCACAGGTGCACGATGACCGGGCGGTGCTGCTGCAGCAGGCGGCGATAGCGTATGACCGGGCGTTCAACCCGGAGGGGGCAAAACGCCAGATCATGGCGATCCTGGCCGAGCCGAGCCGGGTGCCGTTACTGAATGAGTTACGGGTGCCGACGCTGGTGGTGCATGGCACGGCCGATCCGCTGTTGCCGGTGATGCATGGGGTGCACCTGGCAGCGCATATCCAGGGCAGCCAGCTGAGGTTGATTCCGGGCTTGGCACATCGCTTCCAGGAGCCCTTCAAGGCACCGTTGCTGGCGGCGGTGCTGCCTTATCTGCAGGCACACCGGCAGGATGTGACCCATATCGCAGGGCTTTGATGCTGCGTCGTCAGCCGAGCCCGTACTTCTTGACCTTGTCGAACAGCGTGGTCTTGGCCATGCCCAGCTCCTGGCTGGCCTGGCTGAGGTTGCCACCGGTGCGCTGCAGGGCGTCACTGAGCAGGTTGCGTTCGAACGCTTCCACCGCCTCGGCAAAGCCAAGCCCTTGGCTGGCGCCGCCGCTCGGGCCTTTCTTGAAGGCTGGCAGCCCAAGGGCATAGCGCTCGGCCACGTTGCGCAACTCGCGCACGTTGCCCGGCCAGTCATGGGCCATCAAGCGCGACAGGGTCTGGCTGTCCAGTGTCGGTGCTTCGCGGTCGAATCGCAGCGCCGACTGCTGCAGGAAGTGCTCGAACAGTTGCAGGATGTCTTCCCGACGTTCGCGCAGCGGCGGCAGCTCCAGGGTGACCACGTTCAAGCGGTAATAGAGGTCGCTACGGAACTGCCCGGTCTGACCGAGGGCGTCGAGGTCGGATTTGGTGGCTGCAATCACCCGGCAATCCACCGCGATGCTCTGGTTCGAGCCCAGGCGCTCCAGGGTGCGTTCCTGCAGCACGCGCAGCAGCTTGATCTGCAGGTTGATCGGCATGCTCTCGACCTCGTCGAGGAACAGCGTGCCGCCATTGGCGTGTTCGATCTTGCCGATGCGGCGCTTGCCGGCACCGGTGAAGGCGTTGGCTTCGTGGCCGAAGATCTCGCTTTCGAACAGGTTTTCCGGCAGGCCACCGCAGTTCAGCGCCACGAACGGCTGGCCCTGGCGCCGGCTGAAATCGTGCAGGCAGCGGGCGACCAGCTCCTTGCCGGTGCCGGTTTCCCCCTCGATCAGCACGTTGGCCGACGTATCGGCGACGTTGGCGATCAGCTCGCGCAGGTGCTCCATCGCAGGCGAGCGGCCGATGATGCGCCCCTCCAGGCTGCTCTGCTCGGCCAGTTGCCGGCGCAGGGCCACCACTTCGCGGGACAGCCCGCGCTGCTCCAGCGCGCGGCGCACCACATCGACCAGACGCTCGGGTGAGAACGGCTTCTCCATGAAATCGTAGGCGCCGTTGCGCATGGCACCGACTGCCATGTCGATATCACCGTGGCCGGTGATCAGCACCACCGGCAGGCTGCGGTCGCGGGCCTTGAGGCGGTTGAGCAGCTCCAGGCCATCGATGCCTGGCAGGCGGATATCGCTGACGACGATGCCGGCAAAATCATCGCCGATGCGCTCCAGGGCCTGTTCAGCACTGCCGACACCCTCGCAGGCAATGTCCTCCAGGGCCAATGCCTGCTGGCAGCCGAGCAGCACATGCGGGTCGTCTTCGACGATCAGAACGGTAAGTGGCGCTTGGTTCATGGTTGCTCTGCCGATTCGCTGGGGGGCGTGACCAAAGGCAGGGCGAGGACGAAGGCCGTGCCGCCGGTGGCGGGGTGCTCGACGTTCAGACTGCCCTTGGCAGCGGCGGCAAGGCTCGCCGACAAGGTCAGCCCCAGGCCCAGGCCATGTTCGCCCGGTTTGGTGGTGAAGAAAGGTTCGAACAGGTGCTTGCGGGTTTCGGCATCGATGCCGTGGCCGTTATCGCGTACCCGCAGGCGATACTTGTCGCCTTGCAGCTCGCCTTCGAGCCACAGCTCGGGCAGTGGCTGGGTGGCCATGGCGTCAAGGGCGTTGCCGATCAGGTTGACCAGGATCTGCTCAAGGCGGGTCTGGTCGATGGCCAGTTGCTGGTCGTCGAACTGGTGGTGCAACTGCAGGTTGCAGCCCGTGATGCGGTCGTTCAGTACCTGCAAGGACGCCTCCACGGCCTTGGCCAGCGACGCCTGGCCACTGTCGTCACCGCGCCGGGCGAACGAGCGCAGGCTGGCGGTGATGCGGCCCATGCGGTCGATCAAGCCGTTCATGGTGCGCAGGTTGGTGCTGGCGGTGTCCAGTGCACCCCGCTCGAGAAAGCGCACGGTGTTGCCAGACAGGGTCCGCAGCGCCGCCAGAGGCTGGTTGAGTTCGTGGGCGATGCTGGTGGACATCTGGCCGATGGCCGCCAGCTTGCCGGCCTGGACCAGTTCGTCCTGGGCATGGCGCAGGGTCTGTTCGGCATGCCGGCGCTCGCGGATCTGGCCCTTGAGCCGTTCGTTGCTGGCGCGCAGGTCGGCGGTGCGGTCGGCGATGCGCCGCTCCAGCTGGCTGTTGGCTTCTTCCAGTGCCTCGCGGGCGGCCAGGCGTGTGGCAACGACCTTGCGCCGTTCGTTCCAGGCGATGCCGAGGATGGTCAGCAGGGCGAAGGCCACGCCGACCAGGATGCCCTGCACCATGGACTCGCGTCGCAGGTCCTGCAGCGGGGTGAGCAGGGTGAAGTGCCAGGGCGTATCGGCCAGGCGCCGGGTCTGGGCCAGGTAGCTCACTTCATGGGGCTTGCCTTGGGCAGTTTCGGCGTTGGCCGGGAAGGTCAGCTTCTCCACGCCATCGGCCAGGGTTTCCCGCGCCAATGGCTGCAGCTCGTTCAGCGGCCACCAGTAATACTGCAGGCTGCGCGCCAGGCGCTCCTTGATCTGCGGAGTCAGCGGGCGCACCGACTTCAAGCGCCGGGCTGGGTCGCTGGAAAGAATGATGATGCCGTTCTCGTCGCTGACGAAGGCTTCCAGGCGGGCCCGCTGCCAGCGCTCTTCCAGGGTATCCAGGCGCACCTTGATCACCGCCACGCCGATGATCTTGCCGTGTTCTTCCAGGCCGTGAGCAAGGTAATAGCCAGCCTCGCCCGTGGTGCTGCCGATCCCGTAGAAGCGGCCCGGTTCGCCACGCACGGCGCTCTGGAAATAGGCCCGGAACGACAGGTCTTCACCGAGGAACGAGTCGGCGTCGCGCCAGTTGCTGCTGGCCTGTACGCGGCCATTGGTGTCGAGAACGAAGATCGCCCGGCTGCGGCTGCGGCGGTTCAGGCCTTCGAGGTATTCGTTGACGGTCTGCCGGTTGGCGCCATCAGGGTCGGTGAGCAGTTGCGAGACGCTGTCTTCCAGCTCCAGCAGGCTCGGCAGGTAGGTGTACTTGCTGATTTCGCTCTCGACCGTTCGCGCATGCAGCTCCAGCGCACGTTCGCCGCTTTCGCTCAAGGTGCGGATGCCATTGCTTTCGCTGATCAGGAAGCCGGCCATGCCCAGTCCGACCATCAGCAGGATGATCAGGGGCGGCAGCAGCAATTGGCGAATCAGGCGGGATTTCACGGCGGGCTTGGCAGGGAGAAGAAGCGAAGGGTCGCATTTCATCACAGTGGCCTTGTCACGGCCAGCACCCGCTGCCGGGCGAACCCGGGCAGCGGTGCCGTTGTTGCCGAATCAGTGTTGCAGGATCTTGCTGAGGAAGTGCTGGGTGCGTTCGTGGCGAGCGCTCGGGTTGCCGAAGAAGTCTTCCTTCTGGCAGTCCTCGATGATGTTGCCCTTGTCCATGAAGATCACCCGGTTGGCCACTTTGCGGGCGAAGCCCATTTCGTGGGTCACGCACATCATGGTCATGCCTTCGTGGGCCAGCTCGACCATCACGTCCAGTACTTCGTTGACCATCTCCGGGTCCAGCGCCGAGGTCGGTTCGTCGAACAGCATGACGATCGGGTCCATCGACAGCGCGCGGGCAATGGCCACGCGCTGCTGCTGGCCGCCAGACAGCTGGCCGGGGTGCTTCTTGGCGTGGGCGCCGAGGCCGACGCGGTCGAGCAGGGCCAGGCCCTTCTTGGTCGCTTCCGCCTCGCTGCGGCCGAGCACCTTGCGCTGGGCGATGGTCAGGTTCTCGGTGATGCTCAGGTGCGGGAACAGCTCGAAGTGCTGGAACACCATGCCGACGCGCGAGCGCAGCTTGGGCAGGTTGGTCTTGGGGTCGGCGATCGACGTGCCGTCGACCACGATGTCGCCCTTCTGGAACGGCTCCAGCGCGTTGACGCACTTGATCAGGGTCGATTTGCCCGAGCCCGAAGGGCCGCAGACCACAACCACTTCACCTTTCTTGACCTCGGTGCTGCAGTCGGTCAGCACCTGGAAGTCGCCGTACCACTTGTTGACGTTCTTGATGGAAATCATACGGTGATCCTTTTTTGCAGGCGCTTGACCAGCCACGAAGCGGAGAAGCTGATGACGAAGTACACGACCCCGGCGAAGATCAGGAACTCATGGGAGCGCCCGATGATGTCGCCGTTGGAGCGTGCCGAGTTGAGGAAGTCCACCAGGCCTACGGTGTACACCAGCGAGGTGTCCTGGAACAGGATGATGCTCTGCTGCAGCAGCAGCGGGGTCATCTTGCGGAAGGCCTGGGGCAGGATGATCAGGCGCATGGTCTGGCCGTAGGTCATGCCCAGGGCCTGGGCTGCGCCCATCTGGCCCTTGGAGATCGACTGCACACCGGCGCGGACGATTTCGCAGAAGTAGGCGGCCTCGAACATCATGAACGCCACCACGCACGAGGTGAACGCACCCACCGGGGTGTCCTCGCCGGTGATCCAGCGCAGCACGAACGGCACCGCGAGGTAGAACCAGGTGATCACCAGCAGCAGCGGGATCGAACGGAAGTAGTTGACGTACGCACCGGCCACACGCGACAGCAGCTTGCTCGACGACAGGCGCATCAGTGCGAGGATGGTACCCAGCACGATACCGCCGACCACGCCCATGACCATCAGTTGCAGGGTCATGAGCATGCCGTCCCAGAGGGCTGGCAGGGCGGGGATGATTTCGCTGAAATCCATGTCCATTTACTTGCCCCCCACGGAGATCAGGCCAGGCACGGCGACTTTCTTCTCGACCATGCGCATCAGCAGCATCAGGCCCATGTTCAGGGTGAAGTAGATCAGCGTGGCCAGGGTGAAGGCCTCGAACAGGTTGGCCGAGAATTCGGCGGTCTGCTTGGTCTGCGCCAGCAGCTCCATCAGGCCGATCAACGAGGCCACCGAGGAGTTCTTGAACACGTTCAGGAATTCCGAGGTGAGTGGCGGAATGATGATCCGGTAGGCCTGCGGCAGCAGCACGTTGTTGTAGATCTGCGGCAGGCTGAAGCCCATGGCGCGGGCGGCGGCTTCCTGGCCGCGCGGCAGCGCCTGGATGCCGGTGCGTACCTGTTCGCAGACGCGGGCGGCAGTGAACAGGCCCAGGCAGATGACCACGCTGATCAGTGCCGAGGTGGTCGGGTTGAGGTCTTGCTTGAACCATTCCTGCAGGCCTTCGGGCAGCAGGTCCGGCACCAGGAAGTACCAGATGAACAGCTGCACCAGCAGCGGCACGTTGCGGAACAGCTCCACGTAGGCGGTGGCGATGCCCGATACCAGACGGTTCGGCACGGTACGCATCACACCGAGGACCGACCCCAGCAGCAGTGCGATGACCCAGGCGGAGATGGCGATGGCGATGGTCCAGCCCAGACCGGTGATGTACCAGTCCAGATAGGTCTCGCTGCCCACGCCGGTGGACTTGAAGAACACGCCCCAGTCCCAGTTGTAATTCATCGGGATTTCCCCTCAGACGGTTGTTTCACGGGCACCTTCGAGCATCCGGGGGCGCTGGGCGCCCTCGGATGAAAGGTTAGACACTAATGGGTGCCCTGCAGGATTGATTCGCGCTAGCGAGCAGCAGGCCACTAACTGCTGAGGATCAGGACTTCTTCTCGTCGGCGGCCTTGTCGGTCGGCTCGGCGATCAGTTTCTTCAGCTCGTCGCTCATCTGGAAGTTCAGGTTCAGGCCTTTTGGCGGGATCGGCTGGGTGAACCACTTGTCGTAGCTCTCGTTGACTTTGCCCGACTCGTAGTAGTCCTTGATGGCTTTATCGACCGCTTTCTTGAACTCAGGGTCGTCCTTGCGCACCATGCAGCCATAGATTTCGTACGACTGTGGAGTACCGGTAATGACCCAGTCCTTCGGATTGCGCGCCTTGGCCATCTCGCCGGCGAGCAGGGCGTCGTCCATCATGAACGCCACGGCACGGCCGCTCTCGAGCATGTTGAAGGCTTCACCGTGGTCCTTGGCGGAAATCACGTTCATCTTCATCTGCTTGTCGGCGTTCATCGCCTTGAGCAGGCGCTCAGAGGTGGTACCCGCGGTGGTTACCACGTTCTTGCCGGCCAGGTCCGGGAAGTCCTTGTAGGCCGGCTGCCCGTCCTTGACCTTGGTCAGCAGGCGGGTGCCGACTTCGAAGATGCCGACCGAGAAGCCGACTTGCTGCTGGCGCTCGACGTTGTTGGTGGTGGAGCCGCACTCAAGGTCGACGGTGCCGTTCTGCACCAGCGGGATGCGGGTCTGGGAAGTAACGAGGTTGTACTTGACCTTGATGTCGGTACCCAGTTGTTTTTTCAGGGCATCGACCACGGCCAGCTGGATGTCGTGGGAGTAGCCCACGGGCGTTTGACCGCCGGCCAGATAGGAAAATGGAATCGAAGAGTCGCGGTGGCCCAGGGTGATGGTGCCCGAGTCCTTGATCTTCTTCAGGGTGCCGGTCAGTTCTTCGGCCATAACTGGCGAAGCGATGATCGCGGCGGCGATGGTTGCGCCCAACAGATGACGAACGATGCGCATCAAATTTTCCTCGACGTGTTTGTTTTTTTTATGGAGCCGTTGGCGGACTCTTTCGTTCAACGAATACCGCTATAAGCGATTGCATTCGGCTACCAAGTGTAGAGCATGAGTCGTGCCAAGCTCTGCTGTCGATCATAACGTCGCGAAAAGCCTGGGGATCAAGCTTTTATGACAGTTTCCAGGTAACTGGGAATTACCGGATTTCCGAACGAGTGATTACCGGGCAGTCGGAAATCCGAATGAAGGGTATAGGGTATCCAGCATTAAGTACCGACAATGCTCCGCTGGCGCATGGTGTCCTGCGTCTCCTTAAAGACCAGGAGACCACCATGCCCTCTGCCGATATCTACCCGTCCGACTCGGTCGATCATCTGATCACACGACGTTTGCCCGATTGGATTACCACTGCCCAGACGCAGCATGCCGAGGCCTACCGCAAGGCATTGCATGAACAGCAGCAAGTTGCCGACCAATTGCGGCACCTGTTGAGCCGCATACCGAGCGTCGAGGACTTCGGCGCGCCGTTGCTGGAAAAAGCCCTGGCCGAGGCCGGGCTGGGTCACGTCGATCCGCGGCAGGCGTTCACCGTGGTCACGGAAGAGTTTTCTCTGCCTTCGGCGGCGGAAAAGCTTTATCGCCCGACCGTTACCTACACCACCCGCCAGTCATTGTTGGCTTCGGCAATGCACAATTTCGAAGCGCATGAGGCCGAACCCTGGTTACTGCGCAAGGCGTATCTGGTCGACGCCAAAACGGCACGCTTGAAGATGAGCTTCGAGCATTTCGTAAAACTGTGTCGCACGCTGGACATCGGTGGTCGGTACCAGGCGCTGCTCAAGACCGTACTGCAGCCCAAGGCAGGGCGAGGCCAACCGGTCGACCAGGCACGCAAAGGCATTGACCAGCTGTTTCAGGACGGCCTGCGGACACAAATGATGGCTGCGTTGTATGAGGTGCGGATCAAGGGCCAACTGGACGAGCGCGATCTGCAGCGTCTGTTGCCGGTGCTCGAGCGACCGCCCCTGCCCGCCTATCAGGGCGGCACGTTGACCGCGCGCCAGTTGTACCTGTTGGGTGCGCCCATGGTCGGGGTCATTGCCCTGGAGTGGCGGCCTGCGCCAGATGCGGCCATCGATGAAGTAATTCTGTGGTTGCCGGGCGATCCGCAAAAGAGCCTGCGCCATTACGACTCCTGGGACGAGCTGTACGCCGACCTGGCGACCCGCATGAAGGACAAGCCGCTGCAAAACTGCATTCGCCGCTTTGTCAGGGCCCGGGATCGGCAACGTTTCGACACGGCGTTGTCGCGCGCGCTGGCCGCTGCGGCACCGGAAAAGCCGCTGGAGCTGGACGGGCGCAACCTGCCGGTCGAAGGCGAGCTGTTCAGCTATACCCAGGCTCAGGTGCAAGCCAGGTTCTACGATGATGCGCGTTACGTCGCGGTGCCTACCGACGATGAAGACCGCCTGAGCCGGCACAAGCGCTTGCAGGCGATGGAGGCTGCCGGGCTGGATCTGCTGGGCCTGGCTGCGCTCTTCGTGCCCGTATTGGGCGAGCTGCTGCTGGTGGTAAGCGCCGCGCAGCTGCTCGACGAAGTGTACGAGGGCTACCAGCACTGGAAACTGGGTGATCGACAAGGCGCATTGGATCATGTTTTCAACGTGGTCGAGGGCGTGGCACTGGCAGGGGCCACGTCCGCCGTGCTTCACGGCGTCAAGCGCGTCTCGTGGGTGGACGAACTGGCGCCGAAAGTGCTGCCCGCAGGCAGTGTGAGGCTCAGGCACGACCCTCATTACCTGCCTCGCGAAAGCAACCCGTTGGTCATGCTCCAGGGACTAGCGGGCGGGAATTTCGCCAATACGCTCTCGTCACGGGCCCGTGTATTGCTGGATGCCACAGGCCTGCAGACCGACCAACTGCGGCGCCTGGCCATTGAGCGCGGTGCCGCGCCCGCCCGGCTACTGGACATGCACGAGCGTCTCGAACTGCATGCCGCCCAACCAGGCCTGCGCGGCCCGGCGCTGGAGCAGGCGCGCCAACCAGCCACCCCCGAGCAAGGCAAATTAATCAAGGCATTCAGCGGCCTGACGCCCCGCGGCGCCCAGGAAATCATCGACCACAGCAGCTCGGCCGTGCAGCAACAACTGCTCGCCGAGTCGCGGATTCCGCTGGTGATGGCCGAGCGCGCACGCTGGTATGTGCGCGACAGTCGCGTGGATCGGGCCTGCCTGGGCGTGCGGCTGCCGCAAATGCTCAATGCCGATGGCGAGAAGCTCATCTTCGGGTTGATCGAACGCAAGGCGCCCTGGCCCGACTCGGTACGGGTGGAACTGCGCGTGGGCAGCCGCGATGGGTTGTTGTTGTGTGCAAGCCAGGGCGAGGCTGCGAGCGAGACCAGGGTGATCATCAAGCATGACCAGGCGTATGCGCTGGACACCGGCACAAGTAGCCCCGGTTCCTTGCTGCAGGCGATGGTGCAGTGCCTTGATGACAACCAGAAGGTAGCGTTGGGCAACATCGACCTGCAGGCGACGCAATTACGCGACACGTTGCTCAACAGCGCCGCCGACGAGCGAGAGCAAGCGGCCAGGTTGATAGGGCTCGCTCCACAGGGGGCTGGCGTGCGTCCACCGCGGCGTTTTGCCGATGGGCGCCTGGCCTATCGGCTCAGCGGTGGTGGCGAAAGCAGTCGGCAGGCAATACGGCGAGGCATTCACCAGATTTTCCCGACCCTGAGCGAAATGCAGCTCGAAGCCTACATGGATGCGGTGCGCCAGCGCGGTGAAAACCTGTGGGACCATTACCAGACGCTGCAACGCCAGCTCACCCAGCTGCGCGAGGTGCTGCGCCAATGGCAGGCCGATTGGCATACACCGATAGACGCCATCCGCCGCCGCCGGGTCGCCGATACCTTGCGCCGCAGCTGGCGGCGCAAGCTGGTGGACGGTAACGATCAGTACGAACTGACCATCGACGGCGAGCATGTCGATGCGCTGCCCAGCCTGCCTGCCGGTATCGATTACGTCCATGTCCGCCGGCTGACGTTGCGCAACATGAACCTGCTGGATATCGACGCGTCATTCCTCAGGTTATTTCCGAATGTTGTCGATCTCGACCTCAGCGGCAATCGCCTGATCCGCGTGCCTGACGGCATCGAAAGGCTTACCCAGCTGAGAAGGCTCAACCTGGGCAATAACCAGATCATTCTGGACGAAGCTGCAAGCGGCAACCTGGCGAGGTTGCAGTTGCTGGATACGCTGATCCTCAGCTTTAACCCGCTCAACGGCGTGCCTGACCTTTCGGCCTTGCCCCACGTGCGCGACGTGCGGCTGCGGTCTACCGGGCAGGCGGATATGGCCGTGATCCACCAACGGGTCGCCTTGCGTGCGCACCTCGACCTGCGCGACAACCGGATCAGCGAGTTGCAGCGCGAGATGCGCGGTCTACGCCTGCGTCTGCAAAGGCTCAACCTGCACGAGAACCCGCTCAACGAACGCAGCGCAGCGTTCCTTGACGAGGCACGCGGTGTCAGCGAATCCAGCGCCCGGGGCGGTGCATCGTATACGCACCAGGTGGTGGACGCCGAGACGCGCGCTGAATGGGTGGCCAGCCGGGACGAAACGTTGCGCGCGCGCCGCGAAGCTACCTGGGACCGTTTGATCGAAGAACCAGGCTCGGCAGGGCTGTTCCGTTTCCTCGCCGATTTCGCCGAAGGCGAGGATTTCGAAGCGCATCCGCGGCATTATCGCCGGCGTGTCTGGCATATTCTCGACGCCTGTGAACACAACGAAGCCTTGCGCGAGCAGCTGTTCCGCGAGGCTGATGCGCCCCGTAGTTGCGACGACCGCTTGTTGTTGATGCTCAACCAGATGGAGGTGGGCATTTTGGCCTACCAAGGGATCGACGGTGTTCCGCTGGCCGTACGGGAGGCGCGTTTCCTGCGTCTGGGCCGCCAGCTGCACCGTCTGGATCTGCTCGATGAGATTGCCGCACGCCACGTGCAGCGCCTGCGCTCGGAGGGCCTGGTCGAGGTCGACGAAATCGAAACGCGGCTTTACTACCGCTCACGGCTAGCTGCCGCGCTGGACCTGCCGGCATCAGCGGACCGGATGCATTTCGCCTCATTCGCCCACGTAAGCCACGCCGACCTCAGCCATGCGGAGCTGGACGTGCTGAGGGCCGATACGCCGGTGGCCATGCTCGACGCCCTGGTGCAGCGGCCTTTCTGGCAGAACTACCTGCGCGAAACCTACCCAGAACGCTTCCAGGCCCTCGCTGCCCCCTTCCATGAGCGCATGGAATCACTTGAGGTACAGGCGACTACGGGGCAGGAAAGCGACTACGCCCGGCGGGCCCAGGCGCTGATGCACGAGCATGAGGCCGACGAGTTGGCGTTGATGCGCAACCTTACCACCGAAGCCTGGGCGCGCCAGCGATCCGTGGGCTGAGCGCTACCCCGCAGGAAGCGTCAGGCTGCCTGGATGTCGGCCTGATGCTGCGCGCGTTGTTGCAGGTAATCGTTCAACACGTGTTGCTCAGCCGCGCTGGTGAACAGCCCCAGCTTGGTGCGGCGCCAGAGGATATCGTCGGCGCTGCACGCCCATTCCTGGTCGCACAGGTAGTCCACCTCGCGCGCGAACAGCCCGCCGCCGATCGACTGGCCCAGGTCCTGCGGCCCATGCACGCCATCGAGCAACTGCCATACGCGGTAGCCATAGGTGAGCGCCCAGCGTTTGGCAATGTCCACCGGCAGCCAGCCGCAGCGCGCCAGTACCGCATCGACCAACGCCTGGACAGTGGTCATGTTTTCTCCACCCGGCAGTGGCGCACTGGCCGTCCAGCTGCCACGCATGTGCGGGAAATGCGCCTGGAGCTCGGCCATTGCCGATTCGGCCAGCTTGCGGTACGTGGTCAGCTTGCCGCCGAATACCGAGAGCAAGGGTGCCTGGCCTTCGCTGGCCGACAGCGCCAAGGTGTAATCCCGGGTGACGGCAGACGGGTTGTCTGATTCGTCGTTGCACAGTGGGCGGACGCCCGAGTAAGTATGGACGATATCGTCGTGCACCAGCTGATGGTTGAAGTGTTCGTTGACCACTTTCAGCAAGTAGTCTGTTTCTTGCTCGGTGATTGCCACCTTGGCCGGGTCGCCGCTGTATTCGCGGTCGGTGGTACCGATCAGGGTAAAGCGCTCCAGGTACGGAATGCAGAAGACGATGCGCTGGTCTTCGTTCTGCAGGATATAGGCGTGTTCGCCCTCGTACAGGCGCGGCACGATGATGTGGCTGCCCTGGATCAGGCGGATGCCGTAAGGGGCATCAAGCTTGAGATCGTCCTTGATAAAGCTGGCGACCCAGGGGCCGGCGGCATTGACCAGGGCGCGGGCGCGAATGCTCTGCAGCCTGCCATCGGCGTGCTGCAGCTCAACCTGCCAAAGGCCATCCACACGCTCAGCGCGCAGGCAACGGGTGTGGGTGTGGATGTGTGCGCCGTTTTCACGGGCGCTCATGGCATTGAGCACCACCAGACGGGCATCGTCCACGGCGCAGTCGGCGTATTCGAATCCGCGGGTGATTGCCGGCTTGAGCGGGTAGCCCGGGCCGAAGCGCAGGCTGCGCGAGGCACCCAGGCGCTTGCGCTTGCCCAGGTGGTCGTAAAGGAACAGGCCGGCGCGGATCATCCAGGCCGGGCGCAGGTGCGGGCGGTGCGGCAGCACGAAGCGCATCGGTTTGACGATGTGCGGGGCCTTGGCCAGCAGCACTTCGCGTTCGGCCAGCGCTTCACGCACCAGGCGGAATTCGTAGTGTTCCAGGTAGCGCAGGCCGCCGTGGATCAGCTTGCTGCTGGCCGACGAGGTGTGCTGGGCCAGGTCGTCCTTCTCGCAAAGAAACACCTTCAAGCCGCGCCCGGCGGCGTCTGCAGCGATACCCACACCATTGATGCCGCCGCCGATGACGGCGAGGTCGTAGCAGTCGGCGACTGGGGGCTTGGACGAAACGGGCTGGGACACGGGCAAGGCCTCCTGTGGCTGCTCACATCGAATATGAACATTTATGTTCGTTTTCGAAAATACTAGCGCAACAGAAAGCCGGTCGCCAGTCAGTCTTTATAGAAAAAACTGATCAGATGACAAGAAAGTGAACATTTGCGAAAATTCTGGGTGATCGATTTGAGATGTTTTGCGCCTGTGAGATCGAGCGCCGCCTGCGCGGCGCTCGATCTCACAGGCGCTAAAGGCATATTGCATGCGCCCAGAGGCCCTCACACCACCTCAAGCCGAATCTTGTACTGGTTCAGCAATTGAGTGAGGGCAGGCGCAGGTGCCTGGTCGGTCACCAGGCAGTCGACCAGGCTGATCGACCCCAGGCGCACCATGGCGTTGCGCCCGAACTTGCTGGAGTCGGCGGCAAGCACGACCTGGCGGGCATTGGCGATGATCGCCTGGGAAACCCGTACTTCCTGATAATCGAAATCGAGCAGACTACCGTCCTCATCGATGCCGCTGATGCCGACCAGGGCGAAATCAACCTTGAACTGGTTGATGAAGTCGACGCTGGCCTGGCCCACCACGCCGCCATCACGACGGACAGTGCCGCCGGCTACCAGCACCTCGAAGTCATCCTTGGCGGCGAGAATCGCGGCCACATGCAGGTTGTTGGTGATGACTTTGAGGTGGTTGTGGTTGAGCAATGCCCGGGCAATCGATTCGGTGGTAGTGCCGATATTGATGAACAGTGAGGCATGGTCGGGAATCTGCCGCGCCACCGCTTCGGCGATGCGTTGTTTTTCATCGCGCATCTGGTCGGCGCGCATGGCATAGGCGGTGTTCTCGATGCTCGAATCATAGGCCGCACCGCCATGGTAGCGGCGCAGCAGGTTGAGTTCGGCGAGCTGGTTGATGTCGCGGCGGATGGTTTGCGGTGTGACGACGAACAGCTGCGCCATTTCTTCGATACTGACGTAGCCGCGATCGCGCACCAGTTCTAGGATTTGTTGTTGGCGTGGGTGCAGATTCATGGGCGGTCCTTTGGGGCTGCCGGGCAAATTCTGCAATGATGCCGTAGGAAGGGGATGACGGCCAGTAGACCAGTGGGGCCGCGTGGCGGCCCCGGCCTGATTTACGCTTCGTGATCTTCCCAGTCACGGGTGCGCTCGACGGCTTTCTTCCAGCCGGCGTACAGCTTTTCTTTGGCGGCCTCGTCCAGCTGCGGGCTGAACTCGCGCTCGATGATCGCCTTGTCGCGCAGTTCGTCCAGGCCGCTCCAGAAGCCACAGGCCAGGCCAGCCAGGTAGGCGGCGCCGAGGGCGGTGGTTTCGCGCATTTTCGGACGCTCGACGCAGGTACCGAGGATGTCGGCCTGGAACTGCATGAGGAAGTTGTTGGCCACTGCGCCACCGTCCACGCGTAGTTCCGACAGGCGCTGGCCGCAGTCCTGCTGCATGGCGTCGAGCACGTCGCGCGTCTGGTAGGCAATCGACTCCAGCGCGGCGCGAATGATGTGGTCGACCTTCACGCCACGGGTCAGGCCAAACAGCGCGCCGCGGGCATACGGGTCCCAATAGGGCGCGCCGAGACCGGTGAACGCAGGCACCAGGTACACACCGTTGCTGTCCTTGACCTTGCTGGCGAAGTATTCGGTGTCCAGCGCATCGTTGACGATTTTCAGCTCGTCACGCAGCCACTGCACGGTGGAACCACCGTTGAAGACCGCGCCTTCCAGGGCATAGGCCACCTCGCCACGCGGGCCGCAGGCGATGGTGGTGAGCAGGCCGTGGGAAGACTTCACGGCCTGGTTGCCGGTGTTCATCAACAGGAAACAGCCGGTGCCGTAGGTGTTCTTGGCCTGGCCTGGCTCCACGCACATCTGGCCGAACAGCGCCGACTGCTGGTCGCCGGCGATACCGGCGATGGCGATGCCGCTCTTGGTGTGGCCGTACACTTCCGACGAGGGGCGTACTTCGGGCAGCATCTGCCGCGGGATGCCGAGGATTTCCAGCAGCTTTTGGTCCCACTGCAGGCTGTGGATGTTGAACATCAGCGTACGCGAAGCGTTGGTGTAGTCGGTGACATGCACCTTGCCGCCGGAGAACTTCCAGATCAGCCAGGTATCGATGGTGCCGAACAGCAGTTCGCCGCGCTCGGCGCGTTCGCGGGCACCTTCGACGTTATCGAGGATCCACTTCAGCTTGGTGCCGGAGAAGTACGGGTCAGTGACCAGGCCGGTGGTTTCGCGGATGTAGTCTTCATGGCCATCTCGCTTGAGCTGGGCACAGATCTCGGTACTGCGGCGGCATTGCCAGACGATCGCGTTGTACACCGGTCGGCCGGTTTCCTTGTCCCACACCACGGTGGTTTCACGCTGATTGGTAATCCCCAGCGCGGCCACCTGGGCATGGCTGATGCCGGCCTGGGCCAGGGCCTCGACCATGGTCGCGCTCTGGGTGGCGAAGATCTCCATCGGATCGTGCTCGACCCAGCCGGCATGCGGGTAATGCTGGGCGAACTCGCGCTGCGAGGTACCGACCACGTTGGCATCGCGGTCGAAGATGATCGCTCGCGAGCTGGTGGTGCCCTGGTCCAGGGCGATGATGTAGTTCTTATCCTGGGTGTCTGTCATGGTCGTAGGCCTTGCATAAAAGAGGAGTTCAGGGCGCCAGTATCAGTTGGCTTGAGTATCGCCCTGGCGATTGTCGGTTGTCTCGGCGCTTGCGCCTTGCGCCGTCGGCAGGTTGCGGGCGATAAGGCCGCGGTAGGCAGCGGCACCCAGGCAAGCGCCGAGGATCGGTGCGAACACCGGAACCAGGAAATAGGGAATGTCCCGACCGCCAGTGAAGGCGATTTCGCCCCAGCCAGCCAGGAAGGTCATCAACTTGGGCCCAAAATCGCGGGCCGGGTTCATCGCAAAGCCGGTCAGCGGGCCCATGGCGCTGCCAATCACGGCGATCAGCAGGCCGATCAGCAGTGGCGCCATGGCGCCGCGCGGCAGGCCATTGTTGTCGTCGGTCAGGGCCATGATCACCGCCATCAGGATCGCCGTGATCACCACCTCGACCAGAAATGCCTGGCCAGTGGACAGTGATGGGTGCGGATAGGTCGAGAATACCGAGGCCAGTTCGAGGCTCTGGGTGCTGCCACGCAACAGGGCGTGGGCCTGTTCGAAATCGAAGAACAGGTTGCTGTAGAGCGTGTAAACGAGCGCGGCGCCACAGAATGCGCCACAGACCTGGGCAAGCGCGTAGAACGGCAGCTTGCGCTTGTCGAAGCCGGCAAACAGGGTGAGCGCGATGCTCACGGCCGGGTTCAGGTGCGCGCCGGAAATGCCCGCGGTGAGGTAGATCGCCATGCTTACGCCGACGCCCCAGATGATGCTGATTTCCCACAGGCCGAAGCTGGCGCCGGCGACCTTGAGGGCGGCGACGCAACCCGTGCCGAAGAAGATCAGCAAGGCGGTGCCGAGAAACTCGGCCAGGCATTGGCTGGATAGAGTGGGTTCGCGTAGTGCAGTCGTCATGTATGACCTCGTTGTTTTTGTTGTGAGGCGCAAAGCGCTCGACAGCAAAGCCTGATGTCTATCCCCATTGACCTCAGGCGGGTGTTAAGAAGCGCACCTTAAAAGTGCACCATTTATTCAGAAACGAAAAAATATAGACAAGAAACGCTGATGTCAAAGGTCGAAAGTGAACGGGTAGTCACGTTTTGCTCGCCTGTTTCAAGGGCTGAAGCCCGTCGTAGACGGCCGCGTCAGCCGTTGGCTGGCTGGGATGCAGGATTTGCCCTAAAGTAGCCGCGACCTGTCCCGGACCGGAGCAATGCATGACCCCCGCACTCGACCTGTTGAAAAAAGCCCGCGCCGAACATCGCGTGCACAGCTATGAGCATGACCCCAAGTCGGCGTCCTATGGGCTGGAGGCGGCGGAAAAGCTCGGCCTCGAACCGCAGCAGGTGTTCAAGACCTTGCTCGCGAGCAGCGAGAAGGGCGAGTTGCTGGTGGCGGTGGTGCCGGTGGTCGGGACGCTGGACCTCAAGGCGCTGGCCCATGCGGCTGGCGTGAAGAAGTGCGAAATGGCAGACCCGGCTGTGGCCCAGCGGGCAACCGGTTACCTGGTGGGTGGGATCAGCCCCTTGGGGCAGAAGAAACGGCTGCGCACCTTCATCGATGATTCGGCGCAGGATTTTGCCACCATCCATGTCAGCGCCGGACGGCGGGGGCTGGAGGTCGAGTTGGCGGCGGCGGTGCTGGCCGAGCATACCCAGGGGGCATTCGCCGCCATCGGTAAGGTTTGAAACCATTGGGGCCGCACTGCGGCCCCGGGTTCTGCAATCAGGTCGCCGAGCTGTAGCGGCGAACCCCATTCTCCTGGCGCGCCGACTGCGTCGCGACACTGCCCGGCACGGGGAACAGCACCAGGTGATCGGCCTTCACCGCGATACCTACGTCCTCACCCACCTGGTGGTCGATGTGGCTCGGGAAGATCGCTTCGAGCTGGCTGCCAGTGGGCAGTTGCAAACGGTACAACGTCGAGGCACCCAGGAAGCTCTTGCCGACGATGTTGGCCTGCAGGGCGCTGCCTGGCGCCGGCACGATGTCATCAGGGCGCAGCAGCACATCCACCGAGCTGCCCGGCGCCATGCTGTAGGCGCGGTTGCCACGCAGCTCGCCCAATTCGGTATTGACCGCTTCATGGCTGCTCATCTGGCCACGGATGAAGTAGCCCTGGCCGACGAAACTGGCCACGAACGGCGTCTGTGGTTCGTGATACAGGTTGTACGGCGTGTCCCATTGTTCGAGCCGGCCTTCCTTGAACACACCGACGTGATCGCTCACGGCAAACGCTTCTTCCTGGTCATGGGTCACCAGAATCGCACTGGTGCCGCGGCTCTTGAGGATGTCGCGCACTTCGTGGCTGAGGCGCCGGCGCAGTTCCACGTCGAGGTTGGAGAACGGTTCGTCGAGCAACAACAGCTGTGGCTCCGGTGCCAGGGCACGCGCCAGGGCGACACGCTGTTGCTGGCCACCCGACAGCTCATGTGGGTAGCGCCCGCCAAGGCCGGCGAGCTTGACCAGTTCGAGCATCTCTTCGATCACCTGCGCCTGGTTCGGGTGCTTGGCGATGCCGAAGGCGATGTTCTGCGCCACGGTCAGGTGCGGGAACAGGGCGTAGTCCTGGAACACCATGCCGATCCGGCGTTTTTCCGGAGCCAGCGTGAAGCCAGCGCGGGAAATCACCTCGCCGGCCAACTGTATTTCACCCTCGTGCACCGGCTCGAAGCCGGCGATGGCACGCAGGGTGGTGGTCTTGCCGCAACCCGATGAACCCAGCAGGCAACCGATGTCGCCTGCGTTCAAATGCAGGTTGAGGTTCTGGACGATGCGCTGCTCGCCGTAGCCACAGGCGAGGTTGCGCAGGTTGAGCAGTAGGGGTTGACTCATGCGTGGTGGTAAGCCGGTTCGACAAGGAATTCGAGGAGGGCCTTCTGTGCATGCAAGCGGTTCTCAGCCTGATCCCAGGCGACCGAACGAGGGTCGTCGAGCAGGTCATGGCTGATTTCCTCGCCCCGGTGGGCGGGCAGGCAGTGCATGAACAGGGCGTCGGGTGCCGCCAGGTCGAGCAATGCGCGGGTGACCTGGTAAGGCGCGAAATGCGCCAGGCGCCGTGCAGTTTCCTCTTCCTGGCCCATGGAAGTCCAGACATCCGTGGTCACCAGGTGCGCACCGCGCACGGCTTCCTGCGGATCGCGGACAATCTGCACATGATCGCCACCCAGGGCCATGAAGCGCGGATCGGGCTCGTAGCCCTCCGGGCAGGCGATGCGCAGCTGGAAGTCGAACTGCCTGGCCGCCTCGATGTACGAGTTGCACATGTTGAAACCGTCGCCGATCCAGGCCACGGTCTTGCCCTGGATCGAGCCGCGGTGCTCGAAGAAGGTCTGCATGTCGGCCAGCAACTGGCACGGGTGCGACTCGTCGGACAAGGCGTTGATCACCGGCACGCGGGATTTGGCAGCGAATTCGGTCAGGGTGCTGTGGGCGTGGGTACGGATCATCACCACGTCGAGCATGCTCGACAGCACGATGGCGCTGTCGCCGATCGGTTCGCCACGGCCCAGCTGGGTGTCGCGCGGCGAGAGGAAGATGGCCTGGCCACCCAGCTGGATCATGCCTGCTTCGAACGACACACGGGTACGGGTCGAGGACTTCTCGAAGATCATGCCCAGCACACGATTCTTCAAAGGCTCGAACAGCACGCCTCGCTTGCGCAGGTCCTTCAGCTCGATGCCTCGGCGGATCACACCGAGCAATTCGTCGGTGGTGAAATCCAGCAGGGAGAGAAAGTGCCTAGCGCTCATGATTGACTACCTTATCTGCAACGGTATGCAGGTCGACCGTATGGTTTTTTTTGACAACGGGGGTGACCTGCGGCGTAAGCCGCACGGGGCGGACGAAATGGGGAAAGGCGCAATACTATAATTAAATGTCGCCTGAAACCAAGAGGGGGAAACAGCAGAGGGTGCTTGACAGGTTACAAAGGGTGTCGTCCCCCTTGAGCCAGTGCTGTTTTTTATTTGCTACAGAAGGTTGTACACGGCTTGCTGGCAATTTGGCAAATGGCTGTCGCGAATCGTACGCCTGATGTCGCGGGATTCACGCCGCGAAGCACGCTGGCCGGGGCGAGTGCTGCGGCGCATAGTCGTTGCTCGACCAGCCCTTACACCACCAAGGCAGAAGCGGCCATGACCAAGACCCTGCATCACCGTGCCTGTCACCTGTGCGAAGCGATCTGCGGCTTGAACATTGAAGTCAGCCATGAACAAGACGGGCAGGCGCTGATCAGCTCGATCAAGGGGGACCCGCAAGACCCGTTCAGCCGGGGCCACATCTGCCCCAAGGCAGTGGCCCTGCAGGATATCCAGAACGACCCGGACCGCCTGCGCCAGCCTCACCGACGGGTCGGGAGCGAGTGGCAGCCGATTGGCTGGGATGAAGCTTTCGCCTTGGCCGCCGACAGGTTGTGGGCGGTCCAGCAGGCCCACGGGCGCAATGCCGTGGCGGTATATCAGGGCAACCCCAGCGTGCACAACTATGGGCTGATGACCCACAGCAATTACTTCCTCGGCCTGCTCAAGACCCGCAACCGCTTCTCTGCCACCTCGGTCGACCAGTTGCCACAGCATCTGATCAGCCATCTGATGTATGGCCACGGCCTGCTGTTGCCCATACCGGACATCGACCATACCGACTTCATGCTGATCCTGGGTGGCAACCCGCTGGCCTCCAATGGCAGCATCATGACCGTGCCCGACGTGGAAAAACGCCTGAAAGCCCTGCGTGGTCGAGGGGGGCGCCTGGTAGTGGTCGATCCCCGCCGTAGCGAAACCGCTGCCATGGCCGACCTGCATCTGTTCATCCGGCCCGGCGGCGATGCTGCCTTGCTCTGTGGCCTGCTCAACACCTTGTTCGATGAAGGGCTCACGCGCGGCTCGCATTTGCCGGTCAGCGGCCTGCTGCCTGTACGCGAAGCGATTGCGCCGTTTAGCGCAGAAGCGATGAGCGCACACTGTGGCATCGCCGCCAGTCAAATACGTCAATTGGCGCGGGACTTTGCCGCTGCGGACAAGGCGGTCTGCTATGGCCGCATGGGGGTTTCGACCCAGGCGTTCGGCACGTTGTGCCACTGGCTGGTGCAGATGATCAACCTGGTGACCGGCAACCTCGACCGAGAGGGTGGAGCACTGTGCACCGAGCCTGCGGTCGATCTGGTGGCGACCACCTCAGGTGGCCATTTCAATGCCTGGCAGAGCCGCGTCTCGGGTTTGCCGGAGTACGCGGGCGAGCTGCCCGTGGCGGCCTTGGCCGAGGAGATGCTGACCCCGGGGGAGGGGCAGGTACGCGCCCTGGTGACGGTCGCCGGCAATCCGGTGCTGTCCACCCCCAATGGCCGGCAGCTGGATGCGGCGCTGGAGGGCCTCGAGTTCATGCTCAGCATCGACCTCTACATCAATGAAACTACCCGTCACGCCGACCTGATCCTGCCGTCGACCTCGGCGCTGGAAAACGACCATTACGACAGCACCTTCAATCTGCTGGCCGTGCGCAACGTGACCCGTTTCAATCGCGCCATCCTGGCCAAGCCGGCAGGTGCCCTGCATGACTGGGAGATTTTCGTAGGCCTCGCCCAGGCCTTCGCCAAGCGCGCAGAACTTGAACTGAAACCGACCTGGCCGCCAGCGCAGATGATCGATCTGGCCCTGCGCAAGGGGCGCTATGGCGAGGCCAGCGCCTGGAACCTGTCGCTGCAGGCACTGGAGCAATACCCCCACGGGCTTGACCTGGGACCGCTGCGCGCCAACCTGGCGACGCGCCTGGCAACCGCCAGCAAAGCCGTCGAGGCGGCGCCGCAGGTGCTGCTGGATGACCTGCAGCGGTTGGCCTCGCAGGCGCCTCATGCGCCGGGCGAATTGCTGCTGATCGGTCGACGCCATGTGCGCAGCAACAATTCGTGGATGCACAACTATCATCGCTTGGTCAAAGGCAAGCCGCGTCATCACCTGCTGATGCACCCCCACGACATGCACGACCGGCAATTACAGGATGGCCAGCGGGTGCGTATCCGTTCGCGCACTGGCCTGCTGGAAGTCGAGGTGCAGGCCTGTGAAGACATGATGCCCGGGGTGGTCAGCCTGCCCCATGGTTTCGGTCATGGTCGCCAGGGCGTTCAGTTGCAGATCGCCCAGGCACAAGCCGGTGTGAGCGCCAATGACCTGACGGACGAGCGCCTGCGTGACGCGGTTTCCGGCAATGCTGCGCTCAATGGCGTGCCCGTGCAGGTCGAGGCTGCCTGAGCAACGGTAAGGCCGAGCACGCTGCTCGGCTTTCCGATACAATGCCTCACCGTGCCGACGATCGCGTCGGAAAGTTCAGCCGAGGTGCTACATGGATATCATCGAAACGATCAAAGAGCAGATTGCCAACAACACCGTTCTGCTTTACATGAAAGGCTCGCCGAATGCCCCGCAGTGTGGCTTCTCCGCGCGTGCTTCGCAGGCTGTGATGGGTTGCGGCGAGAAGTTCGCCTACGTCGACATCCTGCAGAACCCGGAAATCCGCGCCAACCTGCCAAAATACGCCAACTGGCCGACTTTCCCGCAACTGTGGGTAGCCGGCGAGCTGGTTGGCGGTAGCGATATCATGCTGGAAATGTTCGAGAAGGGTGAGCTGCAGACCCTGATCAAGGACGCCACCGCCAAGGCCAAGGCCTCCGAAGCCTGATCATCAGGCAGCCATGAAAAAACCCGCTCAGAGCGGGTTTTTTCATGGGCGGGAATTTTACTCTTCGCCCATCTGCGACTGCAGGTAGTTCTCGATGCCGATCTTGTCGATCAGGCCCAGCTGGGTTTCCAGCCAGTCGATGTGTTCTTCCTCGGATTCGAGGATGTCTTCGAGCAGGTCACGCGAGCCGAAGTCGCCAGCGGTTTCGCAGTGGGCGATGGCGGCTTTCAGGTCGACCAGGCCTTTCTGTTCGATCTTCAGGTCGCACTCGAGCATCTCTTTGGTGTGCTCACCGATCAGCAGCTTGCCAAGGTCCTGGACGTTGGGGATGCCTTCGAGGAAAAGAATACGCTTGATCAGTTTGTCAGCGTGCTTCATTTCATCGATGGATTCCTTGTACTCGTGCTTGCCGAGCTTGTTCAGGCCCCAATCTTCATACATGCGCGCGTGCAGGAAGTACTGGTTGATCGCGACCAGCTCGTTTCCGAGGATCTTGTTGAGATGCTGGATGACGCTTACGTCGCCTTTCATGTCGGGTTCCTGCCCTGTAGAGGTGTGCCAATACAGCGAAGTTTGAGCCTGCAACGGGGGACTGTCAAACCTAAGTGTTTGAATAATAAGTGAAAATTAATAGGAATAAGAATGTTTGTGAACCGCGTTGGAACGCTAACTTATTGATATTCAGGCATAAAAAAACCGGACACGGGGTCCGGTTCTTCGAATTCGGTAATATCAGGCAGCAGTAAATTCCACCGGATAGGGCAGGGCGGCGTGCTGGCTCACCTGCAATTCGGTGAGGGTCTCACGGACCACCTCTTTGGCCAGGCAGGCGCATTTGCCACACTGGCTGGCGACGTTGGTCGCTGCACGGACTTCCTTGTAACTGCAGCATCCTTCATAGATCGCATCGCGGATCTGTCCGTCGGTGACGCCGACACAAAGACACACATACATAAGGGCTGACCATCGCGGGTTGAGTCGATGGGTTGGAGCTTAATGTTAATGAGAATGCTTGTCAAAGGACTTTCTGAAAGGGCCGTGCTTGAGCGACCGACGGTTGCATTCGGCCTGTCACTGGAAGCCGTGTATGATGGTCAGCCTTTGTTGGATGTCGGGCAAGCCTGCCTTGGCCCGGCAAACGGTTCTTCACCCTCATCAGGAGATTACAATGAGCGTACTCGTTGGCAAACAAGCCCCCGACTTCACCGTCCCAGCTGTCCTGGGCAATGGCGAAATCGTCGACAGCTTCAACCTGGCTTCGGCTATCAAGGGCAAGTACGGCCTGGTGTTCTTCTACCCACTGGACTTCACCTTCGTCTGCCCGTCCGAGCTGATCGCCCTGGACAACCGCATCCCTGACTTCCAGGCGCGCAACGTCGAAGTGATCGGCGTTTCGATCGACTCGCACTTCACCCACAACGCCTGGCGTAACACCCCGGTCAATGCCGGCGGTATCGGCCAGGTCAAGTACACCCTGGCTGCCGACATCACTCACGAAATCTGCAAGGCCTACGACGTCGAGTCCGAAGGCGGCGTAGCTTTCCGCGGCGCCTTCCTGATCGACACCAACGGTGTTGTCCGTTCGCAGATCGTCAACGACCTGCCGCTGGGCCGCAACATGGACGAGCTGCTGCGTCTGGTCGACGCCCTGCAATTCCACGAAGAGCACGGCGAAGTCTGCCCTGCCAACTGGAAGAAAGGCGACCAGGGCATGACCGCTTCGCCAGAAGGCGTGGCTGCTTACCTGAGCGAGAACGCTGGCAAGCTGTAATTGCCATGCGCATGAAAAAACCGGCCCACGTGGCCGGTTTTTTTTGTGCCAGCTTGTTCTGGCCGCTTCGCGGGCTCGCCCGCGAAGCTTTTCAGGTCAGTCGTTGAAGTCGCGCCAGCCGCCCATTTCCTTCCAGCGGTTGACGATGCCGCAGAACAGCTCGGCCGTCTTCTCGGTGTCGTAACGCGCCGAGTGCGCTTCACGCCCGTCGAAGTCGATGTCGGCGCTCTGGCAGGCTCGTGCCAGTACGGTCTGGCCGTAGGCCAGGCCAGCCAGGGTCGCGGTGTCGAAGCTGGAGAACGGGTGGAACGGGTTACGCTTGATGTCGTTACGCGTGACCGCCGCATTAAGGAAACCAAGGTCGAAGCTGCTGTTGTGGCCGACCAGGATCGCCCGTTTGCAGCCGTTGGCTTTGAGCGCCTTGCGCACACCGCGGAAAATGTCGGTGAGCGCGCTTTCCTCGCTCACCGCCATGCGCAGCGGGTGATCCAGCTTGATGCCGGTGAACTCCAGCGCGGCCGGCTCGATGTTGGCCCCTTCGAACGGTTCGACCCGGTAGAAGTAGGTGTGCTCCGGGAACAGAAAGCCCTTTTCGTCCATGCCGATGGTCACTGCGGCAATTTCCAGCAGGGCGTCGGTGGCGCTGTTGAAGCCGCCAGTCTCGACATCCACGACTACCGGCAGATAGCCACGGAAGCGCTCGGCCATCGGGTGGCGCGAGCCGCCGCCGACCTGACCGTCCTGGTCGTCTTCGTACAGGTCTTCGCTCACGCGTTGTCCTCCAGCAGGCGCCAGCGCAGTTTCTCACCGGCGCGCAGCGGGATCACGGTTTGCTCGCCGAATGGCAGGCTGTCCGGGGCGGTCCATTCTTCGCGAACCAAGGTGATGGTGTCGGTGTTCGCTGGCAGGCCATAGAAGGCCGGGCCATGCAGGCTGGCGAAACCTTCCAGCTTGTCCAGCGCATTGCGCTGCTCGAACGCCTCGGCGTACATCTCGATGGCAGCGTATGCGGTGTAGCAGCCGGCACAACCGCAGGCGGCTTCCTTGGCGTGACGGGCATGCGGTGCCGAGTCGGTGCCGAGGAAGAACTTCGGGTTGCCGCTGGTGGCCGCGTCCAGCAGCGCCACCTGGTGGGTGTTGCGCTTGAGGATCGGCAAGCAATAGAAGTGCGGGCGGATACCGCCGACCAGCATGTGGTTGCGGTTGTACAGCAGGTGCTGGGCAGTGATGGTTGCACCGACGTTGGCCGGGGCTTCGGTGACGAACTGCGCGGCGTCGCCTGTGGTGATGTGCTCGAAGACCACTTTCAGGGTCGGAAAGCGCTCGACCAGGCGGCGCATGTGCTCGTCGATGAAGCGCTTCTCGCGGTCGAACACGTCGATTTCGCTGCGGGTGACTTCACCGTGCACCAGCAAGGGCATGCCGACCTCCGCCAGGGCCTCGATGGCCGGGAAGATGTTGTCGATGCTGGTCACGCCCGAATCGGAGTTGGTCGTTGCGCCGGCCGGGTACAGCTTGGCGGCGTAGACGATACCGCTGGCCTTGGCCGCGCGGATGTCCTCGGGGCTGGTGCGGTCGGTGAGGTACAGCACCATCAGCGGTTCGAAGCGGCTGCCAGCCGGGCGTGCGGCAAGGATGCGCTCGCGGTAGGCGCCAGCTTCGACGGCGTTGCGCACCGGCGGAACCAGGTTGGGCATGATGATGGCACGGGCGAAAGTACGCGCCACATCGCCAACGGTATGGGGCAGGACGGCACCATCGCGCAGATGGATGTGCCAGTCGTCGGGACGCAGGAGGGTCAGGCGATCGGACATTGGGAATTCCAGGCGGGTCGAACTCAGGCCCCAATGCTACCGGAAAACCCCGGTCCGAGCACGGCTATCAAGTTTTCCGGCGAGCGTCCGATAGCCTGCCTGTAAGCCGTCAGAATTTGTGGAGCCACCCGTGCGCCAGCGTTACCTAGCCCTGTTGACCCTTGTCGCCAGCCTGCCGGCCGGTGCACTGACCTTCCAGACCCGCATGGAGAATGTCGCCTGGAAAGTCGAGGGTGACCAGTTCGAATGCCGCCTGATCCAGCCGATCGACGGTTTCGGCAGTGGCGAGTTCGTGCGCAAGGCCGGTGAGCAGCCGGTGTTCCAGCTGCGTTCGCACAGTAATGTGCTTGGCGCAGGTTCGGCCACCTTGCTGGCTGCCGCTGCCCCTTGGCAGCCGGGCCGCGCGGATGTGAACCTCGGCGCTGTGCGCATGGCCCGCAGCGGCGTGCTGTTCAGCTCGTCGCAGAGCCAGGCCAGCCGCCTGATCAACGGCCTGCTCGATGGACGCAGCACGGTGGTGCGCAATTACACCGGCGAAGGCGGCAGGGCGATGGAAGTACGCGTGCTGCCGGTCAGCTTCGCCAAGGCCTACGGCGACTATCAGGCCTGTGCCAGCAAGATGCTGCCGATGAACTATGACCAGGTGCGCCAGACCCAGGTGGGCTTCCCGGGCGGTGGCTTCGACCTGGACGCCGATGCCCGTGCGCGGCTGGACGTGATCCTCGATTACCTCAAGGCTGACCCGACGGTGAACCACATCGAACTCAACGGCCATTCCGACAACAGTGGTAACCGCCTGACCAATCGCGATGCTTCGCGACGTCGGGCCTTGGCCGTTGCCGATTACTTCAAGGCCCATGGTGTGCCGGAAGAACAGATCGTCGTGCGCTTCCATGGCGAGCGCTATCCGCTGGTGAAAAACAACAGTCCGGCCAATCGGGCACGTAACCGGCGGGTGAATATCGAGCTGGATCGGGTGGCGATGGCAGAGAAACCGGTGGTGCAGCAAACGGTGCCGGCTGCATCTGCTGTTCCGCCTGCGCCAGCTGCGCCAGCGCCCGGAGCGAAGGCACCCTGATTTCAAGGTGTATGCCTGGGGTATGACTCGGGGTTGCATCGGCGCCACAGGGTGCTTGCCACAACATCTTCAGCGCCTATCAGATCGAGCGCCGCCCGCGCGGCGCTCGATCTGATAGGCGCTGAACCCTTTACGGCAAGCACGTCGCGCTACCGACAGTTCCTGTCGCTTTGTCGTCAGAAGCTGTCGCCCCACTGTAAATTTATCCGCAACGCCGGTAGAATCGGTCCCTTTCCGTACAACCCCGTGGAGTGATGGCATGGCGGACGTAAAAAAGGTCGTACTGGCGTATTCCGGCGGCCTTGATACTTCGGTGATTCTCAAGTGGCTGCAGGATACCTACAACTGCGAAGTGGTGACGTTCACCGCTGACCTGGGTCAGGGCGAAGAAGTCGAGCCGGCTCGCGCCAAAGCTCAGGCGATGGGCGTAAAAGAGATCTACATCGACGACCTGCGCGAAGAATTCGTGCGTGATTTCGTCTTCCCGATGTTCCGCGCCAACACCGTCTATGAAGGCGAGTACCTGCTGGGTACTTCCATCGCCCGCCCGCTGATCGCCAAGCGCCTGATCGAAATCGCCAACGAAACCGGCGCCGACGCCATTTCTCACGGCGCGACCGGCAAGGGTAACGACCAGGTCCGTTTCGAGCTGGGTGCCTACGCGCTCAAGCCTGGCGTCAAGGTCATCGCTCCATGGCGCGAGTGGGACCTGCTGTCCCGCGAAAAGCTGATGGACTACGCCGAAAAGCATGGCATTCCGATCGAGCGTCACGGCAAGAAGAAGTCGCCATACTCGATGGACGCCAACCTGCTGCACATTTCCTACGAAGGCGGTGTGCTGGAAGATACCTGGACCGAGCACGAAGAAGACATGTGGCGCTGGAGCGTCTCGCCAGAGAACGCCCCGGACCAGGCTACCTACATCGAACTGACCTACCGCAATGGTGACATCGTCGCCATCGACGGCGTCGACATGACCCCGGCCACCGTGCTTGCCGAACTGAACCGCATCGGCGGCGCCAACGGTATCGGCCGTCTGGACATCGTAGAGAACCGTTACGTGGGCATGAAGTCCCGCGGCTGCTATGAGACCCCTGGCGGCACCATCATGCTCAAGGCCCACCGTGCCATCGAGTCGATCACCCTGGACCGCGAAGTCGCTCACCTGAAAGACGAGCTGATGCCGAAATACGCCAGCCTGATCTACACCGGCTACTGGTGGAGTCCGGAGCGTCTGATGCTGCAGAAGATGATCGACGCTTCGCAGGTCAACGTTAATGGCGTCGTGCGCCTGAAGCTGTACAAGGGCAACGTCATCGTGGTTGGCCGCAAGTCGGACGACTCGCTGTTCGATGCCAACATCGCGACCTTCGAAGAAGATGGCGGCGCCTACAACCAGGCCGATGCTGCCGGCTTCATCAAGCTCAACGCGCTGCGCATGCGCATCGCTGCCAACAAAGGTCGTGGGATGCTCTGAGCACCCGGCTGAAGCGGCAAACGAACCCCGGCTCTGGCCGGGGTTTTTTTTGCCCTCTTGAATGGGGGCTGATCGATGTCATGGCTCATCCCTCAGGCGGGTGGTTGATAGGTGTACGCACTGTTGCAGATCCATATTGCACAAGCGCCAGTGCCTGTTTTCGGCAAGCGGTTGGGCAATGGCTTGCATGACATGTTGTTCTATCCGTTTCTGGGCGTCAGGGCCGGAGAACATCACGGTCACTGTTTCTTGTGTATCGGAGCGCAGCGCTGGCTCGGCTTTTGGCTGAGGCCCGGCCTGATCAGGCTTGTAGAAGGACTTGGAGTTGAAGTTCAGGGTGAGGAAGAACAGTGCCGTGAGGAAGAAAGGAAATCCTACAAGGAACCAGGTGTAGTAGGTCTGACTTTTATCGCTGAGGAAAGGCAAGGTAGCCAAGGCAGAGGCTTCGATAATGCCTGCAAATATGGCGATTATCGTCAGCGGAGCGACAGGTTGGTTCTCAGTCATGTTAGTGGCCTCCTGCATGTGTTGCCTATGAATAACCCACTGACTGCCTCAACCAAATTGTGGACTTTTTCCGGGGGCGGTAATTGTTCGGCGCATGTGACGGGAACAAATCGCTCAAACTCATTCAGGAGTTCTCAACCACTCTACAGACAAGGTTGTAAATTTTTTCGTGTAGGAAAATTCCCAAACCGACGTAGGGTTCATCTATTCGGTTATTTGAGGGGGGAATGGATGCGCCATTGAGCGTTCTGCTCGGTTATTGTGAAGCCGTCGTCAAAGTAAAATAACGAATGATGGATATCGTATGAACAAAGTCCTTATCGTGGATGATCATCCGGTCATACGCTTGGCAGTGCGCATGCTGATGGAGCGGCATGGGTACGATGTTGTCGCGGAAACAGACAACGGCATAGCGGCCTTGCAGCTCACTCGCGAACACCTTCCCGACATTGTCGTACTGGATATCGGCATCCCCAAGCTCGACGGCCTGGAGGTCATTGGCCGGATGGCCGCAGCGAGTCCTGGCAGTCGTGTGCTGGTACTGACCTCGCAGGCGCCCGGGCATTTCTCCATGCGCTGCATGCAAGCGGGCGCCGCTGGCTATGTATACAAGCAGCAGGAGCTCACCGAGCTGCTGAGCGCCATCAAGGCTGTGCTCTCTGGTTACAGTTATTTCCCGAACCAGGCCTTGCACAAGTCACGTGGCCGGGTTGGAGGAGTAAACGAAACGGAAATGGTCGATCGCCTGTCTGCCAGGGAGATGATGGTCCTGCAGCAGTTGGCGCGGGGACGCTCCAACAAGGAGATAGCCGACAGCATGTACCTCAGCAACAAGACGGTCAGCACCTACAAGACGCGCCTGTTGCTGAAGCTCAATGCCCATTCACTGGTGGACCTGATCGAGCTGGCCCGCCGCCATGGCCTGAGCTGAACCAGCCATGGACAAAGCCTCCGCAAGGGAGGCTTTGGTGGGGGCTAAAGGTCGTAGTCGAAATCGGCTAGTTGCCGTTGCAGGCGTCGCTCTTCGAGGAGGTTGTCAATGGTACGACGCTTGCTCAGGTTGGTTTTCGCGGTTTCTACCTGAGGCTCCGCTTCGTCGTCAGCGGTAGCAAAGTCATCTTCGATCGACAGGTCGTCTTTATCGGTACTCATGAGTCGCTCCAAGCCAAAGGGCCATTGGCCGTCCTTATAACGAGAAAGCGATGTCCGGTAAAAAAGATTTTTTCAATCGCAACGCAGCCATTTTTGCTATTGGCTCAATCGTCGCAGGTCTTGTGCTTGTATTCGCACAGATCTTCGATGCGGCAGCTGCCACAACGAGGCTTGCGTGCCTGGCACACGTAGCGGCCATGCAGGATAAGCCAATGGTGAGCGTCGAGCAGGTAGTCCTTGGGTACGAACTTGACCAGTTTCTTCTCGACTTCCAGCACGGTCTTGCCAGGCGCGATACCGGTGCGGTTGCTGACCCTGAATATGTGCGTGTCCACCGCCATGGTTGGCTGGCGGAAGGCGGTGTTGAGCACCACGTTGGCGGTCTTGCGCCCAACGCCTGGTAACGCCTCCAGTGCTTCTCGGGTTTGCGGCACTTCGCCGCCGTGGCGCTCGATCAGCAGGCGGCACGCCTCGATGACGTTCTTGGCCTTGCTGTTATAGAGGCCGATGGTCTTGATGTATTCGCTCAGCCCCTCGACACCCAGCGCGTAGATGGCCTGCGGTGTATTGGCGACCGGAAACAGGCGTGCGGTGGCCTTGTTGACCCCGACATCGGTGGACTGTGCGGAAAGCGTCACGGCAACCAGAAGCTCAAAGGGGGTGGTGTAAGCCAATTCCGTTTTCGGATCGGGATTGTCTTCGTGCAGCCTGCGAAAGATCTCCAGGCGTTTGGCGGCATTCATGGTTTCAACGCTTTCCTTGACGACGAGTGAGGGTGAGGCAAAGCCGATTGTACAAGGCCAGCAGCGCGCCGAGCAGTAGCAGCCCACCGGATGGCAGGTGGGCCAGGTGCATGCCTGCGAACGCCTCCAGCCACTGGCGCGCCGCGCCAAGCAGCAGGCAGGTGAGCAGCAGGCCACTCAGATGACGTAACAGATGCCGCCAGCGCCCTGCTGTTGGCAGCAACCTGTCGACGGCAAGGCACTGCAGGCAAATCAGCGCCGGATAAAACCCAAGCGTCTGCGCCAAGGGCAATGCCCAGGCACGTAGGGCCAATTGCAGGCAACTGCCAAGCGCAGCCAGCAGCAGCAGGCTTGCCAGCCAGTACCTGGCGCCGCTGAGTGATGCCCGCAGCGGGCCAAGCAAGGCTTGGTGGAGAAGGATCATCACCCACATGGACGCGGCGATGGCCAGTGCATGGGTGACAGTGCCAGTCGCGCCAAGCAGCGGAGCCAGGCCGGTGATCAGCAGGCAGAATCTATTCATGGGGAGAGGTTCCAAGCAGTTCGCTGCGATGCTGATCAAAAAACCGCAAGGCCTCCTGCTGGGCATCGATGACGGCCCGGGACGTAACGGTCGCGCCGGCCAACTGATCGAAATCGCCCTGGTCGCGTCTGATTGCCCAGCGGTCGCCAAGACCGTGCTTGGCAAACTGGTTCAGCCAGCCAGACTGCGGATCGGCAATCTGGCCGCCCAACCCAGGGCTTTCCTGCTGTTCGACCACCCGAGTGCCGATCAGGCGGCCATCGGCAGCGATGGCGATGGCCAGCTTGATGGGGCCGGCATAGCCCTGCACCTGGCTCACCAGCACGATGGCTGTTGGCAAAGTCCCGTGGCTCGCGCGATAAGCCGCGAGTACCTTGCTGTGCTGCGGCTGTTCGGCGGGCAATGGCAACGCGCTGTCCAAAGGGCGGTTGTCGTAGCTTTGCGCGGGCAGCACCGCCAGCAACTGGCTTGCCTGAAGCTGGCGCTCGGCATCGATGATGGCCGGGCGAGTCCAGTGCTGCCAAGCCAGCGCTGATGCGATGGCCGACCCGCCGACGGCAAGGAGCAAAAGGCTGCTGCGCACGGGCGCGATCATGGCGCAACCTGTTGGCGCTGCAAGGCGAACCGATCCAGCGCGGGCACCGCCAGGTTCATCAACAGGATGGCGAAGGCCGTGCCATCCGGGTAACTGCCCCAGGTGCGAATCAGGTAGATCAGCGCGCCTGCGCCGAAACCGAACAGCAGCCTGGCCAGATTCGCCCTTGGGCCGGACACCGGCTCGGTGGCGATGAAGAACGCTGCCAGCATCGTTGAACCGCTGAACAGATGCAGCAGTGGCGAGCCGTTCGAATCCGAACCGGAGCCATTCCAGGCCAGCAGGCTGAACAGGAGAAGGCCACCCAGCAGCCCTGCCGGGGCATGCCAGCTGATCACCTTGCGCTGCAAGAGAAACAGCCCGCCGAACAGCAAGGCCAGATTGATCCATTCGCTGCTGCGACCGCCCACATTGCCGAAGCCGGGGTGACTGGCGAACAGTTCGTCGAGGGTCAGGCTGCGGTTGTGGCGCAGGCCATCGAGAATGGTCGGCCCCGCCCAGGCATCAATCTGGCCGCCCCCGCCAGCCACCTGCTGCAGGCTGTCGACAAAGCCAATGGCGTGGTTGGGCCAGTGGTTCATGTGCAGCGGAAAGTTCAGCAGCACGAAGGCGTAACCGACCATGGCCGGGTTGAACAGATTGCGGCCCACTCCGCCAAAGGCCTGCTTGCCGACACCTATGGCAATGCCTGCTGCTGTCACTGGCACCCACCAAGGCGCCTGTCCGGGTAGGGCGATGGCCAGCAACACGGCAGTCACCAGGGCACTGCCATCGTTCAATGCCGGTAGAACAGGCTGGCGACGCACAGCCAGCAAGGCCGCTTCGCAACACAGCGCACTGCTGGCACACAGCAACAGGCTGAACAGGACTCCCCAGCCCTGTGTCCAGAGGGTGGCGAGCAAGCCGGGTATGCAGGCCAGCAGCACCAGGCCCATGGCTGCGCGTAGCCGTGGGTCAGGGCTTGCCATGTTCATGCCCGGCGCCTGTGGGCAGCGCATCGGCAGCGGCGCTTTTCTGCGCCCTGATGCGCTCCAGGGCGGCCTTGATCGGGTCTGCCGTGCCTTGTGTGGCTTCGGCCGTACGCGCCAGGCGCTGCGCCTCACGGCGCGCGATGTCGCGTTGCAGGCGGGCGTTTCGCTGTTGGTGGCGCTGGCGCGCCTGATCGCGGCGCTGGCGGCGGGCCTGCAGTTGTTCGGGAGAATGAGCCAGGCCGCTGACGATCGGTACCACCCCTGCTGGTAGTGGCTGCATCTCGATGCAATCGACCGGGCAGGGCGCCAGGCACAGGTCACAGCCGGTGCATTCGCTGGCAATGACCGTGTGCATCAACTTGGCGGCGCCGACGATGGCATCGACCGGGCAGGCCTGGATGCACTTGGTGCAACCGATGCATTCGGCTTCGCGAATGTAGGCGACCTGGGGCGGTGCGCTGCCGCGCAGCGGGTCAGGCGCAAGCAATGGCTGCTTGAGCAGCGCTGCCAGCGCAGCGATGGTTTCGCTGCCACCTGGCGGGCACTTGTTGATGGCCCCGCCCGCAGCCAGTTCTTCGGCGTAGGGCCGACAGCCGTTGTGGCCGCATTTGCCACATTGGGTTTGTGGCAGCAGGGCATCGATGCGTTGAATCAAGTTCATTGAATGAAAAGTCCGTTGAATCCGCAGAACGCCAAGGCCATGACGCCTGTACCGATCAGGGTAATCGGCAAACCGCGCAGCGCCGCCGGTACTTCCGCCTGCTGGCTGCGCTGGTGCAGGTCGTCGAACAGCACCAGCGCCAGCCAGAAGCCAATGCCGGCCGATGCCCCCCAGCGCAACGTAGCAAGCAACGAGGTTTCCTCTCCCGTCACTTGCAGCGTCAGGCCGAGCAGCAAGGCGTTGCCCAGCAATGGCAATGCAAGCCCGCTGGTGGGCCACTGCGGTCGCAACCTGCGCAGCACCTTCGGTACGCCCCATGCCAGCAATGCCAGCCAGGGCAACAGCAGGAACAGGCGCAGGTCCTGCAACTGCCAGGGCGCCACGATGAGCCGTTCGAGCACTTGCCCGCCGCTCGCTCCGAGCACTATGGACAGGGCCCCCGCCAGGCCACAGACCTGCAGGCGCAGGCGACTTGACGGCTGTGCTTGCACAAGCAGGTGGCTGACCAGCGCAGCGCTGAAGAGGATCAGCATGGAGTCGTTCATGTGAATGACGATAGCTGGGAATCGCCTGGAACGTCCGGCGTTGGTGCTGCAGATGGAACTGCCCCGGCGGTAAGGCCGGGGCAGAAGGCTTACTTGATGCGCTGACCTGGCTTGGCGCCACTGTCAGGGCTGAGCAGGTAGATCTCTTCGCCGCCAGGGCCGGCTGCCATGACCATGCCCTCGGAGACGCCAAAGCGCATTTTGCGCGGCTTGAGGTTGGCCACCATCATGGTCAGGCGGCCTTCCAGCTTGGAGGGATCCGGATAGGCCGACTTGATGCCGGAGAACACGTTGCGGCGCTCGTCGCCGATATCCAGGGTCAGCTGCAGGAGCTTGTCGGCGCCGGGCACGGCTTCAGCCTTGACGATCAGTGCGACACGCAGGTCGACCGCGGCAAAGGTGTCGAACTCGATTTCGGCAGACAGCGGGTCCTTGGTCAGCTCGCCGTTGCCGGCGGGTGCCTGGGCTTCGGCGGCCAGCAGGTCTTCCTTGCTGGCAGCGACCATGGCTTCGACCTTGGCAGGTTCGATACGGCTCATCAGTGCCTTGAACGGGTTCAGCTGGTGGTTTTCCAGGCGCGATTGATGGTCGTTCCAGGTCAGTGGCGCGACGTTGAGGAATGCCTCGGCATCGGCGGCGAGCAGCGGCAGCACGGGCTTGAGGAAGATCACCAGCTGGCGGAACAGGTTGATGCCCTGGGCGCAAATGGCCTGGACCTCGTCCTGCTTGCCTTCCTGCTTGGCCAGCGACCAAGGTGCCTTGTCGGCGATCCAGGCGTTGGCGCGGTCAGCCAGGGCCATGATTTCACGCATGGCACGGCCGAAATCGCGGCCCTCATAGGCTTCGGCGATCGACGGGGCGGCGGCGAGGAAGGCCTCGGTCAGCTCCGGCGCAGCATCGCCAGCGACCATCACGCCGGCATTGCCCTTGTGGATGAAGCCGGCGCAACGGCTGGCAATGTTGACCACCTTGCCAACCAGGTCGGAGTTGACCTTCTGCACGAAGTCTTCGAGGTTCAGGTCGAGGTCGTCGACGCCACGGCCGAGCTTGGCGGCGTAGTAGTAGCGCAGGTATTCCGGGTGCAGGTGGTCCAGGTAGGTGCGGGCCTTGATGAAGGTGCCGCGCGACTTGGACATCTTGGCGCCGTTGACGGTCAGGTAGCCGTGCACGTTGACTGCAGTCGGCTTGCGGAAGCCGGCACCTTCGAGCATGGCAGGCCAGAACAGGGCGTGGAAGTTGACGATGTCCTTGCCGATGAAGTGATACAGCTCGGCCTTGGAGCCTTCGTTCCAGAACGCGTCGAAGTCCAGCTCCGGGCGGCGTGCGCACAGGTTCTTGAAGCTGGCCATGTAGCCGATTGGCGCGTCCAGCCAGACGTAGAAGTACTTGCCCGGCTCGCCCGGAATCTCGAAGCCGAAGTACGGCGCATCACGCGAGATGTCCCACTCCTGCAGGCCGGAATCCAGCCATTCGGCAAGCTTGTTGGCCACGGCGTCCTGCAGGGTTCCGCTGCGGGTCCATTGCTGCAGCATGGCCTGGAAGTCAGGCAGCTTGAAGAAGAAGTGCTGGGAATCGCGCAGCACCGGCGTGGCCCCGGAGATGGCCGACTTGGGGTTCTTCAGTTCAGTCGGGGCATAGGTGGCGCCGCATTTCTCGCAGTTGTCGCCGTACTGATCCTCAGCCGCGCATTTCGGGCAGGTGCCCTTGATGAAACGGTCGGCCAGGAACATGCCCTTTTCGGGGTCGAAATACTGGGTCACCGAACGGGTGGCGATGTGCCCTGCGTCGCGCAGGCGGCCGTAGATCAGGCCTGACAGCTCGCGGTTTTCGTCACTGTGGGTGGAGTGGAAGTTGTCGAAGTCCACCAGGAAGTCGGCGAAGTCACCACTGTGCTCGGCCTGGACATTGGCGATCAGCTGCTCAGGGGTGATGCCTTCCTTCTCGGCACGCAACATGATGGCCGAGCCGTGGGCGTCGTCGGCGCAGACGTAGATGCACTGGTTGCCGCGCAGTTTCTGGAAGCGCACCCACATGTCCGTCTGGATGTACTCCAGCATATGGCCAAGGTGGATGGATCCATTGGCATAGGGCAGGGCGCTGGTAACGAGAATCTGACGTGGCTCGGACATGGTGGCTCGGCTACTTATCTGGCTCGGGTAAAAATGAGGGTGATCGGCCACTATAAAGGGCCGGCGAAGATATTTCACCCCAAGCACGCATCTGCTGACGATTGACGGGTTAGGATAGGCGTCTGTTTCGTACTCAGTTTGCCAATGGGAGTGTCCATGAGTGCCGTCACCCGTGCCGCCGTCGAAGGCGTGCTTCGCCAGTACACCGACCCCTATCTGAATCAGGACCCGGTCAGCGCCGGTTGCGTGCGCGCCATCGACATCCAGGGCGGGCAAGTCGCTGTGCAGTTGCAACTGGGCTACGCCGCCGGCCTGTTCAAGAACGGTTGGGCCCAGGTGCTGCAGACCGCGATCGAGAATCTCGACGGCGTCAGCTCGGCCCAGGTGTCGATCGACTGTGTCGTCGCCGCCCACAAGGCCCAGGCCCAGGTACCGGCCATGGCCAACGTCAAGAACATCATTGCCGTGGCCTCGGGCAAGGGCGGTGTCGGCAAATCGACCACCGCGGCCAACCTGGCCTTGGCCCTGGCCCGTGAAGGCGCCCGCGTGGGCATTCTCGATGCGGATATCTACGGCCCCAGCCAAGGCGTGATGTTCGGTATCGCCGAGGGTACTCGCCCGCAGATCCGCGAGCAGAAGTGGTTCGTGCCGATCAAGGCCCATGGCGTGGAAGTGATGTCCATGGCGTTCCTCACCGATGACAACACGCCGATGGTCTGGCGTGGGCCGATGGTATCGGGAGCGCTGCTGCAGCTGGTGACCCAGACCGCCTGGGACGACCTGGATTATCTGGTCATCGACATGCCGCCGGGTACCGGCGATATCCAGCTGACCCTGGCGCAGAAGGTGCCGGTGGCCGGTTCGGTGATCGTCACCACGCCACAGGACCTGGCCCTGCTGGATGCCAAGAAGGGTGTGGAGATGTTCCGCAAGGTCAACATCCCGGTGCTGGGCGTGGTGGAAAACATGGCCGTGCACATCTGCTCGAACTGCGGCCATGCCGAGCACCTGTTCGGCGAAGGCGGTGGCGAGAAGCTGGCGGCGCAGTACGGCGTCGACCTGCTGGCCTCGCTGCCGCTGTCGATGCTGATCCGCGAGCAGGCCGACAGCGGCAAGCCAACGGCGATCGCCGAGCCGGAAAGCCAGATTGCCATGGTCTACCAGGAACTGGCCCGCCAGGTGGGCGCACGGATCGTGCTGCAGGAAGCAGCGGCGCCGGCGATGCCGAGCATCACCATCAGCGAGGACTGAAACCTGTGGGAGCGGCCTTGCGTCGCGAAAGGGGTGCGAAGCGCCCCCAATATGTGTGCATCAGGCAAGTATAGCTGGGGCCGCTTTGCGGCCCTTTCGCGACGCAAGGCCGCTCCCACAAGGCCGCGGATATTTTTCAGTCAGGCATAAAAAAACCCGCCAGAAGGCGGGTTTTTTTGAAAGCTAGGAAGCTGAGATCGACTTAGGCGATCTGAACTTCTTCAGCCTGCATGCCTTTCTGGCCGCGGGTAGCGACGAAAGTAACAGCCTGGCCTTCTTTCAGGGTTTTGAAGCCGTCAGCTTGGATGGCTTTGAAGTGCACGAACAGGTCATCGCCCGACTGAGGGGTGATGAAGCCGTAGCCTTTCTCATCGTTGAACCACTTAACAACACCGGATTGACGGTTGGACATTTTTCTGTCTCCTTGGACAATTTGATAACGGTCAGGAAAAACCCTGGCCGGGACTGAGCGCAAAGAGAGCAGAAAATTCAGCGATGGGCCGATCAGGATCGTGCATCAAACTAGAGATTCTCGGTGTCACGTGCAGCACAGTGGCGCCACCTTACCCCACTTTCCACGAGCTGCCAATGGTCTGTGAACGCTTTACGCAAATTCGGATCGACGGCGGCTGCAACCCCCGTCCGGCGCGGGATGGGGCACTGGAACTTTAACCCGGGCGCCGGGACCGGTAAGATGCGCGTCTGGATTTTCCCCTCGCAACTCTTCAGGACACCCCGCCATGAGCATCAAATCGGACAAGTGGATTCGCCGCATGGCGCAGGAACACGGCATGATCGAACCGTTCGTCGAGCGCCAGGTGCGCGGCGAGCAGGACAACCGTGTCATCTCCTTTGGCGTTTCCAGCTACGGCTATGACGTGCGCTGCGCCGACGAATTCAAGGTGTTCACCAACATCAACTCGGCCACCGTCGACCCGAAGAACTTCGACGCCGGCAGCTTCGTCGACATCAAGAGCGACGTGTGCATCATCCCGCCGAACTCGTTCGCCCTGGCTCGCACCGTCGAGTACTTCCGCATTCCGCGTGATGTGCTGACCATCTGCCTGGGCAAGAGCACCTACGCCCGTTGCGGCATCATCGTCAACGTCACCCCGCTGGAGCCGGAGTGGGAAGGCCACGTGACCCTGGAGTTCTCCAACACCACCACGCTGCCGGCCAAGATCTACGCCAACGAAGGCGTGGCGCAGATGCTGTTCCTGCAGTCCGATGAAGAATGTGAAGTGTCGTACAAGGACCGGGGCGGCAAGTACCAGGGGCAGCGCGGCGTCACCCTGCCACGCACCTGATCCGACGAGCGCAGGGAATTAGTTTCCCTGATGGCACTCCAACAGGTTGAACAGTGCCGATACGTATGCAGCGTGTCGGCCCTCGTCCAGGAGCTGCCAATGAAACTCAACCCCGCAATCAGTGCGAAGCTGGCTGTACTGCAGCCCAACCAGATCGGGTTGCTGGCCTGGTCACTGCTGGCGCACCCGCTGCCCGTGCAGGCTGGCGGCGTGCCGCACCAGCCTGATCCTGATACGCCGCAGCCGCCAGAGCCCGGTGAACATCCCCCGATGGAGCCCGGTGAGCCAACCCTTCCCGACGAGCCACCACCGTCTCCTGTCGCCTGACTCAGGTGGCCAGCGCCCAGACCTGGTCGCCTCCAGCCAGGAAAACCCGCGTATCGGAACCTGGCTCGACCAACCAACCACCGGTGAACTCACCGAACGCCGGGAGCAGGCTGACCTGAGCATCGATCAGGAAGCACGGCAGCCTCAACCTTTGCCGCGCCCGCCCTCGCAGCACGAACACCGGATGCACGTGCCCGGCGAGTACCGGGTGGCTGGGGTGCGGCGTCGGTTCGTGCTGCAGGGCAAAGGGCGCCAGCAACAGGGGTTCGTCTACGACTTCGATCCCCAGTTGCACCGGCGGATCACCGGCGTGGCGATCATGGTTACCCCGCACCAGGACTACCCGCATCGCGCTGTGGCGGGCTCTCCATGCCTGCAGGCTGGCCTGCGTCGCCGGCGCCAGGGCAGCGCGGGCATGCAGGAAGTCGCCGAGGATGATCAGCTGCTCGCAGGCGTAGCTGTGCAGTAATCTATCCAGGCGTGCCAGGGTGGCGCTGGTGGTACCACGCGGAACGGGTTGATGCAGTGCCCGGTAACTGGCTGCCTTGCCGATATGAACGTCGGCCACCAGCAAGGTGCGGCGGGCCGGCCAATAGATGGCCTTGTCCGGAAGCAGCCATAGTGTTTCGCCACAGTGTTCGACAGGCAGATGGGTAGTCATGGCCGGTTTGCCGCTTTTTCCAGGTCGGTCACCATCCGTGCAATGCGGTCCGCCAGCTTTTCCGTGCTCAAGGTCTCGCGCATGCCTTCGACCAGCAGGGCGAATGCCAGGGGGCCAGGCCGTTGCAGCATGCGCAGGTCCAGTTGCAGGTTTTGCATCTTGAGCAACTGCCGGTGCAGGCGCTCGATCTCCAGTTCTTCGTTCAGTACTTCATCGCGCGCCTGGCCGAGCAGCAAGTTGCTGGCGTCGTGTTTGCGGAATACTTCATAGAACAACCCGCTGGAAGCCTGAATCTGTCGGGTGCTCTTTTGTGCGGCCGGGTAGCCGCCGAACACCAGCCCGGCAATCTGGGCGATTTCGCGGAAGCGTCGCAGCGCCATTTCGCCAGCGTTCAGGCTGGCCAGCACGTCCTCCAGCAGGTTGTCGCCCGACAGCGCGTCTGGCAGGCAGCTGGCCCAATCCACGGTGCTGGGGCTGAGCAGTTCGAAACCATAGTCGTTCACGGCGATGGATACCGACAGTGGCTGCACCCGGCTTACCCGCCAGGCGATCAGGTTGGCCAGGCCCAGGTTGGCCATGCGCCCGGCAAACGGGTAGAGGAACAGATGCGAGCCCTGGCGTGATCCCAGTGTTTCGGCCAGCAGTGTGCCGCGGGTGGGCAAGGCTGACCACTTCGACTGCAAGGCCAGCAGCGGCCGCACGGCCTGCATCTCCGGGCCGTGACAGGCCCCATGCGCCGCAGCATCGAGTTGTTCGACCACGGCGTCGGCCAGCTCGCTGGACAGTGGCATGCGCCCGCCATTCCAGCGCGCCACGGCGGCCTTGCGCGCGGTGCTGCGGCGCACGTAGGCGGTCATCCCTTCTACCCGTACCAACTCCAGGACCCGCCCGGCAAACACCAACGTGTCGCCGGGGCGCAGGCGGGCGATGAAGGCTTCCTCGACACTGCCCAGGTGCTTGCCGCCCCCACCCTTGCTCCAATACTTGAGTTGCAGGCTGGCGTCGCTGACGATGGTGCCGATGCCCATGCGGTGACGCCTCGCCAGGCGCTCGCTGGCCACCCGCCAGACCCCGTCGGGGTGCGCCTCGACACGCTGATAGTCGGGGTACGCCGTCAATGCGTGGCCGCCGTGATTGACGAAATCCAGCGCCCATTGCCACTGGCTGTCACGCAGCTCACGGAACGCCCAGGTACTGCGGACTTCCGCGAGCAGTTCGTCAGGCCGAAAGCCAGCGCCCAGGGCCATGCTGACCAGGTGCTGGACCAGCACGTCCAGGCACAGGCGCGGCGAGCGGCGCGCTTCGATATGGCCGGCGGCCAGGGCTGCCCGGGCGGCGGCAGCCTCCACCAGCTCCAGGCTATGGGTGGGCACCAGGGTGACGCGTGAGCGGCGCCCCGGGGCATGGCCAGAGCGCCCGGCGCGCTGCATGAGGCGGGCAATGCCTTTGGCCGAACCGATCTGCAGCACCCGTTCGACCGGCAGGAAGTCCACCCCCAGGTCCAGGCTGGAAGTGCATATGACGGCCTTGAGCGTGCCCTGCTTGAGGCTCTGCTCGACCCAGTCGCGGGTCGCCCGGGCCAGCGACGCATGATGCAAGGCAATCTGCCCGGCCCAATCGGGGCGGGCGTCGAGCAGGGCCTGGTACCACAGTTCGGCCTGGGCACGGGTGTTGGTGAATACCAGGCTGCTCGAGCTGGCGTCGAGTTCATGGGCTACCTGGTCGAGCATCTTCAGGCCCATGTGCCCGGCCCAGGGGAAGCGCTCGATGGCATCGGGCAGCAAGGTGTCGACCAGCAGCTGTTTGTCCTGGCGACCTTTCACCAGCAGTCCACCGCCCGGCAACAGCACGTCGAGGGCGTGCGGCAGATTGCCGAGCGTGGCCGACAAGCCCCAGGTGATCAGGCCCGGATGCCAGCGGCGCAGGCGGGCCAGGGCCAGTTGCAGCTGAACGCCGCGCTTGTTGCCAAGCAGCTCGTGCCATTCATCTACCACCACCAGGCGCAAGCTGGCGAAGTCTTCGGCGGCCTGGGCCCGGGTCAGCAGCAGTGTCAGGCTTTCCGGCGTGGTGATCAGCACGCTTGGCAGGCGCCGGGCCTGGCGAGCGCGCTCGGCACTGGCGGTATCGCCGCTGCGCACGCCGACCGTCCAGTTCAGGCCGAGCTCATCCACCGGCGCTTGCAGCGCGCGCGCGGTATCAGCGGCCAGTGCGCGCATGGGGGTGATCCACAGCACCTGCAATGCGGCCGGCTGCCGCCCGCTGGCGGGTGTGGCGAAGGCGCGCAGTGCAGCCAGCCAGACCGCATAGGTCTTGCCCGCCCCGGTGCTGGCATGCAATAGACCTGATTCGCCACGTCCGACTGCTGCCCATACCTGGCGCTGGAAGGCGAAGGGTTGCCAGCCGCGGGCGGCGAACCAGGTATCGGCGAGGTTGGAAGCGGCGGGCATGGGGGCGAGCAGTCCTGCGCAGGCTGTGTTTCTACAGACCACTCGCCGCACGCTTTGGTTTTAACCGATCAGTTGGCCAGCAGGTAGCCGCTGCGCAGCACCTGCTCGCCGGCGACATGGGCGATGACCATGCCGGCCGTGGCCATGCGCCGCACGCTGCGGGCGTAGAGCAAGCCAGGCTGGCTGTTGCGCACGGCCGTCACCCTGTCGCTGAGCGGGTCGATGACTTCAGCGATCAGTTGCCCGGCCTCCAGCTGCTGACCGGGGCGGGCGTGATACACCAGCAGCCCGCCAAGGGGCGCTGCCACGGGTTCGACAGCGGCCAGTGGGGTGGCCGGCCGTGGCAGCTCGGGCAGTGGGTGGGCCGTGCCTTCGATGACGCCAGCGTGGGTCAGGTAGTCGAGAATCGCCTGGCAGTCCCGGCTGGCCAGGTCATGGCTGACGTCGGCCTGGCCCCGCAGTTCTACGGTGACCGAGAGGCTCCCCAGCGGGATCGGGAAGTGCTTGCCAAAGCGCTGCTGCAGCTGCCACCAGACCAGGCTGAAGCATTCGTCGAACGATTGCCCGCCGGAGTCGGTGGCCAGCAGGCTGGCCTGGGCACCCAGGTAGCGGGCCAGTGGCTCGACCTGCGGCCAGGCTTCCGGGGTGGTATAGAGGTGCTCGACCGCTTCGAAATCACAGTGCAGGTCCAGCACCAGGTCGGCATCGCAGGCCAGCCGTTGCAAGGTCAGGCGCTGCGACTGCAACGGCGTGCGCGCCGGGTGGGCATCCAGGCCACGCCGCAGGTACTCGCGGATCAGCGCCACGTTGTGCGCCGGGTCCTGGCTCAGATGACCTTCGATCTGGTCGCCGATGCTGTCGGACAGGTCGACGAAGTTGCGGTTGAAGTTCTCGCCGCTCTGCAGTTCGAAACGGCCCAGGGGCGCATCCAGCATCACCTGTTCCAGGCCGACCGGGTTGGCCACCGGGACCAGGATGATTTCGCGCAGCAGGCGACCCTGCTGTTCCAGCTCGGCGAGGCGACGCTTGAGATGCCAGGCGACCAGCATGCCGGGCAGCTCGTCGGCATGCAGCGAGGCCTGGATATACACCTTGGCACCACCCCGTGGGCCGAAGTGGAAGCTGTGCAATTGGCGGGAAATGCCCGGTACGGGCGAGAGCAAGTCGTGGGTTGAATGGTGCATGTGGGTCCTGGCTGCGTGGCGAAAACGTTCTGCGACACGGGTCGGCACAAAGATAGAAGCATAATTTCCGTAACCGCGCCTCACCGTGAGGCCTTCTTTCAGACCAACAATGCCTGCAGGCTTGCCAGGTCGTCGGCTTCATCGACCGGTTTGTCCAGGCGCCAGCGCAACATCCGCGGAAACCGCACGGCGATACCGCTCTTGTGGCGCTTGGACAGCGCGATGCCCTCGAAGCCCAGCTCAAAGACCAATGTCGGGGTGACGCTACGCACCGGCCCGAAGGTTTCCACCGTGGTCTTGCGAATGATCGCATCCACCTTGCGCATCTCTTCGTCGCTGAGCCCGGAGTAAGCCTTGGCGAAGGGCACCAGCGCGCGGTCGGGCGTGCCCGCCGGCGCATTCCACACGGCGAAGGTGTAGTCGCTGTAGAGGCTGGCACGGCGGCCATGGCCGCGTTGGGCGTAAATGAGCACCGCATCGACGCTGAACGGGTCGATCTTCCACTTCCACCACAACCCCATGTCCTTGGTCCGGCCCACGCCGTACAGCGCGTCACGCTGCTTGAGCATCAAGCCCTCCACACCCAGGTTGCGCGATTGCTCGCGTTGCCGCGCCAGTTCGCGCCAGTCGTTGCCCTCGAGCAGTGGTGAAAGCAGCAGGGGGGCCAAGGGATGTTCTGCCAACAGGCGCTGCAGTTGCTGGCGCCGTTCATGTTGAGGCCGGCTGCGCCAGTCCTCACCTTGCCACTCCAGCAAGTCATAGGCTTGCAGTACCACCGGGGCGTCCGCCAGCAATTTCTTGCCCAGGGTCTTGCGGCCGATGCGCTGTTGCAGCACGGCGAACGGCTGCACTGCCGGTACGCCGGCATCGACGCCGGGCTTCCAGACCAATATCTCACCGTCGAGCACCGTACCATCGGGCAGGCTTTCGGCCAGGCTGTGCAGCTCGGGAAAGCGCTCGGTGACCAGTTCTTCGCCTCGGGACCAAACCCACAGCTGGCCATCACGCTTGACCACTTGAGCGCGTATGCCATCCCACTTCCATTCGATCAGCCAGCCAGCCGGAGGCCCGAGCAGCGCTTCGAACTGCTCGGGCGGTGCCTGCAGGGCGTGAGCGAGGAAGAAGGGATAAGGTTGGCCACCCCGCTGGCTATGTTCATCACTGGATTCTTCGGCGATCAGCCGATGGTAGCTGGCGGCTGTCGGGCGGTGGCCAATATCGGTATAGCCGACCAAGCGCTGGGCCACGCGCTTGGCATCGAGGCCCGCCAGTTGCGCCAGGGCGCGCGTGACCAGCAGCTTGGACACACCGACGCGAAAGCTGCCGGTGATGAGCTTCAGGCACAGCATCAGGCTGGGGCGGTCCAGCTGTGCCCACAGCGGCGGCAGGCGTCGCTGGATTTCCTCTGGCGGCAGGCCGCGCAAGGGCAACAGATGAGCTTCGACCCAGTGTGCCAGGCCGTCTTCGCTGGCATGGAAGGCTTGCGGCAACAGCAGCGAGATGGTTTCGGCCAGGTCGCCGACTGCCTGGTAACTCTCTTCGAACAACCAGTCGGGCAACCCCGCCAAGGCCGTGGCCAATTCGCGTAAGACGCGGGTCGGCACCAACTGGCGCGGACGCCCGCCCGCCAGGAAGTAGACGGCCCAGGCAGCATCTTCGGCGGGCGCTGCAGCAAAGTAGTCACGCAAGGCTTCGAGCTTGGCGTTGCTGGAGGTGGTCGCATCCAGGCGCAGGTACAGTTCGGCGAAGGCTTTCATTCCTCGGGCTCCGTGGCTGTGATGTCATCCTCTTCGCCGTATTCGGTCACGAAGGCACGGGCATCCAGGCCTTGTTCGTTCAGGTAGCGCACCAGCACATTCACTGACCCGTGGGTGACCATGACCCGCTCGGCACCCGTCTGCTCGATGGCCCACAGCAACCCCGGCCAGTCGGCGTGGTCGGACAACACGAAGCCACGGTCGACACCACGCCGACGGCGGGTACCGCGCAACAGCATCCAGCCGCTGGCAAAGGCATCGCTGTATTCGCCGAAACGGCGCATCCAGCTACTCCCGGCAGCGGAGGGCGGCGCCAGGATCAATGCCTGGCGCAGCAGCGGGTCGTTGCGCGGGACCTCACCGGCATAGCGGGTGGTCGGCAGCTGCACACCGGCTTCGCGGTATACCCGGTTCAGCGGCTCGACAGCGCCATGCACGAGGATCGGCCCGATGTCCGGGTCCAGGCCATGGAGAATTCGCTGAGCCTTGCCGAAGGCATAGCAGAACAGCACGCTGGCCTTGCCTTGTTCACAGTTGCTCCGCCACCAGGCATTGATCCCGGCAAAGATATCCGCCTGGCTGGGCCAACGGTAGATCGGCAGGCCGAACGTGGACTCGGTGATGAAGGTATGGCAGCGCACCGGCTCGAAGGCTGTGCAGGTGCCGTCCGGTTCGACTTTGTAATCACCCGAAGCGACCCACACTTCGCCTTGGTACTCGAGACGCACCTGTGCCGAACCCAGCACATGGCCGGCCGGGTGCAGGCTGAGGGTGACGCCGTGATGCTGGATGCGTTCACCGTAGGGCAGGGTCTGCAGGTCGATGCCTTGGCCCAGGCGGCTGCGCAGGATGCCGGCTCCGGGGGCGGCGGTCAGATAGTGCTGATTGCCGGTGCGGGCATGGTCGCCATGACCGTGGGTGATCACGGCGCGCTCGACCGGACGCCAAGGGTCGATATAGAAGTCGCCAGGCGGGCAGTACAGGCCTTCGGGGCGGGCGATGACGAGGTCCATGGCAATGCCTGGGTAGAGGGCTTACCAGTTGAGAACGTCACAGGGTGGGGGAAGTTCGGACGAAGACGAGCGCCGGCTCCCACCTGGCTCAAGGGCGGTCAGGAGGAACCCTGGCCGCTAGCGGCCCGGCACCAGTGTCAACCGCTGGCGGCCATTTCCTCCAACGTTGTGAGGCAGCGAAAAAGACTACACATTGTTCAGAAACGCAGACCCGCCATTCGCGGTTTACTACGGGCTCACATTTATTGTGCGCAACAAAAATGTTGCGCTTGGTGTGCGTGTAATGCACATTGAGCAATCGAAGGCCCGTATGAAATACAGTGAATTTCGCCGATGGCTACGCGCCCGAGGTGTAACGTTCGTTCCGGCCAAAGGCAGCCATTTCAAGGTTTACCTCGGTAATCGCCAGACGATTTTCCCCGACCACGGCGCCAAAGAGATTGGCGAGGGGCTGAGAAGAAAGATACTCAAAGATCTGGGCCTGGGCGAATGTTGAAATGAGGGGAGAACACCATGACCTTTGACTATCCAGTAATCATTCATCGAGAGGCGGGCAGTGTCTGGATCAGTTGCCCAGATGTGCCTGAGATGTCCAGTGCAGGCGATACCGAGGAAGAGGCGCTGTTCGATGCGGTAGACGCCATGGAGTCCGCACTTTCATTTTATGTCGACCAGAAGATTGCGATACCGCTACCTGCCAAGCGATCGGCTGACCAGCCTGTCGTACGCTTGCCGGCCCTGACGGCGGCGAAGGCAGCCCTGTGGAATACCATGGTTGAGCAGAAAGTGAGCAAGACCGAGATGGCGCGGCGTCTGGGCATCAATCGCCCTCAGGTCGATCGCCTGGTGGATCTCTTGCATCGTTCGAAGATCGAGCAGGTCGAGCATGCATTGCATGTACTCGGTCAGCGAATCGAACTCGCTGTCGTCACGGCTTGACGCCCCCAAGAAAGAAAAAGCCGCCAGTCCAGGCGGCTTTTTTCACTAGCGGCCCGGTACCAGGGTCAACCGCTGGCTGCCATAGGCCCGCCCGAAGTTCTGCGGCTGCAGCGGCAGGCTCATGAACCGCCCCTTGAACCAGGCGTCCAACCCGTCGCTGTAGTGCGCACTGGCCGGGTTGCCCGACTGGCCGTTGCTGGTCAGGACCTGCAGCGGCTCGGCCTGGCCGAAGTCGACGATCATGCGTGCCGAGGCCGGCAGGCGGGTGTCGAAATCGCTGCCCCAGGCGTAAGGGGTCAGGGCCAGGGTCGTGAAATCGCCACCGGCCGCCATCGGTGAGCGGCTCAGTGGGTCGCCCAGGCCGTGGTAAGCAGGGGCCGGCCAGCGGTACTGGTGCAGCTTGCCCCACTGCCAGGCGCGTCGGTCGCTGCCCAGTTGCGCGGTGCCAGTATCCACGGCGGCCGCCAGGCTGCGGGCGAGGATGGCCGGTTTGTCCTCTTTCTGCGGCGTGGTGCGATCATCCCAGAACGGGCTGTCGTCGCGGCCCAGCAGGTGGTCGGCCTGGGCCGAGTACGACAGGCGGGCGTTGCTGACGAAGGCTTGCCAGGCTGGGCTCGATTCCGGACCGAGGTCGTCGAGGAAGGTCTGCCGGGCCACTTCCTGAAGGAACAGCTGGTACAGCGCTGCATCGGCCGAGACCGGGCTCAGGCGGCCGTCGAAGGCCTTCAGCCGGGCCAGGGTGTCGCGCGCCTTGTCACGCTGGGATGCAGGCAGGGCGTCGATCGCCTGCTTGAGCGGCTGGGCCATGCCGGGGGCGTCGAACATTTGCTTGAGCTTGTCGCTCAGCAGCGTCACCTGATCGTTCTGCAGGGCCATCAGGCTGCGGTTGTCGTGCCGACCGTTGCCGGCCAGCTGGCCGAGGCGCTCGGCGCGTTCAGGGTAGTACCAGGTACTCGACAGCTGCATGCCGTAGCCACGCGGCAGGCTGCGTTGGTTGGCATGGGCGATCCAGCCGGCCGCAGGGTCCTGGTCATAGGGATGCAGCATCGGGTCGGCATAGCCATCCCAGTCATAGCGACCCTCCCAGCCGGGCGATGGCAGCAGGCCCTGGCCTTCACGGCGGTTCGGGTAGCGGCCGCTGACCTGCCAGCCGATGTGCTCGGGCTCGGCGAAGACGAAGTTGAGCGCGGCAGTGGCAACTTCGCGGGTGCTGTCGAAGGCGCGCTCGACATTCTGCGCGCGGGTCAGGTCGAACAGCGCGTCGAGGCTACGGTCGCCCTTGAGTTGCGGCAGGCTCAGGGCCAGGCCCAGGCTGGCGCTGCCTGCCTGGGGGAGCAGGGTGCCGTGCCGGGTGTCGTACATCACCTCGCGCACTGGGCGTTGGCCACGGATGAAGAAGGTTTCGCTGCGGGCGCGGGCCGGCAGCCACTTGCCGTCGGCCAGATAGGTCACCTGGCTTCCGGCGTGGCGCAGCTGCTCCAGATACAGGTCCTGGTTGTCGGCCATCACCGCGCTGCTGCTCCAGGCCAGCTTGCCGTTGTAGCCGGCCAGCACGATGGGCAGGCCGGGCAATGACAGGCCCGCGACCTGGTACTTGCCGGTGTGGATCTGCACCGGGCTCAGCGCCCAGGCTGCACGGCTGTCGCTGGCCAGCAGGCTCTTGCCGCTGCGGCTGCGTTGCGGGCCCAGCGCCAGGTTGGCCGAACCGGGGCTGCCGAGCAGGTCGAGATCGGCAAGTTTCTGGCTGGCTGCTGCCAGCGCGGGCAAACCTGGCAGTTGGCTGCTCAGGTTCAGGCCCTTGAGTTTTTCCACCTCGGCTTCTGCCAGCGGCTCGTCCGGTGCGCCGGGCAACAACCAGGGCAGTTTGTCGTTGCCGACTTTCTGCGCCAGGGTCAGGGCGCTGAGTTCTTCCTGCAGGTTTACCGATTGGCTGAAGGCGTACAGGTTGAAGATCAATGCCGAGTCTTCAGGCTTCCAGTACTCCGGGCGATAGCCACTGCTGGCCAGGTTGGCCGGCAGCTTGTCGCGGTAGCGGAACAGGTAGGCGTTGACCCCACGGGCATACACTTCAAAGAAGCGCTTCAGACGCGGCGAGGCATCGGCGTACTGCTGGGCGGCGTTCTGCTTCAGGTTAGCGGCACGCATCAGCCGGTCGATATCCAGCGCTTCGCTGCCGGCCAGCTCCGCCAGGCGGCCTTGGGCGAGCAGGCGCATGGCAAGCATTTGCTCGATGCGATCGCCGGCATGCACATAGCCCAGGGTGAACAGCGCGTCATGGAAACTGCTGCTTTCGATCAGCGGTGCGCCCATGGCGTTGCGCCGGACCGAGACGTTCTGCGCCAGGCCTTTGAGTTGCTGAACGCCAGTGGAGGGTGGCACGCTGTCCTGGTAACCACCCATCTGGCAGCCGGCGAGCCCGAGCATGCCGAGCAGCGTGGCGGTGGTACTGAACCGCAGGCGGAAGGGAGGAAGGACGGGGGCGGCCATGACAAGGGCTCCTGCAGGGCGTGGCGGGGTTGTGAGAGGCGCTAAAGGTAGCATGCCGAAAGGGTTTTCAGTGTGCTTGCAAGGCGGGATAAGGGGACGCAGATGTGCCTGCCTTGAGATGTTCAGCGCCTGTGAGATCGAGCGCCGCCCGCGCGGCGCTTCGCGGGGCAAGCCCGCTCCCACAGTCTGTTTCGGGCCAGTTACACTTGTGATGCCACCGCTGCCCGCCTTGTTTGTTCCCTTCGATATTGAGGAGAACAGTGCCGTTACTTCATCTATTTCAAGCCATGCGCCAAGGGGACGAGTGCGGAGGAGGCAGAAGTAACTGGCCCGAAACAGATGTGGGAGCGGGCTTGCCCCGCGAAGCGCCGCGCGGGCGGCGCTCGGTCTCACAGGCGCCAGAGGGCTTCAGGCATGCACTTGTCAGCCCAGATGCTTTCTCAAGCCTTACAGCCTTATAGCCATCAAGCGCCGTGGCACTTCTTGAACTTTTTCTGGCTGCCGCACGGGCACGGGTCGTTGCGGCCGACGTCCTTCAGGGCGTTGCGCACAGGCTCCTGGTGGCCATGGTTGCAGTGCGGGCCGTGTACATGGCCGTGGTCGTGATCATGCTGATGATCGTGACCGTGGTTGCAGTCCGGGCCATGAACATGGGGTTGCTGGGTCATTGCAGGGTTACTCCGGTATGAGATCGCCGGGGATTATCTCACCACTGCGCGACAAGTGCAGGTCCTGATGGATGATCAGCCCGGTCTCCAGCTCGCCCCGCAGGCGGTAATGCAGTGGCTGCCCGCTTTTGAGCAGCTTGGCCAACGGCTTCAGGTGCTGCCACAGGTTGGTTCGCGCGGTGATCTTGAACGTGCGCCGGGCATGCCCGCCGACGCTGCGCCAGAGGCTCACTTCGTCCTGCGCCAGCAGCAGGTCGTCGAGCCACACCGAATAGCTCAGGTTGCGAATGAACAGGCGGCTGTCGTTGGGGTTGTCGACGCGCAGGTGCAGGACGAATTCCTGCTGCAGCAGCCGCGCCTTTACCGTTTCCACCTTGTCCAGGTGCAATTCCGGCTCGCGCGTATCATCGTCGCCCCAGCTCGCACAGCCCGCCAGCAGCCCCAGCAGGGCGCCGAGCACGAGCAGGCGGGTGGCGGCAATCATGTTCAATTGCCAACGTAGCTGGCACAGCATTTCTTGAATTTCTGCCCGCTGCCGCAGGGGCAGGGGTCGTTGCGGCCGGCCTTGAGCGCAACGGTGGGGTCGATGAAATACCAGCGCCGCTCGTGCTGCACGAAAGCAGAGCGCTCGCGGTGCTGATGGTCGCCCGCCTGGTCATGCCAGCGTGCGGTGAACGTCACGAAGGCGTGTTCGGGCTGGCCGCCGAGTACTTCGGCGCTTTCCACCTCCAGGCCCAGCCAGGTGCTCTGGGCGCTCCAAGCTGCCATGGCGGCACGGTCCAGCCCCTCCTGCTGGGCCGGCAGGGTAGTGGCCACCAGGTAGTCGACCAGCCCCAATACATAGGCGCTGTAGCGCGAACGCATCAACGTCTGGGCGTCTGGAGCCGCAGTGCCGGCATGGTAATGCCCACAGCAGGCGTCGAGCAGGTTGCCGCTGCCACAAGGGCAAACCGAGACACTCATCATCACCACCAATACTTGCCGAAGTTTTCAGGGTTGGCCCAGAACTTGGCGTTGAGCCAGTCCGGGACCTGCTTGTAGTCATGTAGATCATAGGTGAACAAGCTCAACACCTGCTCGTCGCGGCGGAATTTCTCGCTGGCCGACAGCGCCAGCGAAAAGAAATCGGTGTCTTGCCAACCGCAGGCGGGCAGGTCGGCCAGCACTGCAACCCGGCTTGCGTTGAGGTTGCGGATGCCGCCCAACAATTGCAGGCCGGTGCGTTTGGGCAGGTGTTCCAGGCAGTCCACCAGCACTGCCAGGTCGAAGCGCTGCGCAGCCAGCGCTGCCGGCAATGGCCCCGGCGCGCAGGTTTCGATGGCCACCTGGGGGTGCGCCTGGGCGAAGGCATCCAGGGCCGGGAAGCGGCTGCCCACCAGCAGCAGGCGCTGCGGGGTGAAGCGCTCTAGCAGCGCGGCCAGGGCTTGTTGCGGCGTGCGCTGGGAAAAACCGTCGGTCATTGCCAATCCTCGTTCAAGTCATCCAAGACTAGCGGGCTGCTGCCCGCCGGCATAGAGGCAAGAGGCCGCGTCGTGGCTTGTTGCTGGCAGGGATGGATTGCGCGGTCTTTACTCCCAGAGATCGGCCTTATGCCGATTCCCCTAGGAGAAGCTACGAAAATGAGCATAGTACGCACAGCGTTACCCCTGGTACTGCTCACCAGTGTGTTGACTGGTTGTGCAGGTTTGCAAAAAACCGACTGGCCGAAATGCGCTGCCGTCGGGGGCGTTGCCGGTGCCGGCCTGGGTGCCATCGAGAGTTCCAGCTGGGCTGGCTGGGGCGCGCTGCTCGGCGGTGGCCTGGCGGCAGGCTATTGCTGGGCTCACGGCGATGGCGACGAAGACGGTGATGGCGTGCCGGACAGCCGTGACAAGTGCCCGGGTACGCCGCACGGCGTGAAGGTCGATGCCAATGGCTGCCCACCGCCTCCACCAGTGGTCGAGGAAGTGGTGGTGCAGAAGGAAGAAGTGATCGTCATTCGTGATGTGCACTTCGAATTCAACTCTTCGCGCCTGACTGCGGCCGACAAGGAGCGCCTGAACACGGTCGCCACGCGCCTCAAGCAAGAGGCCCCGAGCGCCCGTCTGAGCGTGACTGGCCACACCGACAGCGTGGGCTCCGACAAGTACAACCAGAAGTTGTCCGAGCACCGTGCCCATGCGGTAACCGATTACCTGATCGACAGCGGTGTGCCTCGCGCCAGCTTCGTTTCGGTGGCAGGCGCAGGCGAAACCCAGCCAGTGGCGGACAATGCCACGGCCGAGGGGCGTGCCATGAACCGTCGTACCGAAATCAAGATCCAGCGTTGACGTCACGGCGCCCGCGCCTTGTGAAGTGGCGCGGGCGCATCTTCAATCCCGCCAGCGGTGGCCGATGACACAGGAGCATTCATCATGAGTGTTATGTCGAAGGCGGCGATGCCGTTGCTGTTGGTTACCAGCCTGCTTGCAGGCTGCGCCACCCACAGTGACGGCAGTGCGCCCCTCAATCAAAGGACGTGGCCCGTCTGCAGCCTGCTCGGTGGCGCGGTGGGGGGCGGCCTTGGCGCCATCGAAAACTCGAGCTGGGCGGCTGGCCTCGGCGCCCTCGGCGCGATCACCGGTGGGCTGATCTGTTATGCCCAGGATGGTGACGAGGATGGTGACGGTGTGTTCGACCGTCGCGACCGCTGCCCCGACACCCCGGCCAATACAGCGGTGAACCACATGGGCTGCCCGCTGCCGCAGTATCCGCCGGCGCAACCCGCACCACAGCCCAAGCCTGAGGTGATCAGCCTCGATGACCAGGGCCAGGTGATGTTCGCGTTCAATTCCGCCGATCTCACCCCGGGTAGCGAAGAACGCCTGAAAAGCCTGCTGCCGCGCCTCAGCGAGTTGGGTGTCACGCGTGTCAAGGTGGTCGGGCATACCGACAACGTCGGCTCAGACAGCTACAACCAGGCGCTTTCCGAACGCCGCGCCGCCAGTGTCGCCGAATACCTGATCAGTCAGGGCCTGGCGCCGCAGAAGGTGACCAGCGAGGGCCGTGGTGCCCATGAGCCGATCGCCGACAACGCCACCGATGAAGGGCGTGCGCACAACCGACGGGTGGACCTGCACCTTAACTGACTCTGCTGGCGCGTGCCTGGGCATGCAGGTAGTGTTGGCTGCGCGGCGCGCATGCTCGGGCCGCGTTGACATAACAATAAATAGACACGTAGGGGCGGGGTATGAAGTTCATCCTGGGCCTGGGCAAGGTCCTCACCGTGGCGTTCTGGGGCGTGGTGCTGTTCAACCTGATGATGCCGCAACCGTTGCCATTGAATCTGTTGATCAATGCCTTGGGCATTTTTGTGCTGGGCCTGCATGTTCTCGAAATGCTGTTTTTCAATGGCAGCTTGCGTGGCCGCAGCCATCGCTGGTTCGACCGGTTGCAGATCCTGCTGACCGGTATTTTTCATGTCATGTCCATTCCCCGTCCGCAGGAGGCGCCTCGCCATGCGTAAATTGATGTTGCTGGCGGTATTGGCCGCGCCCGTGGCACAGGCGCAGAGCCTTGAGGTTGCCTCGCATTCGATGTTGCGGCTGCCGAACAAGTCGGCCAGCGTGCACCTGGAGCAGTTGAATGTCGCGGATTCGGCGACCTTGCTGTTGCCGTCCACATTGACCGAACTGAAGGTCGATCATCTGCAGCTGGGCCGCGATGCGCGGATTGCCATTGCGCCTGCCGAAGCACCGCTGCTTATCGAGGTACGCGATGCTGTGCTGGGCGAGGGCAGTGAGATCAGCGCGCCAGGTGCGCCCGGTACCTACGAACGGGCTGCCCGCTCCGGGCGCAGCCTGGAATTGACCCTCGCCAAGGTCGACGCCGAACGCCTGGCCATCGATGCCCGTGGTGGCGCCGGAGCGCCGGGTTACATGGGCCTTGATGGCGCCAATGGCCAGGCGGGAGGTTGTGCCTGGGGCCAGGCAAGCAAAGGGGCGAATGGTGATGATGGTGGCAACGGGCATGACGGTGCACCCGGCGGGCGGATTCGCCTGAACCTGCCGCAAGGGTTCCCGCAGGAACGCATCGTGGTACGCCTGGAGGGTGGTGCGCCGGGCAAGGCCGGGGCGGCGGGCAAGGCCGGTAAAGGCGGGGCGAGCAAGGGGTGCCTGGTGTATCGCACCGACGCCGGAGCCAATGGCCGCCCAGGGCAGGAAGGGCAACCTGGGTTGGCTGGCGCCGAGGGTGAACTGATTTTGCAGCGTCTCTGAGGCTGAGGGCCTGACTATAGAGTTCTAGGGCCTGTGAGATCGAGCGCCGCGCGGGCGGCGCTTGATCTCACAGGCCTTAAAAATGCCGCGTAGAACCCCTCACATCAACAACCGGGAACTGGCCACCGCAACGACCGCCAGGCCCAGCAGCAGGTTGATCCCCACCATCCGTCGAATCCGCCCGAGCACCGCAGCGCCCGCCGGCCAGTCCTCAGCCTGCACCGCCGCCTTGAGCTCCGGCAGCAGCAATGCCTGGATGCGCATGAACAGCGCGAACATGGCAATCCCGCCGCCAATCATCACGTGTACATATTTGGGCGCAGTCTCGAAGCCGCTGAAACGCATGTGCAACATGCCGATACCACTGATCGCCAGAATCGCCACGGCCAGCCAGACCCAGACGAAGAAGCGTCGGAAAACTTCCACCCACAGGCGCAGGCGGGCAGGCCCTTCAAGGGCTGCAACCGTTGCCGGGCGCAGCACCAGCCAGGCGAAGAACATGCCGCCGACCCATATCAGGGCGGCAAGGACATGCAAGGTGTAGGGCAGGGCAAAGGCAAGCATCCGGGATCTCCATGCGGCACAAAGGGCAATAGCGGGGTATGATAGCCGCCCCATGCAAAACACTGAAAATATATCCAGCCCTCCGGGCGCCTGCAGACCATGATCAGCAACGAACTCAAAGCCACCATCCAGGGCGCCTACACGCGTTTTCTCGAAGCCAAGGGCCTCAAGCCGCGGTATGGCCAGCGCCTGATGATCGCCGAAGTGGCCAAGGTGCTCGGCGACATCGCCTGTGACGACGAAGGCCGTCGCGCCGGCGAGCCCGCCGTGGTTGCGGTGGAAGCGGGCACCGGTACCGGCAAGACGGTCGCCTACGCGCTGGCCGCGATCCCGGCCGCCAAGGCCGCCGGCAAGCGCCTGGTGATCGCCACCGCGACCGTGGCATTGCAGGAGCAGATCGTCATCAAGGACCTGCCGGACCTGATGCGCAACAGCGGCCTGAACTTCAGCTTCGCCCTGGCCAAGGGCCGTGGCCGTTACCTGTGCCTGTCCAAGCTCGACATCCTGCTGCAGGAGGGCCACGCGCAGTCGGCCACTGCCCAGCTGTTCGAGGAAGAAGGCTTCCACATCGAGGTTGACGAGCGCAGCCAGAAGCTGTTCAACAGCATGATCGAGAAGCTCGCCGGCAACCGTTGGGACGGCGACCGCGACAGCTGGTCGGAGGCCATCGAGGACCAGGACTGGGCGCGGCTGACCACCGATCACAGCCAGTGCACCGGCCGCCACTGCCCGAACTTCCAGCAGTGCGTGTTCTACAAGGCCCGTGAAGGCATGGGCAAGGTCGATGTGATCGTCACCAACCACGACATGGTCCTGGCCGACCTGGCCCTGGGCGGAGGCGCAGTGCTGCCTGACCCGCGCGACACGGTGTACGTGTTCGATGAAGGCCACCACCTGCCCGACAAGGCCATCGGCCACTTCGCCCATTATTCGCGCCTGCGCTCCACCGCCGACTGGCTGGAGCAGACTGCCAAGAACCTCACCAAGTTGCTGGCCCAGCACCCCTTGCCGGGCGACCTGGGCAAGTACATCGAACAGGTGCCAGAGCTGGCGCGGGAAGTGCGCACCCAGCAGCAGTTCATGTTCACCCTGTGCGAGCAGGTCGCCGATTTCCGCCCGAGCGAGGATACCGAAGGCCGAGAGCGCCCGCGTTATCGCTTCGAGGGCGGCGTGGTGCCGGAGCAGATCCGCGAAGTCGGTATCGAGCTGAAAAAAGGCTTCGCCCGCCTCAATGACCTGTTCACCCGCCTGGCCGACCTGCTCAAGGAAGGCATGGATGGCGAGGTCAACATCGGCATCGCCAGCCACCAGGCCGAGGAGTGGTACCCACTGTTCGGCAGCCTGGTCACTCGCGCCCAGGGCAACTGGGAGCTGTGGACCGCGTTCACCACCGAGGACCCGGAGGACAGCCCGCCCATGGCGCGTTGGCTGACTCTGGCCGAAAGCGGCGCGCTGTTCGACATCGAGGTCAATGCCAGCCCGATCCTTGCTGCCGACATGCTGCGCCGCAGCCTCTGGAGCGTTGCCCATGGCGCTCTGGTGACCTCGGCCACGCTGACCGCACTGGGCAAGTTCGACCGTTTCCGCATGCGCTCGGGGCTGCCCCGCGATGCCGTCACTTGCGTGGTGCCCAGCCCGTTCGTGCATGGCGATGCCGGCCTGCTGCGGGTCCCCGACCTCAAGGCCGATCCGCGTGACGCGGCGGCACACACTGCGGCGATCATTCGCGAACTGCCAGGCATCGTCGAAGATGCCCGCGGCGCGCTGGTGCTGTTCTCTTCGCGCAAGCAGATGCAGGAAGTGTTCGACGGCCTGGACCGCGACTGGCGCAAGCTGGTGCTGATCCAGGGCAACCTGTCCAAGCAGGAAACCTTGAACAAGCACAAGGCAAGGGTCGACGATGGCCAGCACAGCGTGTTGTTCGGCCTGGCCAGCTTCGCCGAGGGTGTCGACCTGCCAGGTGCCTACTGTGAGCATGTGGTCATCGCCAAGATCCCCTTCGCCGTGCCCGACGACCCGGTCGAAGCAGCACTGGCCGAATGGATCGAAGCCCGTGGCGGTAACCCGTTCATGGAGATTGCCGTGCCCGACGCCTCGCTGCGTCTGATCCAGGCCTGCGGTCGCCTGTTGCGGACCGAGCAGGATCGCGGCGTCATCACCTTGCTTGATCGGCGCCTGGTCACGCAGCGCTATGGCAAGGCTATTCTCAATGCGCTACCGCCTTTCCGGCGGGATATTTCCTGAGGGCAGGCGCACGATGCGCCGGCCCGTTGTCCATGACTCAGTCGCGGGCCCATGAGGGCCTGGAAGGAGAGCCCCAGCCTTATGATCCGCCACACCTTGCCCGTGGTATTCACGCTGTTGTTCAGCACGCCTTTGCTGGCCGGGCAACAGACGCTGTTCAGCTTCGTCCGCCCGGCCTCGGTGGTCAATGTGGCGACCGAAGGCACCGGCATGCCGCAGTACAATGCGGAGCAGACAGCTGAGGGCGAGGTGCTCAGGCGGGTGGTGTTCAATCCGGTCGAACGGCCGACCTTGCGCCTGAGCCCGCAGAGCGGCGTGTGGGACTGGTCGGCGGGGCGTTACCTCACCTTGCGCATGCAAAGCGCCCAGGATTGGGCGTTGACCGTCGACGTGACGCTGCTCGGCAGTGATGGGCGCACGCTGACCAGTCGTATCGACCTGCCTGCCGGGCCTGCGCAAACCGTCATGGTTCCGCTCACGGCCAGTTCGCCGTTGAGCCAGGGCATGCGGGCCGGCCCGCCGATGCCATGGGTCTATGACGGGCAGCGGTTGCTGCTGACCAGCAGTGCCGGTGAACTGGATCTCAAGCAGGTGGTGTCCGTCAGCCTGACCATACCCAACCCGAAAGTGGCGCAGAACCTGCTGATCGAGAAGGTCGGCATCCAGGACGACGACCAGGCCTACGAGGCGGCCTACCACGCGTTGATCGATGCCTACGGCCAGTCCACCCGGGGCAACTGGCCCGAGAAGATTACCAGTGACGAGCAGCTCAAGGCGGCTGACGCGCGTGAACAGCAGCAGCTCAAGAGCTGGTTGGCTGACCGCGAGAAGCAGCAGCTGGACAGCTACGGGGGCTTGCTGGCCGGTCCGGCGTTCGCCGCCAAGGGCTTTTTCCGTACCGAGAAGCGCGATGGCCGCTGGTACCTGGTTACCCCGCAAGGCCACCCGTTCTATTCGCTGGGGGTCAATGCCGTGGCCGCCGATGGCGGGCGTACCTACGTTGCCGGCCGCGAGGGGATGTTCAAGACCCTGCCAGGTGAAGGCGACGCGCTGACGGCCTTTTATGGTGAAGGCAATAACGACGATGGCAACGCCTCGTCGCAAGGGCGCAGTTTCAAGCAAGGGCGCTGGTTCGATTTCTATGCCGCGAATATCCAGCGCACCTATGGCAAACCTTGCCCGCCTGCCGTGCAAGGCCAGGCCACACCCGAGTGCCCACCGCTAGCGCTGGATGCCGAGCGGTGGCAGGCCCACACGCTGGACCGGCTGCAGGCCTGGGGCTTCAATACCTTGGGCAACTGGAGCGACCCTGCCATCGGCCAGGCCAAACGCATGCCCTACACCTTGCCGCTGTCGATCGTCGGTGACTATGCCAGCATCAGCACCGGTATGGACTGGTGGGGCCGCATGCCTGACCCGTTCGACCCACGCTTTGCCATGGCCACGGAGCGCGCCGTGGCCATTGCCGCGCGGGATCACCGTGACGACCCCTGGCTGATCGGCTATTTCGCCGACAACGAACTGGCCTGGGCGGCACCCGGCAACGACCCCAAGGCGCGCTATGGCCTGGCCTACGGGACACTGCGTCTGACCACCGACGTGCCGGCCAAGCGCGCTTTCCTCAAGCAGCTGCGCGACAAGTACCGCAACCAGGAGGGGCTGTCCAAGGCCTGGGGGATCGACCTGCAGGCCTGGGAGTTGATGGAAGACCCAGGCTTCGAGGCCCCGCTGCCGAATCCCGAGCACCCGGAAATCGAGCGTGATTACCAGTATTTCCAGCAGGTATTCGCCGAGACCTACTTCAAGACCATCGCCGACGCACTGAAGTGGCATGCACCCGACCACCTGCTGCTGGGTGGCCGTTATGCCGTAAGCACCCCGGAGGCGGTCAAGGCCTGCGCCGAGTTCTGCGATGTCCTGAGTTTCAACTTCTATACCCTCAAGCCCGAGGATGGCTATGACTTTGCCCGCTTGGCCGAACTTGACAAGCCGGTGCTGGTGTCCGAGTTCCAGTTCGGTTCCCGCGACCGCGGGCCGTTCTGGCCAGGGCCGGTGGAAGTGGCCAGGGAAGAAGACCGCGGGCCGGCCTATGGCAACTTCCTCAAGGCCGCGCTGGCACAGCCGATGATCGTGGGCGCGCACTGGTTCCAATACCTTGACCAACCGGCCAGCGGGCGCTTGCTCGATGGCGAGAACGGCCACCTGGGCCTGGTGGCGATCACCGATGTGGCGTACCCGGGTTTCGTCGAGGCGGTACGCAAGAGCAACCTGCAGGCCGTTGGTCAGTTGCGCAGCGAACTGGAGAAAAAAGCCCCCTGAATGTCTACCGGGGGCGCTCAGCGCCCCTGGCCCATTGGATCCTGCCGCTTCGGCAGCGTCCGTCCGGCTTCGCCCAGTAGGCAAAACCGCCAACTACTGAAACAATGCACGCCTTTGTCAGCATGGTCGTACGGAGAACAGCGGGTGCAGATCCAGGGTCACTATGAGCTGAAGTTCGAAGCGGTGCGTGAAGCGTTCGCGGCACTGTTCGAGGATCCCCAGGAGCGTGGCGCTGCGCTGTGCATCCAGGTCGGTGGCGAGACCGTGGTCGACCTGTGGGCAGGCACCGCCGACAAGGACGGCCAGCAGGCCTGGCACAGCGATACCATTGCCAACCTGTTTTCCTGCACCAAGACATTCACCGCCGTGACTGCGTTGCAGCTGGTGGGTGAGGGCAAGCTGGCCCTGGATGCCCCGGTGGCCCGTTACTGGCCGGAGTTCGCCCAGGCCGGCAAGCACAACATCACCCTGCGTCAATTGCTCAGCCACCGTGCAGGCCTGCCAGCGATCCGCGAGCTGCTACCGGCTGAAGCCCTGTACGACTGGCAGGCCATGGTCGATGCCCTGGCCGCCGAAACGCCGTGGTGGACGCCCGGCACCGAACACGGCTACGCCGCCATCACCTATGGCTGGCTGATCGGCGAACTGATCCGCCGCGTCGATGGCCGCGGCCCGGGTGATTCGATCGTCGCTCGTACTGCCCGGCCGCTGGGCCTGGACTTCCACGTCGGCCTGGCCGACGAAGAGTTCCACCGCGTGGCGCACATTGCCCGTGGCAAGGGCAACGCGGGTGATGCCGCCGCCCAGCGCCTGCTGCAGGTGACCATGCGTGAGCCCGCGGCGCTGTCGACTCGCGCCTTCACCAACCCGCCGGCCATCCTGACCAGCACCAACAAGCCTGAATGGCGGCGCATGCAGCAGCCGGCGGCCAACGGCCATGGCAATGCATGCAGCCTGGCAGGTTTCTATGCCGGCCTGCTCGATGGCAGCCTGCTCGAATCCGAACTGCTCGACGAACTGACCCGCGAACACAGCCTGGGCGAGGACCGTACCTTGTTGACCCGGACCCGTTTCGGCCTGGGTTGCATGCTCGACCAGCCCGATGTGGCCAACGCCACCTTTGGCCTCGGCGCCCGTGCGTTTGGCCATCCAGGTGCTGGCGGTTCGGTCGGTTTTGCCGACCCGGAGCACGACGTGGCGTTCGGCTTCGTGGTCAATACCCTTGGCCCTTACGTGCTCATGGACCCAAGAGCCCAGCAACTGGTACGCGTGCTTGGCACTTGCCTTTGATCGGGTAAAGCGGGTATTACGCAGCCCCTTTGACTATCCTCAATGCCAACGCCTGAAGTGCGTTGGCAAAATATCTTTCAATTTCATGGTGTATCGCTGATGTCTTCACATAAAACCTTAGCTCTCGCCCTGTGCCTGGCCGCTATGACCGGTTGCGCCAGCCATTCCCAGGACGCCGCCAAGGATGGCGGCAGCAACTGGTGGCCGTTCGGTTCGGACAAGGTCGCTGACAAGGAAGTGAAAGCGGCGGTCACCGATAAAGTCGCCAAGGCGGACGCCAAGTCCGAGAGCGCCAGCCACTGGTGGTGGCCATTTGGCGGTGACGACAAGCAGGCCAAAGGGCCGGTCGTGCCGAAAATCGACGAAAAGGCCACCCAGGCCTGGTTGGACCAGTACGAGCCCAAGCTGCGTGACGCGATCAAGGACAGCAAGCTCGAGCTTGAGCGCCGCGACAACGTGCTGGTGGTGACCATCCCGGTCGACAGCTCGTACAACCCGGACCGCCCGAACATGCTGTTGCCGATGACCCTCGCTCCGATCACCCGCGTGGCCAAGGCTGTCGAAGGCGACTCGAAGACGGCTGTGCTGGTGCTTGGCCATGCCGACAGCAGTGGTGTTGCCGCTGCCAATCAGAAGCTGAGCCTGGAGCGTGCCGCCTCGGTATCGGCGATCTTCCGCCTGAGTGGCCTGCAGCGTGACCGCCTGTCGCTCAAGGGCATGGGCGCGGAAATGCCGCGTGCCGCCAACGACAGCGCCGAAGGCCGCGCCCTGAACCGTCGCGTGGAAATGCTGCTGACGCCGCAGAACACCATGGTTGCCTTGCTGGCCAAGTATCAGCAGCCAGCCCCGGCTGCGACCCCGGCTTCGATGGTTGCCGTGCAGGATGCCAAGGCACCTGCCGCCAAGCCAGTTGAAACCAAGAAAGCGGCTGCCAAGCCAGCAGCGAAGAAAGCCGCTGCCAAACCTGCAGCGAAGACCACCGCCAAGAAAAAAGCCGCGCCAGCCAAGCCGGCCGCCAAGAAAGCCGCTACCACTGACAAGAAGGTAGCGGCCAATAGCCCTGCGAAGACCAACTGATCGTCAAGGAAACGCAGCCATGACCCAATCCCTGGCCGATATGCGCCGCGACTACACCCGTGATGGCCTGGCCGAAGCCCAGGCCCCGGGTGAGCCGTTCGCCCTGTTCCACCAGTGGTTTGCCGATGCGGTGAAGACCGAGCAGCCTCCTGTTGAGGCTAATGCCCTGACACTCGCCACCGTCGATGGCGAAGGCCGCCCGCACTGTCGTGTGCTGCTGCTCAAGGGCCTTGATGACCGTGGATTCACCTTCTTCACCAACTATGACAGCGCCAAGGGCCAGCAACTGCAGGCCAACCCGTTCGCTGCCATGACCTTTTTCTGGCCGGCGCTGGAGCGCCAGGTACGGATCGAAGGGCGGGTGGAAAAGGTCACGGCCAAGGAGTCGGACGACTACTACCAGGTACGCCCGCTGGGCAGCCGCCTTGGGGCCTGGGCCTCGCCGCAGAGCCGCGTGATTGCCAATCGCGAGGAACTCGAAGGGTTGGTCAAGGCCACCGAAGCGCGCTTCTCCGATACCCAGCCGCATTGCCCGGAACATTGGGGGGGCTACCGTCTGCTGCCTGAGCGGATCGAGTTCTGGCAGGGCCGGGCCAGCCGGCTGCATGACCGCCTGAACTACCGCCTGGTAGACGGGCAGTGGACGCGAGAGCGCCTGGCGCCCTGACATCCACGGGGCTGTCAGGCAGCCCCGTTGCCCTCAAGCCGACACTTCTTCACAGTTGATGAAGTAATTCGTGGCTATCCTCTGTCTGATCTGTAACGCCCCCATTACTGCCCGTACAAGGCTGTACAGGGGCTGAATGAAAATTTATTTTTTGTGCGGGCGCCGTGACAGCTGTCAACGCGTAGCGTCTAATGGACACCTGTTTTCTGGAGACTGTACCCATGCGTAAATCCGCTTTGCTGGTGGCGACTTTCACCACCATGTCGCTGCTGCTCGGTGGCTGTGCCTCGAGCCTGACCGGTGACAGCTACTCCCGTGATGAGGCCCGTCGCGTGCAGACCGTGCGCATGGGAACCATCGAATCCCTGCGCCCGGTCAAGATCGAAGGCACCAAGACGCCGATCGGTGGTGGTGCTGGCGCTATCGTCGGTGGTGTCGCCGGCAGCGCCATTGGCGGTGGCCGTGGCAGCATCGTCACCGCGGTGATCGGTGCCGTGGCCGGTGGCCTGGCAGGTTCCGCTGCCGAAGAAGGCCTGACCCGCACCCAGGGCGTGGAAATCACCGTACGTGAAGACGACGGCAGCATGCGTGCCTATGTGCAAGCCGTGCAGCAGAACGAGATCTTCCGCGTTGGCGACCGCGTGCGCATCATGACCGTCGATGGTACCAGCCGCGTTTCGCACTGATCGTAGCGGTCAATAAAAAACCGAACGGGCCAGGCCTGTTCGGTTTTTTTGTTTTCCTGCATCGGCCTCTTCGAGGCGTCGAACAGCCGCGAAGAGGCCTGCAGCTTTACAGGCCGAGCATGTCGCGAGCCACGGCTTCGGCAATGCGGATACCGTCCACGCCTGCCGAGAGAATCCCCCCGGCATACCCCGCACCTTCACCTGCCGGGAACAGTCCCTTCAGGTTCAGGCTCTGGAAGTCCGCGCCGCGGGTAATGCGCAGTGGCGATGAGGTGCGTGTCTCGATCCCGGTCAACACCGCATCGTGCAGGTTGTAGCCTTTGATCTGGCGGTCGAAGGCCGGCAACGCCTCGCGGATCGCCTCGATGGCGAAGTCCGGCAGGCTCGGCGCCAGGTCACCCAGGGTCACCCCCGGCTTGTACGAAGGCTCGACGCTGCCCAGCGCGGTGGACGGCCTGCCGGCGACGAAGTCGCCCACCAGCTGCGCCGGGGCCTGGTAGTTGCTGCCACCCATCACGTAGGCATGGGCTTCCAGGCGCTCCTGCAACTCGATGCCGGCCAGCGGGCCGCCCGGGTAGTCGCGCTCGGGGTCGATGCCGACGACGATGCCGGAGTTGGCGTTGCGCTCGTTACGCGAATACTGGCTCATACCGTTGGTCACCACGCGGCCCGGCTCGCTGGTGGCGGCTACCACGGTGCCGCCTGGGCACATGCAGAAGCTGTACACCGAACGGCCATTCTTGGCGTGGTACACCAGCTTGTAGTCGGCGGCGCCGAGTTTCGGGTGACCGGCGTATTTGCCCAGGCGCGCCTTGTCGATCAGCGTTTGCGGGTGTTCGATACGGAAGCCCACCGAGAACGGCTTGGCTTCCATGTACACGCCCTTGGCGTGCAGCATGCGGAAGGTGTCACGGGCGCTGTGGCCCAGGGCCAGGACCACATGGCGCGAGTGCAGCTGCTCGCCGCTTTCCAGCACCACGCCGGTCAGCTGACCGTCATCGATCAGCAGGTCGGTGACCTTTTCCTGGAAGCGTACTTCGGCGCCCAGGGCGATCATGTCCTGGCGCATCTGCTCGACCATGCCGGTCAGGCGGAAGGTGCCGATGTGCGGTTTGTTGATGTACAGGATCTCGTCCGGTGCACCGGCCTTGACGAACTCTTCCAGGACCTTGCGGCCGTGGTGGTTCGGGTCCTTGATCTGGCTGTAGAGCTTGCCATCGGAGAAGGTCCCGGCGCCGCCTTCGCCGAACTGCACGTTGGACTCGGGGTTGAGTACGCTTTTGCGCCACAGGCCCCAGGTGTCCTTGGTGCGCTGGCGCACTTCCTTGCCGCGCTCAAGGATGATCGGCTTGAAGCCCATCTGGGCCAGCAACAGGCCGGCAAAGATACCGCAGGGGCCGAAGCCGACCACGATCGGGCGTTCCTGCAGGTCGGCAGGGGCATGGCCGACGAATTTGTAGGTGACGTCGGGTGCCACGCTGATATTGTGATCGTCGGCGAACTTGCTGAGCAGCTCGGCTTCGTTGCTGGCTTCCAGGTCGATGGTGTAGATGAACAGCAGCTCGCTGTTCTTCTTGCGCGCATCGTAGCTGCGCTTGAACAGATTGAAGCTGAGCAGTTGCTCGTCGCGGATGCCCAGGCGCTGGACAATGGCATCACGCAGGGCTTCGTCGGGATGGTCCAGGGGCAGCTTGAGTTCGGTGATTCGTAGCATGGCAGGGTCCAGTATCCCGGCCATGGGCGGCCGGCGGCTTTACACAAACCGCCAAGTATAAGCTGTATGCCGCCCCGACTGGCAGGATAAAAGCGCCCGGCGATCAGTTGTCGCGGGCACCGCCGTAGTAACCGCAGCCGCGCAGGGTCTGGCCGTCGATGCGCAGCTCGGCGCGCAGGTGGCGCACGGCGCCGCTCATGCTGTCGACGCAACGTTGCGGGGCGACCCACAGTTCAACGTGCTGGCCGTTGGCTTCGCTGGTCAGGGTCAGGCCGCCGCCGGGCACTTCTTCTTCGAGAAACGGCAGCGGCAGCGGGTCCTTGCCGACGCGGTTGAGCACCATGCCCTTGCCGCTGGCCTTGATGTCCCAGTCCGGCTCGTGGCCATTGGCGCGCAGGGTCAGCTGCTTGAAGTTGGGGTCGTCGCAGGCGCGGGTGGAAGGTTCCAGGCGGTACAGGCGGCTGACTTCCAGCTGGCCATCGTTGTCGGCCTGCTTGTTGCCGGTGAGGCGCCCGCGCACGTCGGCGAACAGCTTGGTGTTGGCGTCCTTGGCCAGGTTGACGGATTCCTGGAGGATGCCCGTGCCGGCGACATCGTTGATCACGAAGTGGCGGCTTTCACCGCAGGGTTTGAACAACAGCCGGCCGCCGCCTGCGCTCAGCTCGCCCTGCATGCGCGTGGTACCGATGTTCGGGTCACGGGGCTGCTCGGCCAGCAACTGGCAGCCGGCAAACAGGGGCAGCAGGGCGGTGAGCAACAGGGTAGGGGTGAGGCGCATGGGGCGGGCTCCGGGGAATCTTTGCCAAAGAGCTGGCCACGATACACGTCCTGCAGGCAGAAAAAAGGGCCCGAAGGCCCTTTTTCATTCAACCACCCAAGTAGGCGTCGCGCACTTTCGGGTCGGTCAGCAGTGCTTCACCGGTGCCTTGCATCACCACCCGGCCGTTTTCCAGTACATACGCCCGGTCTGCGATCTTCAGCGCCTGGTTGGCGTTCTGCTCCACCAGGAACACCGTCACGCCATCGCGGCGCAGCTGTTCGATGATGTCGAAGATCTGCTGGATGATGATCGGCGCCAGGCCCAGCGATGGCTCGTCGAGTAGCAACAGCTTGGGCTTGCTCATCAGCGCCCGGCCGATGGCCAGCATCTGCTGCTCGCCACCGGACATGGTGCCACCGCGCTGGATGTAGCGCTCCTTCAGGCGCGGGAACAGCTGCAGGACCTTATCCAGCTGCTCCTGGTAGTCGCCCTTGTCGGTGAAGAAGCCGCCCATGGCCAGGTTTTCCTCGACGGTCAGGCGGGCAAACACGCGGCGGCCTTCCGGCACTACCGCGATGCTCTTGCGCATGATGTGCGAAGACGGCTGGCCGACCAGCTCTTCACCCAGGTACTTGATGCTGCCGCTGTGCGCCTGCGGCGAGCCGCACAGGGTCATCAGCAAGGTCGACTTGCCGGCACCGTTGGCGCCGATCAGGGTGACGATCTCGCCCTGGTTGATCTCCACGTTGACGCTGTGCAGCGCCTGGATCTTGCCGTAGAAGGTGGAAACGTTCTCGAACTTCAGCATTTACGCTTCCCCCAGGTAGGCTTTGATCACATCAGGATTGTCGCGGATCTCCTGCGGCGTGCCGTGGGCCAGGGGCGTGCCCTGGTTGATCACGACAATGTGGTCGGAAATGCTCATCACCAGCTTCATGTCGTGCTCGATCAGCAGCACGGTGACGTTGTGCGACTCACGCAGGTAGGCGATCAGTGCCTTGAGGTCTTCGGTTTCCTTCGGGTTCAGGCCCGCGGCGGGTTCGTCGAGCATGATGATGCGTGGCTGGGTCATCATGCAGCGGGCGATTTCCAGGCGGCGTTGCTGGCCGTAGGCGAGGGTGCCGGCAGTACGGTTGGCGAACTCGGTCAGGTTGACCTTGTCCAGCCAGTACTGGGCGCGCTCCATGGCCTCCTTCTCGCTGCGGCGGAAGTTCGGGGTCTTGAACAGGCCGGCGAAGAAGTTGGTGTTGAGGTGACGGTGCTGGGCGATCAGCAGGTTTTCCAGCGCGGTCATTTCCTTGAACAGGCGCACGTTCTGGAAGGTCCGCACCACCCCCTTGCGGGCGATCTGGTGGCCGGCCAGGCCCTGGATCGGCTGGCCGTCGAGCAGGATGGTGCCGCCGCTGGGCTTGTAGAAGCCGGTCAGGCAGTTGAACACCGTGGTCTTGCCGGCACCGTTCGGGCCGATCAGCGCCACCACCTGTTTTTCCTTGACGGTCAGGCCCACGCCGTTGACCGCCAACAAGCCGCCGAAGCGCATGCTCAGGCCGCTGACTTGCAGAATTTCGCGGCTCATCGACGCAGCTCCATGTGGGGACGTTGCATAGGCAGCAGGCCTTGCGGACGCCAGATCATCATCAACACCATCAGCGCACCGAACATCAGCATCCGGTATTCGCTGAACTCACGCATCAGCTCCGGCAGCAGGATCATCACGATGGCCGCGAGAATCACGCCCAGTTGAGAGCCCATGCCGCCGAGCACGACGATGGCGAGGATGATCGCCGACTCGATGAAGGTGAACGACTCCGGCGTCACCAGGCCCTGGCGCGCCGCGAAGAAGCTGCCGGCGAAACCGGCGAAGCAGGCACCCAGGGTGAACGCCGAGAGCTTGATCACGGTGGGGTTCAGGCCCAGCGCACGGCAGGCGATCTCGTCTTCGCGCAGGGCTTCCCAGGCGCGGCCGATCGGCATGCGCAGCAGGCGGTTGATCACGAACAGTGCCAGCAGCGCCAGCAGCAGGGCGACCAGGTAGAGGAAGATGACCTTATTGATCGAGTTGTATTCCAGGCCGAAGAACTCGTGGAAGGTCTGCATCCCCTCGGCAGCCTTGCGCTCGAAGGTCAGGCCGAAGAACTCCGGCTTGGGGATGTTGCTGATGCCGTTGGGGCCGCCGGTCCAGTCGGTGAGGTTACGCAGGAACAGGCGGATGATCTCGCCGAAGCCGAGGGTCACGATCGCCAGGTAGTCGCCGCGCAGGCGCAGCACCGGGAAGCCGAGCAGGAAGCCGAAGGTGGCAGCCATCAGGCCGGCAATCGGCAGGCAGACCCAGAAGCTCCAGCCCAGGTAGTGCGAGAGCATCGCGTAGCTGTAGGCGCCGACGGCGTAGAAGCCGACGTAGCCCAGGTCCAGCAGGCCGGCCAGGCCGACCACGATGTTCAGGCCCAGGCCCAGCAGCACGTAGATCAGGATCAGCGTGGCGATGTCGACCGCCCCGCGCGAGCCGAAGAACGGCCATACCAGGGCCGCGACGATCAGGCCCATGATCACATAGCGCTGGGTTTTCGGCAGGGTCAGGTAGTTGCTGACGGCTGGCGGGATCAGTTTGCGGTCCGAGCGACGTCCCATCACCGAATTCCACTGCTTGTCGAACAGCACGCGCAGGAACATCAGCACCGAACACACGGCGATGATGCTGATGGTGAACGACCCTTGGCTGTGCACCGCCAGGCTGATGCCGTCGATGCTCAGTTTCAGGCCCAGCACCGGGAAGGCCACGGCCCACACCAGCAAGGCGCTGAAGAACGCCTGTTTGAGATTTCTGTTCATACTTTTTCAACCTCCGGGCGGCCGAGGATGCCGGTCGGCCGGAACAGCAGGACAAGAACCAACAAGCCGAATGCCACCACATCCTTGTACTGGTCGCCGAAAATGTCGGCGCCGAAGGCTTCAGCCACGCCCAGCACCAGCCCGCCGAGCATGGCGCCCGGAATGCTGCCGATGCCGCCCAGTACCGCCGCGGTGAAGGCCTTGAGGCCCACCAGGAAACCGGCGTTGGGGTTGATCACCCCGTACTGCATGCTCAGCAGCACGGCCGCCACGGCCGCCAGGGCGGCACCGATGACGAAGGTCAGGGCGATGATGTTGTTGGTGTTGATGCCCAGCAGGTTGGCCATCTTGATGTCCTCGGCACAGGCGCGGCAGGCGCGGCCCAGGCGGGAACGGGAGATGAACAGGGTCAGGCAGGTCATGGCCACCAGGGTGACCACGAACACCAGGATCTGCATGTAGGAAACCAGGACCTCTTCCGCGCCGCCCGGCCCGAAGGAGATGCTCCCCGGGATCAGGTTGGGAATGGATTTGTCCTTCGAGTCTTGCGACAGCAAGACCGTGTTCTGCAGGAAGATCGACATGCCGATGGCAGAAATCAGCGGGATCAGGCGGTTGCTGTTGCGCAGGGGGCGGTAGGCAACCCGTTCGATGCTGTAGCCATAGGCACTGGTGACGCAGATCGTCGCGACGAAGGCGACGGTCATCAGGATCGGCAGCGAATGGATACCCATCATGGCCAGGCCCGCCAGGGCGATGAAGGCCACGTAGGAACCGATCATGTATACCTCGCCGTGGGCGAAGTTGATCATGCCGATGATGCCGTACACCATCGTGTAGCCGATGGCGATCAAGGCATAGGTGCTGCCGATGGTCAATCCATTAACCAGTTGTTGGAAGAAATGGTAGATCTCAGGCATTACAGCGCTCCTAAAAACCTGATTTGCATTTCGCTGGCGGGGGTAAGGCCAGGAAACCGCGGGTGACGGTTTTAAGATTTTCAGGTGGGTCGGCCCCCGGATCGCGGGGATCAGGCCCATGAACCTCATAAAACAAAGCCCACTGCTCGCACAGTGGGCTCGTAGGTCAGCTATTAGTCACGCAGTTACTGAGGGGAGACTTCGGTCTTCGGCTTGCCGAAGTGCCATTCGTAGACCACGAACTTGAAGTCTTTCAGGTCGCCTTTTTCGTCGTAGGACAGTTCGCCGGTCGGGGTCTTGAACTTGCCGGCGTGGATGGCAGCTGCCACCTTGTCGGTGTCTTCGGACTTGGCGGCTTCGATGCCTTTGGCGATCAGCTCGACGGCCGAGTAGGCCGGGAACACGAACGGGCCGCTAGGGTCCTTGCCGTCGGCCTTGATGGCGTCGACGATGGCCTTGTTCTCCGGGTCGGCGTCGAACGACTTCGGCAGGGTCACCAGCAGGCCTTCGGAAGCATCTTGGGCGATCTGCGAGATGGAGTCGTTACCCACGCCTTCCGGGCCCATGAACTTGGCGTTCAGGCCTTTTTCCTTGGCTTGGCGCAGGATCAGGCCCAGCTCCGGGTGGTAGCCGCCGTAGTAGACGAAGTCGACGTTGTTCTGCTTGAGCTTCTGGATGATCGAGGAGAAGTCCTTGTCACCGGCGTTCAGGCCTTCGAACACGGCAACTTTGGTGCCTTTCTTCTCCAGGGTCTGCTTGACCGCAGTGGCGATGCCTTCACCGTACTGCTGCTTGTCATGCAGCACGGCAACCACTTTCGGCTTGACGTGGTCGGCGATGTAGTTGCCGGCCGCAGGGCCCTGGGCGCTGTCCAGGCCGATGGTGCGGAAGATCAGCTTGTAGCCACGAGCGGTGATTTCCGGCGAGGTGGCGGCCGGGGTGATCATGATCACGCCTTCGTCTTCGTAGATGTCGGACGCTGGCTGGGTGGAGCTGGAGCACAGGTGGCCGATGACGAACTTGACGCCGTCGTTGACCACTTTGTTGGCGACGGCCACGGCCTGTTTAGGGTCGCAGGCGTCGTCGTATTCCTTGGCTTCGAGCAGCTTGCCATCGACGCCGCCCTTGGCGTTGATATCCTTGATGGCTTGCTTGGCGCCGATGAACTGCATGTCGCCGTACTGGGTCACAGGGCCGGTCTTGGGGCCCGCGATCCCGATCTTGATGGTATCGGCGGCAAACGAATGGCTGGCTACCCCGGCCAGTACCATTGCGGCGAACAGCTTGGAAATCTTGATCATAGTGCTCCACTCATTCTGTTGTAATTCTTATAGTCCTGGCGGCCAGGGCTACAGACCGGGCGGGATATGCGGCATGGCCACGCCATACTGCATGCCCACCTTCCCCCGGAACATGTCCCGGAACTGTACCGGTACAGTGTAGAGCGCTGTTCGCGCGCTTGAAAAGCGGGCAAAAAGTGCCTGGTTCGCGGGTTGTCGCATGATCGACACAAAGATACAGAAAAGCGCCATCACTTTGCCTGCATCTACGGCCCCACCCCACAACTTCGGGGCCAATCGACCAAATTACATATTTGAAACCGGGTTTTTCTGCAAAAATGCCGGCCTTTTTTCATTGGCCGAATTTGCGGGTACAAACCCATGACTGATCAAACAAGCACCCTCTATGCCAAATTGCTCGGCGAGACGGCGACAATCGAGTGGAAGGCTTTGGAGCGTTTCTGGGCCAAGGGTGACCTGATTTGGGTCGACCCCAGTCTCGACCTGATCGAGGTTGCTGCGGCAATGGCCGAGAATCGCAGCGAGATCTTCGCCAAGTGGCGTAGTGATGGCACTGTCGGGCCGGTCAGCGCCGAGCAGGCACTCGACCTGCAAAGCCGCGATCCAGAGATATGGGCGGTGGTGGTTTCGCCGTTCATCGTGATCCAGGCCAGGCAAGCGGAATAACGACGCGCTTTTTTAGTGCGTAAAATCACACAGCCGCCCAATGCCGGTGCGTGTTGACGCTCACGTAAGGTGGAAGTTGGTAACAGTGGTGGGTTGTTTCGGCGCTGCGGTAACAATTTACGGCATGCGTAATCGGGGCCGCCGGGCGGCCCCATGAGGGTCAGTAGTCGACCCGGCCGGTATGGTTGTTGAGCGAAATCACCCGGGTCTTGCCGATGCGGTGGCGGAAGATCTCACGCAGGTACTTCACCGCCTTCTTTACGCATTCGCGCGACAGGCGAATATCGTTGATCGACACGAAGCGGCTCTTGTCGTTGATCAGTTCGCGGTACTTCTTCTCGTACATCGGCTTGATCGCGTACCAGTTGGTATCGAGGATCTTCGCCGGGTTTTCGAACTCGTTGAGCAGGTCGTCGATCCGCGCCTCCTCGAAGTGCTCGCTGGTAATGAACTCGAGGATGGCGTTGTCCAGCGTGTCATCGAAGCGGTATGGGGGGCGGGCGAAGCAGCGCTTGATGAAGGCCACGATCAAGGTCAGGAAATCATCCGACAGGCACGGGCTCTTGGCGATCAGGGTGGTCAGTGACAGGTTGGCCGAGGCGCCGATCACCAGGGCGTAACGCTTGAGCGTGGTGTTGGGGAACAGGCTGTTGAGGTGGGTCTTGAGCCGGTTCAGGTCCATGTACGACAGCTTGTAGTCCTTGGGCAGCGAGACGATCGACACCACCGACGAGCAGTTCTTGAAGAAGTGCAGGTCATGCAGCGCGGCGGCGTCGTAACCGGAGGCCTGGTATTGCTCCAGGGCCGCACGGTAACGGCGCGACTCGATCGGTAGCAGGCTGATGCCTTCGATGGCCTGGGTCTGCTTGTTGAAGTGCGGCAGGTCGATGGAGCGCAAGAACAGGTCGTCGATATCCAGGCGCGGGCTTTCGCGCTCGAACACCTTGAACTTGTCCGTGCCTTGCGCGGGCACTTCCGGCACCACCGATTCGGCATAGGCAATCGCCACCGGGCCGGCCAGGCTCATGAACAGGTCGTTGGCATCCAGGCGGATGGTTTCGCCAATGTCGATGCCGGCGCGGCGGAAGTAGTTCTGGTCGTAGTCGGTGGTCACCGCCTGGGCGGTGAGGATGTTGAAGATCTGCTGGGAGATGTACTGGTTGGCGTGCTTCTCCATCGCGTTGACGTCGATGTTGTGAATGGTGCCGTCATCGCTTTCTTCGGCGTAGCGCATGATGTCGTTGGAGATCAGCATCATCGCGTTCCACGGGCGGATACGGCCCATCACGCTGGCCTCGCTGCTGTCTTCGTTATCGAAGTTGTACGAGAAGTCCCATTCTTCCGAGAGGTATTTGCACAACAGCCGGCCGGCGTTGATGTGCAGGGCCTCGGACATCTCGCTGCGATGGTCCGTAGCATTGGGCAGCACGCAAATGCCGCTGGTGAAGATCGGTTCGAAGACGAACGAGTGGCCGCTCTTGCCGTCGTTCTCGTCGGCAGGCTTGGTGTCGAAGGTCTTGTTCATGTACGAGTACTGCTGGGCCAGGCCGAACTCCGAGGCCATGCCTGAACCGGTACCGCCACCGGCACTGAAGATGTAGAAGTACAGCCGCGATTGGTTGGCCTTGATGCCGCAGGAGTCGATCAGGTACGAATGGATCAGCTTCCAGTCGGCGCTGGAGAAACGCTGGGTGTCCTTGTTGAGGATGATTTTGGCCAGGTACTGGCCGAGGATCGGGGCGTTGCCGGCCCCCCCGGCATGCACCTCGGACAGGTCCATGATCTTCATCTTGCTGTAGTCACGCAGGAACTCGCCACGCTCGCCCTTGCGCGAGAAGCGGATACGCCCGGCGATGTCTTTGTCCAGGTCGCCCAGCATCACCAGCGGTTCGACCAGGAACACCGGCTTGACCCCCTTGTTCTGCACCAGGCGCAGGTTCTGGCGGATCCAGCGTGCCGGGCTGTAGCCCGACTCGCCCTTGATGCGGTCTTCATTGTTGAACTCGTTGAGGAAGAAGGTACGGGCGTTGTAGACCAGTTCCGCCACGTCCAGGGCGATGTTCGAGCCGCAACGGCCCAGGCCGATCAGGCAGACCGACGGAAACTGCTGCTCCAGGCGCAGGGGGCCGTCTTCTTCGATGTGCTGGTTACCGGGAAACACCAGGTCACGCAGGCCGTCGAGGTTGTCGAGGATCCGCTGCATGTCCTGCTCGGTGAAGTACAGGTACTGCTGTGCCGGTGAGCTGCGTGCCGGCAGCGTGTCACGAACACCATTGGCGGTCGGTAAGGGGGAGAGACTCGAAGACTCGGGGACCGCATTGGCAGAAGTGTTCGTAGAGGTCATAGTGCGCCATTTGCCTGGTGTAAGTGATTATCAGAGGGTTATGCCATATGGCCATCACGCAAAACGCCGCGACTCTATCAGTGCGCCATTTGCGGATGCGATAGGGGTTTCCCTTACTTGTTTTAAGAAACTTTCAGTCGAGCTGGCATTGCATCGCCCGTTTGTCGCGCTTCTTTAATCTTCTGCCTGGAGTCGTTCATGAGTACTGCACTGCCTTCGTTGGGATTCGCCGGGATTGGCCTGATGGGCCTGCCGATGTGCCAGCGCCTGTTGGCGGCGGGTTATCCGCTGATGGTCTGGAACCGCAGCCCGGACAAATGCGCCAGCTTGGTGGCCGCCGGTGCGCGGCTGGCGACCAGCCCGGCCGAGCTGAGCCGTGTCAGTGACATGGTGTTGCTGTGCCTGGCCGACACGGCGGTGGTACGGGAGGTGGTGTTTGGCGAGCAAGGCATCGCCGAGGGCGGGCGCAGCGGGCAGTTGCTGGTGGACTTCTCCAGCCTGGAGCCGACTGCCACGCGGGAGATGGCTGCCGAACTGGCTGCGTTGTGTGGCATGGCCTGGCTGGATGCGCCCGTGTCGGGTGGCACGCCAGGCGCCGAGGCGGGTACGTTGGCGATCATGGTGGGGGGCGAGGCCACGGATCTGCAGCGGGCCCGCCCGGTTCTGCAGGTGCTCGGCCAGCGGGTGACGCACATGGGGGGGGTGGGAGCAGGGCAGGTGACCAAGGCCTGCAATCAGATGATCGTGGCCTGCAACGCGCTGGTAATTGCCGAGGTGGTGGCGTTGGCCGAACAGTCAGGCGTTGACGCCACGCTAATCGCCGAAGCGCTCGCTGGTGGCTTTGCCGATTCGAAGCCGTTGCAGATCCTGGCACCGCAGATGGCCGATAGCCGCTTCGAGCCGGTCAAGTGGCATGTGCGTACCTTGCTCAAGGACCTGGACGGGGCCGTCAAGCTCTCCCGCGAGCAGGGCACGGCAACGCCGCTCAGTGGCCTTGCCGCGCAGTTGATGCGCCTGCACGGTAGCCAGGGATATCTGCAAAAAGATCCGGCGACCCTGGTAGAGCTGTATCGCAACAAGGCCTGAACACAGCGTCCTGGCGGTCGAGCTGATCGAGCAGCGAGCGCAATTCGCTCAGCGGTAGCGGGCGGCTGAGCAGAAAACCCTGCAGATAGTCGCAGCCATTGCAGGCCAGGAATTCGTGCTGCTCGACGGTTTCCACGCCTTCACTGACCACCTCCAGGTGCAGGGTGTGGGCCATGGCGATGATCGCCTGGATGATCTCGCGATCCTTCTGGCTGTCGGGCACGTCCTGCAGAAACGAGCGGTCGATCTTCAGCACGTCCAGCGGCAGGCGCTTGAGGTAGGCCAGCGACGAATAGCCGGTACCGAAATCATCGATCGACAGGCCGACACCTTGGTCGCGAATGCGCTTGAGCAGGCTGACGGTGTGCTCGATGTCGCCCATCAATGCATGCTCGGTGACCTCCAGCTCAAGATGGCGAGGTGCCAGGCCCGCCTGGTACAGCGCCACTTCCACTTCATTAGGCAGGGTTTCATGGCCCAGGGTCACCGCCGAGCAATTGACCGTGAGCTTGAGGCTGGGAAAACCGTGCTGCTGAAGCCGGGCCAGGTCCTGGCAGGCGTGACGTAGCACCCACAGGTCGAGGTCGACCATCAGGCCGTTGGCTTCGGCAATGCTGATGAACCGGTCAGGCCCCATCAGCCCGTGCAGCGGGTGCTGCCAGCGTACCAGCGCTTCAAGCTTGGCCACCTGGCCGGTGCGCACGTCGAAAATGGGTTGGTAGTGCACGCACAACCCTCGTTCTTCGAGCAGGGCGATGCGCAGTTCCTCTTCCAGTTGCAAGGCCAGGCTGGCGCGGTTTTTCAAGCTGCTGTTGAAAAAATGCAGGCTGTTGCGGCCGCTGCCCTTGGATTGATACAGGGCCAGGTCGGCATGCTTGAGCAGTTCTTCGGCGTTCAGCCCGTCATCGGGATAGATGCTGATGCCTATGCTGGTGGTCATGACCATGCGCCGGCCGCCCAGGTCAATCGGGTCTTTCATCCGTTGCATGATGCGCTGTGCGAGGTGGCGTGCCTCGTCACGGTTGTTGAGCGACGTGACCACGCAGAATTCGTCACCGCCGAAGCGGGCGACCAGGTCGTGGCTGCGGGTGGCTGCCTTGATGTGGTTGGCGATCACTTTGAGCAATTCGTCGCCGGCATCGTGGCCGAGACTGTCGTTGATGCGCTTGAAGTGGTCGATGTCGAGAAACATCACTGCCAGACGGTGTTCGCCGGGGTTCTGTGCTGCCAGGCGTTCGGCAAAAATCTGGTTGAAACCACGGCGGTTGACCAGGTTGGTCAGGGCGTCGTAATGGGCGGCCTGTTGCAGGGATTCGCGGGCCTGGTCCAACTGGCTGAGCAGGACACCATAACGGCGCAGGTCGTCTTCCTTGCTCTGCAGCTTCTTGTCGGCCAGGGCGGCACTGATGCTGCTGCCACTGATCAGCAAGGTGATGAAGGCTACGGTCAGCCCCAGCTGCAGGCTGTTGTCGCTCGTTGGCAGGCTCAGGGCGGTAGAGGCGGGGATGACCAGGGTCATGGCGGCCATGGCGGTGAAGTGGGTAGCAACGATGCCGCCGGCCATCAGCAAACTGGCGCCATATTTCAGGGTCTGGTGCAGGTTGCCGCTGCCATTGCGGAAGTAACGGGCCAGCAGCAAGGCGGCAAGGCTGGTGAGCAGGGCGATGGCGGCGCTGCTCAGCAATAGCGTGGTCTGGTAGTACTGCTGAGCACCGGTCTGCAGCGCGGCCATGCCAACGAAATGCATGAGGATGATACCCAGGCCGATGAGCAAGGCACTTTGCAGGTAGTGGTGCAGGCGCATATGGGTACGGTCGAGGCTGGTCATTGCCAACCAGGCAGCTATCAGGGCGATCAGCAGTGACAGGCCGGTCAGCGAAACGTCGTAGTGCTTTTCCAGTGGGGCCTGGAAGGCCAGCATGCTGATGAAATGCATGGCCCAGATGCCGCCAGCCAGGCAGCAGGCACCGAGCATGCGCCACTGCCGCTGTGCTGCGCGCTGTTCGCTATGGGATTGGCGCTCGGCCATGTCGAGGGTGGCAAAGCAGGCTGCGCTGGCCACGGCGAAGGCAATCAGAATCAGCAGCGGTTCATGGCGGCAGTCAATGACGATGCGCCCGGTTGCCGGCAGTTCGGTGAACAGTTGCAGCCCCAGCCATTCCATTGCTTGCCCTTTGCTCGAGTTTTCACTCGTCTCCGTTCAAGCGCTGTGGAGACTGTTCTGGGGCAGTATAGAAACAGGTCGTAGAACCTTCCTGGCTAGTGGCACTTTGACTTCAACGATTTGGTTCTGCCGTTGATAGCCAGTTGGCATAACGAACGGGAGGGGCGCAATCGCCCCCCCAAGTCCTATGGCAAGTCGATCAGCCGGCGACCAGCACACGGATCGCTTCAAGGCGCAGCGCAGCCTTGTCGAGCATCGCCAGGCCTTGTTCACGCTGCTTGCGCAGCGCTTCGATCTCGCTGTCACGCACGCTCGGGTTGACAGCTTGCAGGGCAATCAGGCGTGCCAGCTCTTCATCGGCTTCGGCGACCAGGCGGCGCTGGGCTTCGGCCACACGCTCGACGTGCACTGGCAGGACCTTGGCTTCACCGCCGCTGATGCGCTTGGCCAGCACGTCACGCTGGGCCTGGACGAACTTGTTGGCGCTGGCCCGTGGCACACTTTCGAGCTGGTCGTTGAGGGTTTCGAACGCCACCCGCGAAGCCAGGTCGTTGCCGTTGGCATCGAGCAGGCAGCGCAGTGCTGCTGGCGGCAGGTAGCGGCCCAGTTGCAGGCTGCGGGGCGCCACCACCTCGCTGACGAACAGCAGTTCGAGCAGCACGGTGCCCGGCTTGAGTGCCTTGTTCTTGATCAGCGCGACCGCCGTATTGCCCATCGAACCGGACAGCACCAGGTCCATGCCGCCCTGCACCATCGGGTGCTCCCAGGTCAGGAACTGCATGTCTTCCCGCGACAGCGCCTGGGCGCGGTCGTAGGTAATGGTCACGCCTTCGTCGTCGCCCAGCGGGAAGCTGGCGTCGAGCATCTTTTCGCTTGGCTTGAGGATGAGGGCGTTTTCCGAATGGTCTTCGCTGTCGATGCCAAAGGCGTCGAACAGGGTTTCCATGTAGATCGGCAGGGCGAATTGATCGTCTTGTTCAAGGATCGCCTCGACCAGTGCCTGGCCTTCGCCGGCACCTCCGGAGTTGAGCTCCAGCAGGCGGTCACGGCCGCTGTGCAGCTCTGCCTCGAGGCGCTCGCGCTCGGCGCGGGCCTCGCTGACCAGCGCAGTCCAGGCCTTGGCATCGCCGCCTTCGAGCATCGGCAGCAGACGCGGGCCGAACTGGTGCTGCAGGGCGTTGCCGGTCGGGCAGGTATTGAGGAAGGCGTTCAGGCCCTCGTGGTACCACTGGAACAGGCGCTCCTGCGGGCTGTCCTGCAGGTACGGGATGTGCAGTTCGATGGTGTGCTTCTGGCCGATCCGGTCGAGGCGGCCGATACGCTGTTCGAGCAGGTCCGGGTGGGCTGGCAGGTCGAACATCACCAGGTGATGGGCGAACTGGAAGTTACGGCCTTCACTGCCGATCTCGGAGCAGATCAGCACCTGGGCGCCGAACTCTTCGTCAGCGAAGTAGGCCGCGGCGCGGTCGCGTTCGAGGATGCTCATGCCTTCGTGGAACACCGTGGCCGGAATACCGGAGCGCACGCGCAGGGCGTCTTCCAGGTCCATGGCGGTTTCGGCGTGGGCGCAGATCACCAGGACCTTGGTGCGCTTGAGCATCTTCAGCGTGTCGATCAGCCAGTCGACCCGTGGGTCGAAGCGCCACCAGCGTTCGTCATCGCTGACGTCACCCTGGGCCTGGAAGGCCACCTCCGGGTACAGCTCGGCGTGTTCGCCGGCGGGCAGGTCCTGGTATTGCGCGGGGTTGGCCAGGGGATAGGGGTGCAGCTGGCGCTCGGGGAAGCCCTGGACCGCCGCACGGGTGTTGCGGAACAGCACGCGACCGGTGCCGTGGCGGTCGAGCAGCTCGCGGATCAGGCGGGCACTGGCCTGGGTATCGCCATCGTTGACTGCAGCCAGCAAGGCTTCGCCTTCTGCGCCGAGGAAGCCTTGGATGGTGGCATGGGCCTTGGGCGACAGGCGGCCTTCTTCAAGCAGCTCTTGCACGGCTTCGGCCACCGGGCGGTAGTTTTCACTCTCGGCGCGGAACGCCGCGAGGTCGTGGAAACGGTTAGGGTCGAGCAGGCGCAGACGGGCGAAGTGGCTGTCCTGGCCGAGCTGTTCGGGGGTGGCAGTCAGCAGCAGCACGCCTGGGATGACCTGCGCCAGTTGCTCGACCAGGCCGTACTCAGCGCTGACCTGATCTTCGTGCCACACCAGGTGATGCGCCTCATCGACCACCATCAGGTCCCAGCCCGCGGCGAACAGCGCGTCCTGGGCCTTTTCGTCATCGACCAGCCATTCCAGGGCGACCAGCGCCAACTGGGCATCCTCGAACGGGTTGCTGGCGTCGCTTTCGATGAAGCGCTCGGCGTCGAACAGGGCGACCTGCAGGTTGAAGCGCCGGCGCATTTCCACCAGCCATTGGTGCTGGAGGTTTTCCGGGACCAGGATCAGCACGCGACTGGCGCGGCCCGACAGCAGCTGGCGGTGAATCACCAGGCCGGCTTCGATGGTCTTGCCCAGGCCCACTTCGTCGGCCAGCAATACACGCGGAGCGCTGCGGTCGGCGACTTCGCGGGCGATGTGCAGCTGGTGGGCGATCGGTTGCGCACGGCAACCGCCCAGGCCCCAAAGCGACGACTGCATCTGCTTGCTGGTGTGGTGCAGGGTGTTGTAGCGCAGGCTGAACCACGACAGCGGGTCGATCTGCCCGGCGAACAGGCGGTCGCTGGCCAGGCGGAACTGGATGAAGTTCGACAGCTGGGTTTCCGGCAGGGTGCGCGCCTGGTTCTGGCCATCCAGGCCGTGGTAGACCATCAGCCCGTCGATGTCCTCGACCTCGCGGACGGTCAGCTTCCAGCCTTCGAAGTGCGTGATCTGGTCACCCGGAGAGAAACGCACGCGGGTCAGCGGCGCATTGCGCAGGGAATACTGGCGGGTATCGCCAGTGGCCGGGTAGAGCACGGTCAACAGGCGGCCATCCTGCGCCAGGATAGTCCCCAGGCCAAGCTCCGCTTCACTGTCGCTGATCCAGCGTTGCCCCGGTTGATACTGCTGCGCCATACTGCCTGAACTCCCGCGATGAAAAAGCCGGCTATGTTAACGGATAGGCCGGGCGGACCATAGACCAGAAGTCCATGAGTCTAGCTGTTTCATTGCAGAATACCGTCTTGCTGACGAGGGCTACGCACCGATATGCCGCTCAAGCACCGCTGGTTGCACACTTCCCTGGCCATAGGTAGCTTGCTGCTGGCCGCCTGTGAGCAGAAAAATTTCGAAACCTTGCCTGCGATCCCCGTCGAGCAGCTCGAAGTGCTGGGCGTGCAGACGCCGATCAAGAGCGTCCATTTCCGTGACCGCGACGGCGAAGGGCTGCTGGTGCTTAGCCGCAGCGATGGCCAGGCAGTTGATGCCGAGTCCGAGCAGGAGGTCGACAAGGTGGTGCTGAAGGCCACCCTGTATGGTCGCACCGCCGAGGGTGATGCGTTCAAGCCGCGTTGGCAGATCGAGCAGGAAACCACCTGCCCAGGGCTGGACCTGGATGTCGACTTCTATACCGATGTCAGTGATGTCAGTGACTTGAACAAGGACGGCGTCGCCGAAGTGACCGTGGCCAGCCACGCCTTCTGTGGTGGTGGCATCGACCCGCATGACATCGCCATCGAGATGCGCGAAGGGCAGAATGCCTACACCATCACTGGCCAGTCGCTGATCACCCCGGCAGGTGAAGAGCCGGTTGGTGGCGAACGTGAAGACAGCGCTTCGTTGAAGAACGCGCCCCAGGTGCTGCGTGAGCACATGGATGCGGTCTGGCAACAGGTCTACAAGCGGCCCTGGAGCGAAGCCAGCCCGCCAGCAGACGATGACCCCGAGGATGAAGCCGAGTAACGGCGGTCGATACTTGCAAGGTGCGGCTGTGGTGGCCGCACGTCCTCACCTTTGACGCTCAAGCTGGCTAACGGATGGCCGATACAGTGGGCACAGGAGAATTTCCATGCTGCCGCCGATCATCCCGCTCAGTGCTGCCCCCGTGACCTCGCAACATGACCCGGTCAAACAGACCCCCGACATCAAGCCGGTGGTGCCTGTGCAGCCTTCGTCCAACGAAAGCGCCATCGACCTCAAGCAGCAGCGCGATCCCCAGGAGCAAGCCTTGCTGCTGCGTGAAGAGCAGCGCCGCCAGCAGCGGCGCAACAACAAGGGTGATGAGGAGCGTTACAGCGCCGTGCCTGGCGATGAAGTCAACGCCGACAACACCGTGCCGGTGGCGCCATTGATCGGTGATCATCCGCGCCAGGGCCTGCTGGTCGATATCGAAGTCTGACGCGGGGCTGGTCACGGCCAGCGCCTGGCTTCATCATGCAAGTCTCTGTAGATCGTCGAGCCCACCCATGAGCCAAGACAACCTCATCGACTTCGATGCCGAGCGCGCCAAGCGCATCCATGACCTCAAGGAAAAACGCCTGAACGAAGTGCGCCAGGCGTTCGAGCAGGCCATGCCGCTTGCCACCGCGAAGAAAAAGAAGCCCAAGGGCAAGCCCAAGAAGCGCTGAAACTTGACGCAGGTCAAACCTGCACCCGCCTCGCGTGCCCGGTCCCGGGCAGCATTGACTCTGATCAATTTTCCCCGCCGCCGTATTCGTTACCTTGCATCCATCGGACAACGGCAAACGAATCGGGAGGCCAGCATGTTCTTCGACAATGTGGTTATCGCGGGCGTGGTAACGGTCGGGTTGATGTTTGCATTCTTTGCCGGTCTGGGCATTTTCATCTGGAAGGACGCACAGAAGCGCAAGCCACGCTGACCTTCCGGATCCACGAGCACGCAAGGCATTTAGGGCGACTTCGGTCGCCTTTTTTTTTGCCTGCGTTTTTGTCGTCAAAGATGATTAGCTAGCTAATTAATCGTCGCGTGAGTATCCTTCGCTAGGTTGTCTATCGTTTATCAATACACCCCCACAAGGTCCGTTACGTGCCCATCACCTTCCAGGCCCTTTTCGCACCCAGCAGCCTTGCCATCAAGTTCGCCATCAAGACCCTGCTAGGTGCGGGCCTGGCACTGTGGCTGGCCATGCGCTGGGGGCTGGAGCAACCGTCCTGGGCATTGATGACCGCATTCATCGTCGCCCAACCGTTGTCCGGGATGGTGGTGCAGAAGGGCCTGGCGCGGCTGGCGGGTACCTTGGTCGGCACGCTGATGTCGGTGGTGTTCATCGGCCTGTTCGCCCAGGCCCCCTGGTTGTTCCTGATCACCCTGGCATTGTGGCTGGCCCTGTGCACGGCGGCCTCCACACAGCTGCGCAGTGCCTGGGCCTATTCGTTCGTGCTGGCCGGCTATACCGCCGCCATCATCGCCTTGCCTGCCATCAGTCATCCCTTGCAGGTGTTCGACCAGGCGGTGGCACGTTGCACCGAAATCTGCCTGGGTATCTTCTGCGCCACGGCCAGCAGTGCGCTGATCTGGCCCATGCGGGTCGAGCAGCAGCTCGCCGGGCAGGCTCGTCAGGCCTGGCAGAATGGCCTGCAGGCGGCAAGCGCCATGCTCGGCGGCGAAGATGAAGCACGCAAAGGGTTGCTGGACAGCCTCGGCCGTATAGTCGCCATCGATACCCAGCGTGAGCACGCCTGGTTCGAGGGACGACGCGGCCGGCTGCGGGCCAAGGCCATTCGCGGGTTGAGCCAGAAGCTCATGGTGTTGCTGCGCATTTCACGCTCGGTCCGTCGGCAGTGGCGGCAGCTGGACGAGCGCGAAGCCGCGCACCTCGGTCCTTGGCTCGAAGAGCTGCGAGCCCTGCTGGTCAAACCTGATCAGCCGAGCCTGCTGGTGTTGCGCCAGCGCATCTGGGACGCCGCGCATGACGAGCAGATCAGCTCTGCCGAGCACTTCTGCCTGGCACGCATGGCCTTGTTGCTGGACTTCGCCATGGCTGCTACCCAGGCCTTGGACGATGTCGAGGCGGGCAGGGCACCGAAGGATGTCGCCCAGGGCCTGGCGGCGCACCGCGACTGGTCGCTGGCTTTGTTGTTCGGTTCACGCAGCGCCCTGGCCTTCCTGGTCATGAGCAGCTTCTGGCTGGCCACTGCCTGGCCGTCGGCGCCGGGCGGCCTGGTGCTGACCTGCGTGGTCTGTAGCCTGTTCGCCAGCCGCGAGAATGGCGCACAGATCGGTCTGAGCTTCTTGCGCGGCATCTTCCTGGCGATCCCGACGGCCTTTCTGGTCGGGCAGATCATCCTGCCGCAGTGGAGTAGCTTCGCCATGCTCTGCCTGGGCATGGGCGTGCCGCTGTTCTTTGGTGCGCTGGGCATGGCCCATCCGCGTACCGGTGCCACCGCGACCTCTTACTGCCTGCACTTCATCGTCCTGGTGTCACCGCTCAATGCCATGACCTTCGGGGTGGCGACCATGCTCAACAGCGCCCTGGCCATGTTGGTGGGCGTGGGCGCCGCCGTGTTGGCGTTCCGCCTGCTGGTGTTCCGCCACCCGGCCTGGCTTGGCCGGCGCCTGCGCGCCGCGACCCAGAGTGACCTGGTGCGCCTGACACGGCGCGATCTGCGCGGTGCCGACAGTTGGTTTGGCGGGCGCATGGCCGACCGCCTGATGCAATTGGCCCGGCATGCCAGCGAATTGCCGGCCACCGAGCGCAAGCGTTGGGATGACGGATTGCATGGGCTGGATATCGGTGACGAACTGGTGCATCTGCGCATGTGCCTGGCGGTGGCCCAGGTGCCGTTGGGGGCTGCGGAGCGCGAGTACCTGCAGCAGGTCGAAGCGGTACTGGCCAAAGGCCCGGCGGTAGGCCGCGAGCAGCGCCTGGATGCGGCCAGCGAGCGGTTCATCGCGGCTTTGCAACGAGCGCCGGCCAGTGACCCGTTGCGCCTTGCCCAAGGTGCGGTGCTGCAGTTGCAGAAGAGCTGGGGAAAATGGTGCCGTTCGCAGGGGGATGAACATGGGCTTGCGTGAGTGGGAGCTGGGCGGTGTGCTGCTCAGCCCGTTCCTGATTTACGTGCTGATGGCGCTGGCGCTGACCGGCGTGCTGCGCCTGCTGGTGCAGGCCACACCGTTGGGGCGCTGGATCTGGCATGAAGCGCTGTTCGACACGGCGTTGTTCGTTTGTGTGCTGTTCCTGGTGGTTCGCCTGCTGGGGCCTTTGTAAGGAGTGATTCGATGCGTGCTGTCGTTCGTGTCCTGGTGACCCTGTGCGTGGTCGCCATTGCCGTTCTGGCCGGTTTCAAGCTCTGGCAGTACTACATGCTCACGCCGTGGACGCGTGATGCCAGGGTGCGCGCCGATGTGGTGGTGATCGCCCCGGATGTGTCTGGATGGGTGCGTGAGCTCAAGGTGCAGGACAACCAGCAGGTCAAGGCGGGCGACCTGTTGATGAGCATTGATCGCGAGCGCTTCCAGGCCGCCTTCGACCAGGCCAGCGCGGTGGCTGAAACCCGCGCCCAGCAGTTGCACCTGCGTGAACGTGAAGCGGCGCGGCGCACGGCCTTGGGCCCGGAGGCGATCAGTGCCGAGCTGCGCGAAAACGCCCAGATCAACGCCGCCATAGCCCGTGGTGAACTGCACGAGGCCGAAGCCCAGTTGCAGGTGGCGAAGATCAACCTGGCGCGCAGCGAAGTGCGGGCGCCGCGTAGCGGGCATATCACCAACCTGCGCCTGGCCGAGGGCAACTATGTCAATACCGGCCAATCGGTGATGGCCCTGGTGGATGATTCGACGTTCTACATCCAGGCCTATTTCGAGGAGACCAAGCTGCCGCGCATTCGGGTTGGCGACGAGGTCAAGGTCTGGCTGATGGGCGCAGGCAATGCCATGCAGGGCCATGTGGAAAGCATCAGCCGTGGTATCACCGACAGCAACAGCAACCCGGACAGCCAACTGCTGCCGGTGGTGGAACCGACCTTCAACTGGGTGCGGCTGGCGCAGCGCATACCGGTACGGATCAGGCTGGACCAGATTCCTGAGGACGTGCACCTGAGCGCGGGAATGACCGCCAGCGTGCAGGTGCATGAGCATCAGGCGGAACGATGAGGCCATGGGGGCCGCAAAGCGGCCCCGTCTTTGCGGCCTTAAAGGAACATCCCGCCCGACACTTCCAGCCGCTGCCCGGTAATCCAGCCATTGCCTTCATCCAGCAGCAGCGCAATGGCAGCGCCGATATCGTCCGGTAACCCGACCCGCCCCAGCGCAGTATTCCCGGCAATGAAATCATTGACCTGCTGGTTGTCGCGCACAACACCGCCACCAAAGTCAGTCTCGATCGCCCCCGGCGCGAGGATATTGGCCCGAATGCCGCGTGCCCCCAGTTCCTTGGCCTGATACCGGGTCAATACCTCCATCGCGCCCTTCATGGCCGCATAGGCGGCATACCCGGGCAGTGCAAAACGCGCGAGCCCGGACGACACGTTGACGATCCGCCCGCCATCGACCAGCAACGGCAGCAGCCGTTGGGTGAGGAAGAATGGCCCTTTGAGCTGAATGTTCAGCAACTGGTCGAATTGTGCCTCGGTGGTTTCGCTGAACGGCACATTCAGGCCGATACCGGCGTTGTTGACCAGGAAATCGAAGCGCTCACGGCCGAAGCGTTGCTGCAAGGTCGTGCCCAGGCGTTCGGCAAAGCTGGCGAAGCTGCTGCAGTCGCCGACGTCCAGTTGCAGCATGACAGCCTTGGCGCCAGCCGCTTCGAGGACCTTGGCCACCTGCTGGGCCTCGTCAGCCTTGCTGTGATAGGTGCCGATGATGTCGATATCGCGGGCAGCCAGATGCTCGGCGGCATTGCGGCCCAGGCCACGGCTGGCGCCAGTGATCAGCGCGATCTTGCGAGTCATGTCGTATCCCTCTTGGGTGGTGGATGAGGGACAGGTTATTGATCGCGTTACGGCTGTTAAATCCAGCAGAATCGGAAATACTGTTCGTGTGTTTCGAACAGTCGGGGTGAAGATGAACAAGCTGGAACTGCTGCGCACGTTTGTTCGGGTCAGCGAATTGACCAGCTTCACCCTGGCGGCAGACAGCCTGGGCCTGCCACGCTCGACGGTATCGGAGCAGGTCAGGGCGCTTGAGCAATTACTCGGCACGCGCCTGTTCAACCGCACCACGCGGCGCGTCCAGGCGACCCAGGACGGTGTTCTGCTGTATGAGCGCAGCAAGGATCTGCTGTCGGGCATGGACGAGATCGAGAGCCTGTTCCGTGCCGATGATGCCGAACTGGCCGGCTGCCTGCGGATCGACATGCCGACCATGATGGCCCGCCGGGTGATCATTCCAGCCTTGCCGCAGTTCCTGTCACGGTTTCCCAGGCTGGAGGTGGAGATCAGTTGCACCGATCGACACGTTGACCTGCTGCGCGAAGGGTTCGACTGTGTGATGCGCATCGGTGCGCTGAGCGACCTGGATGTCGTGGCGCGGCCTGTCGGCCAGTTGAGCATGCGTAATTGCGCCAGCCCCGCCTACCTTGCCCGTTGCGGGGTGCCGCAGCGCCTGGAAGACCTGGCCGGGCACTGCCTGGTTCACTATGTGCGCAACCTGGGGGCGCGCAGTGCCGGTTTTGAATACGTGCAGGGTGGCCAGGTGTGCTTTCAGCCCATGGGCGGCGCGGTCACGGTCAATAACGCCGAGGCCTATTCGGCGGCATGCCTGGCGGGCCTTGGTTTGATCCAGGTGCCGGCAGTGGGTGTCGCGCATCACCTGGCAAGCGGCGAGTTGGTAGAAGTCATGCACGGCTGGCAGGCCCAGGCCATGCCGGTGTCCTTGTTGTATGCCCGGCAACGCCATGTACCACGCCGTGTCCAGGCTTTCATGAGCTGGCTGGGCGGGTTGCTGGCGTCGCAGGTCGACCCGCTGCCGGGCAACGAAAACCTTGGCACAACGATGAGCACATGAGCTAGGCTGCCGACTGCGCGTCGCCCATCAGAGGCGACCGTTACCTGCCTGGCGTGCGTCACTTCCGTTCATTTGCGAGGTTACGTCATGGCCATCACTTCCCAAGACATCTGCAGCGCTGCCGACCAGCTCAATGGCTTTGTCGGTTTTCATCGCAAGCGCGGCGTCCATATCGTGCGGTTTTCCGAGGACGCGTTCGGCATGGACGTGGCGGATGACAGCATCACCCCCTGCAGCGAGTTCGTCTGGCGGCCGCAACAGGACGCGCGCATGGCGCTGTGCCGGGAGCGTCTGGCACTGTTGCTGGAGCAGCATGTGGACGACCGGCTGAACATTGGCGAGCCGTTGCGCATCTACCTTCGGCGCAGTGACCTTCCGGAAATCGTGGCTGAGCGCTCGCTGCGCTGAGCCGCGGTTCAAGAGGCGTTTGCGGCCCAGCCAGGCTCCTGTTGCAACAATCGCTCGAAGCCGGCCTTGTCCAGAGGCCGGCTCAGGTAATAGCCCTGCACTTCATGGCAGCGGTCGTTCTGCAGTGCCAGCAATTGTTGCTCGGTCTCCACGCCCTCGGCCGTCACTGTCAGCCCCATCGCCTCACCCAGGTTGATGATCGCCTGTACCACGGCGCGGTCGCTTCCCGTGTTGTTGGCCAGGCCGGCGATGAAACGCTTGTCGATCTTGATGCTGTCGAACGGGTAGGTCCGCAGGTAGCCCAGCGAGGAATAGCCGGTGCCGAAATCATCCATGTTCAGCCGCACGCCCAGTTCCTTGAGCGCAAGCATGGTGCCGAGGGCGCCTTCGATGTTGTTGAGCATCACATTCTCGGTAATTTCCAGCTCGAGCCGCTGAGCAGGAAAGCCGGATTGCAAGAGGATTTCGCGCATGTCGGCGACCACGTCACTGCGCATGAATTGCGCAGGTGACAGGTTTACTGAAACCAGCAGAGGGGCGGGCCAGTCGCGCGCGCTGCGACAGGCCTCGCTCAGCACCCAGCGGCCGAGGGCAACGATCAGGCCGCTTTGCTCGGCCAACGGGATGAAGGTATCCGGCGCGAGCAGGCCTTCCTGCGGGTGCTGCCAGCGCAGCAAGGCCTCGACCGAGACGATGCGCAAATCGCTCAGGCGATAGCGTGGCTGGTAGTGGAGGACGAGCTCGTTGTTCTTCAGGGCGCGGCGTAAATCGTTTTCCAGTTGGCGGCGGTACTGGATCTGCTGGTTCATCGCGGCAGCGAAGTAGCGCCAAGTGCCCTTGCCATCGACCTTGGCCTGGTACAGGGCGATATCGGCGCAGCGGATCAGCTCGCCAGCATCGAAGCCCGGCTCGCGCGTCTGGGCAATGCCGATGCTGACACCAATGTCCAGTTGCTGGTTTTCAAACGCAATGGGTTGCTGCAGCAGTTCGATCAGGCGCCGGCAGAGGCGGTCGATTTCGCTGCGGTTATCCAAGCCTTGCAGTACCAGGACGAACTCATCACCGCCCAGGCGCGCCACCAGGTCGACGTCGCGTGTGGTGTCGCGCAGGCGTGCAGCCACTTCCTGCAGCACGGCATCACCTGCGGTATGGCCGAGGGAGTCGTTGATCGGCTTGAAGTTGTCCAGGTCGAGCAGCAGCAAGGTCAGCGGCGATGAGTCGCTGCCGCGCAACAGCGCCTGTTCGAGGTGCCTGGCCAGCTTGTTGCGATTGGCCAGGCCGGTCAGTGGGTCGTGCAACGACAGGTGCTGTATGCGCGCGTGGGCCTCGACTTCGTCGGTGATATCGCTGGCCGTACCGCGAAAGCCGACGGGCTTGCCGTCGAGCTTGATGGCCCGTGCCGATATGCGGCAATAGCGGCTCAGGCCGTTGTGGTCGGGGTAGGCGCAACGCAGGTTGGCCGGTTGTTCCGAGTCGGCCTCGATCTGCCCATCGAGCCAGGCTGATAACGGCGTGGTTTCGCAGCTGAGCAGTTGATTGAGGGGTTGGCCAAGCCATGTCTCGACCGGGTCGCCGGTAACACTGACGAAGCGCTGGGAAAGGTAGGTGAGCCGTTGCTGTCGGTCGGTTTCCCAGATCCAGTCGGAGCAGGCCTCGGCTACTGCGCGAAAACGTTGCTCACTGGCCTCGAGAGCCTGATTGCTCGTTTGCAGGTGCTGCAGGCTGAGGTCGATGACGCGGGCGTTGCGCAATGCCAGACGAAACAGGTAGAGCATCACCAAGCCCAGTATCAGCAGCGCGCAGAGCAAGGGCGGCAGTACGGCCCAGAGCAGCTGCCGACCGGGCACCGGGCTGGTCCAGGCCAGGCGATAACCGGTGTCGCCCAAGGCAATCTGCTGGCGACCGGGCTCGGGCTCCTCGTTCTTTTCTATATGCATGTGCGCAAGGCCAGCCACTTCGCCCAGGTGCGCGAGCTTGGCTTCGGTCAGCTGGTCGATGAACAGCATGACCGGTGCCTGGCTCACCTCTGCTGCGGTAACGTCCTTGTCCGGGCGCACGGCGGCAGCACTGAGTACCGCCGGCCAGTTGTTGAACAGGACAAAACGGTTGACCTGCCCGCGAGCGCTGGCGGCTGAGCGTGCGGCCGCGATGATTTCAGGCAGGGGCGCATCGATGAAACTGCCCGCTGCTGCCTCGGTAGGCGCACCTTTGAACAGCGCGTAGCGGGTGTGCTGGTCATCGACCACGAACACACCTTCGTAGCCGCTGGCACTGTACAGCGATTCGCCGACGTTCTTTTCTTCATAGGCCCAGTGCCAGTCGACCTTGCCTGCCAGGTGCTCGAAGGCAGCGTCCCACACTGCATAGCTGGACAGAAACTGCCGTGAGGCCAGCAGGCGTTGTTCCAGCGCCTGGCTGGCATGGAAGGCGCTGCGTTGTTTTTCCTGCTGGTCGAGGGTGGACGCGATGTTGAACAGTGCGCCGAGGGTGATCAGGCAGACCACGCCGAACACCACGCAGAAAAAGCCGATCAGACGACGGACGTGAAGGTGAGGGAGAGGGCTGGCGGTCCTGGCCATGCGCAAACGACTCCTTGTTGACTGCAACTCCCAGCCGGGCAATCAGCAAGGAGGCTCAGTCAGGATAGGCCAGCCTGAGCGCGGTGGCCTCGCCTTGGGCGAAATTGATCTGGTCGCGCCCGCGGCGCTTGGCGCTGTACAGTGCCTTGTCGGCCTGCTCCAGCCAGTGCTCGGCGGATTGCAGGTCGGCGTGGAAAGCCGCCAGGCCGATGCTCAAGCTGATGCGCAGGTGCGGCAGCTGTGGGTTGCGGTAGCTGGCGACGTGCTCACGCAAACGCTCCATGGCCTGGCAGGCCTGGGCCTCACTGGCGTCGGGCAGGATCACGCAGAACTCGTCGCCGCCGTAACGCCCGGCTTGATCGGATTCGCGAAGGGTGCGCTTGAGCGCCTCGCTCATCTGGCGCAGCACACAGTCACCGACCACATGGCCGAAGGTGTCGTTGATGGTCTTGAAGTGATCGATGTCGATGAGTGCGATCACGACCGCGGAGGGTTGGTGCCGGCAGGCCTGGAACCTGAGCAGCAGCAGGTCTTTCCAGGCTCCATGATTAAGCAGGCCGGTCAGGCTGTCGGTCAGGCTCAGGGCGCTGAGGCGGCGCTTGTGCTCTCCCAGCTTGATCGCCAGGCGGTAGCAGACCCAGCCCAGTGCCATCGGGTAGAGGGTCAGCATTGGCAGGCAAGCGTAGATCTGCAGCGCCGTGGCGTTCAGCTCTAGCCCGGTGCCCAGCAACGCGCTACCCAGCAGCATGCCGGCCAGCTGCGCGATTACCCCGCGAACGATCAGGCGCTTGCCGCCTGCGGCCACGTTGTTCATGGTCATCATCGACAACACGGTCACGGTTGGCAGCGGGTTGAAGTGCATGGCCGCGGTCCAGAAGCCACCCAGCAGTGAGTCCAGCAGCAGGTTGCGTTGTTCGGCCTGATAAGGGGCTGCCGAACGTGTTGCCCATAGATAGGCAACATGGGGCCACAGCAGACCGTTGAACAGTAATAGCACCCAGACCCAGGTTGGCGGCGTCAGCGGTGCCACGCCGGCGGCTACGCTGAACAGGCCGATCCCCAGGCCGATGACACGCGGCAAGTAGATGCGTTTGACGAAAGAAAGTCCCTTGCCGCTGCGATTGTCCATCATGGTCGTTGTTCTTCTGCTGGGGTGCCGTTTATCGCATAACTCACGTGAATATTGTCGAACAGTGTTTCATCGACGAAAAATGGCCTTACAAGCCAATTCACGGTTGATGTGATCCCAGTGGGGTAACATGAAGCCTTTCCTCTTGCTTGGAGTGCTGCTGCTCATGGCTCCCACGGCTAATCCTGGCGACCAACCGGCGCCACAGCGGGACGGACGTTTTCACAACCAGGCCAGCCTGCCGCAGGATGGCGTGCTCAAGAAGCTGCGCATCGGCCTCAAGTACCTTTTTCTGCGCAAGCCGCCGGAAACCCGGCCGGCAACCGCGATCAGCGTGCAGCCGATGACCCGCCAGCAGGTGCTCGATGCGCCGGACCACAGCCTGTGGCGCCTGGGCCACTCCACGGTATTGCTCAAGCTGCGCGGTCGCTACTTCATTACCGACCCGGTGTTTGCCGAACGCGCCTCGCCGGTGCAATGGGCCGGGCCGCTACGCTTTCATGCGCCACCGCTGGGGCTGGATGAGTTGCCGCCGCTGACGGCGGTGATTCTGTCCCATGACCATTTCGACCATCTGGATGAGCAGGCGATACGCCGACTGGCCCTGCGTGCCGAGCGCTTTCTGGCGCCGCTCGGGGTGGGTGACTTGCTGATCGAATGGGGAGTGCCTGCGGCAAAAGTCGTGCAACTGGACTGGTGGCAGGAAACCGAAGTCGAGGGTGTGCGTTTCGTCGCCACGCCCGCGCAACATTTTTCAGGACGCGGCCTGTTCGACAGCAACCGCACCTTGTGGGCTTCCTGGGTGCTGATAGACGACCAGACGCGGGTCTACTTCAGCGGTGATACCGGTTACTTCAAGGGTTTTGCCGAAATCGGCGAGCGCTTCGGGCCGTTCGACCTGACATTGATCGAGACCGGTGCCTACAACGTGGCCTGGCCCAACGTGCACATGCAACCAGAGCAGAGCCTGCAGGCACATCTGGATCTGCGCGGGCGCTGGATGCTGCCGATCCATAACGGCACCTTCGACCTATCCATCCACGGGTGGCAGGAGCCGTTCGAACGTATTGTCGCCCTGGCAGCGGCGGCCCAGGTGCGCCTGAGCACGCCTCAGATGGGCGAACGGGTAAGTATCGACTCTCCCCATGAGGGCCAGAACTGGTGGCAGCCGCACCCCACGCATCAGCGGGGCAGGGCGGTCGAACGGGCATTGGCAGCGCGCTGAGTTCAATTCCGGCCTTGTCGACGCTCTTCGTCCTTTAATAGCTGCGATGGCGGCTTGCCGCTGTCGCTGCGCACCTGAGCATGGCTGATCAGGGCAAAGATGAAACTGCCGCCTACGATATTGCCCGCCAGGGTCGGCAAGGCGAACTCCAGCCAGAAGCTGCGCCAGGTTTCGTCGCCCGCCCACACCAGGTAGGACACTTCCACCGAACCCACGACGATATGGGTGAAGTCGCCCAGCGCCATCAGGTAGGTGATCATGAGGATGATCCAGATCTTGGCATGCTCCATGGACGGGATCATCCAGACCATGGTGGCGATCATCCAACCCGAAACGATGCCTTTGGCGAACATCTGGCTGATGTCGTTCTGCATGACTTTGCGCCCGACTTCGAGGAAGGCCACGTCGGTCTTGCTGTCGAAGATCGGCAGTTCGAGCATTACCCAGGCTACCAGCAAGGTGCCCGCCAGGTTGCCGAGCAGCACTACGCCCCACAGCCGCAGCAAGCGCCCGAGGTTGGCCAGGCTTGGCGTGGTCATGACCGGCAGCACGGCGGTGAGGGTGTTTTCGGTAAAGAGTTGCTGGCGTGCCAGGATCACCGCAAGAAAGCCGGCGCTGTAGCCAATGCTGGCGATGACCTGGGCGCTCCCGCCTTCGGGCAACCGCGCATAGAACAGCCCCATGGCCATCAGTGACAGGCCCATGGTCAGGCCGGCGGCAAGGGCAGACCACCAGAGTGCAGCGAGTGTGCGCTCCAGTTCCTGGTCGCCCTGGTATCGAATGATCTCGTGCAGTACCGCAGCCCGCGGCGGCTGGTTATGGCTGACTTCCTTCTCTTCATCCGCCGACAGGCCAGGGGTCTTTTCGCTCTGCGCATCGCTCATGGTCGTTACGCTCCAAGGGGGGATTCTCTACAGAGCGGTGCAGCATGCATTTAGTTGCCAGGTCGCTGCAGACGACCCTCTAAAGTTTTTTCAGATCAAGGTGTTGACTCTGATTTCAAAGCGCGTATTATTCGCCTCCTCGCAGCGTTGAACGCAACGAGGCAAGCGTAAGTTGTTGAAGTTGAAGGCTTTTGAAAGAAAGCGGTTTTGAAAAACTTCAAAATAAATGCTTGACAGCAAATGAGGAAAGCGTAGAATGCGCGCCTCGGTTGAGATGAAACGCTCTTGGCCAAACGCTCTTTAACAAATCGAATCAAGCAATTCGTGTGGGTGCTTGTGAGTACGGACTGATAGTCACAAAGATTATCAGCATCACAAGTGGCCATGCGAGAAATCACATAGT